>CAYWRA010000080.1:0-12518 GCA_964460305.1 uncultured bacterium
CATGGCACGAGGAAATCGGGTTTCGGGAGCAGGTCTGCGAGGCCGCGCCACGAAGGCGATAAGAGATGCAACTGCTGCCCAAAGCACCAAGAGGATGAGACCCCGGCGATGAACAGCGCGGTGACCACAGGCCGGGTGAATGTGCCGCCCCTAATGCGACGCACCTTCGCAAGCGCCATGATCGACGCAAAGAAAACGAACGGGATGACGGGGGCATTGTATTTGTTGACGATATCGGCCACGCCATGACGCGTGGCGAGCAGATTCAGGAATATGACCGGAGAGACGATGAAGAGAACCCCCGGGGAGAGGAGTGGTGTGAACGCTAGCGGCGCCAGGAGATGGAAGAGGTAAAGGAGTTTAGGCGGCGTGACCATGATGGAGGCGATTGAGATCGGATGGCATACGATGTTCTTCAGGATGTTACCGGCGGAGCCGCCGGCCTCGGCATAGAACGATTCGAATGGAGACTGCGCCGATCCCCACATGGCTGGGGCGATTATAAGAAAGTACGACAGCAGCCACGCGCAACCCCCGGCGCAGAGGGGAAGCCACCATCTAAGCCCCTTCCGCTCCCGGAGCGCGCTGAGGCCGAAGGTGATCGCCAGCAGGGAATATTCCTCGCGCCCGGCCAATGCGACGCCGAGCATGATGAGGAAAAGCGCGTACCTGTCGGTGCGATAGCAGTAATACGCCCACGCCAGGAAGAAGACGGCGATCGTCTGTTCCTGGATATGCCCGAGCGTGACGTAGCCGAGAGCTGGGTAGAGCAGGTAAAGGGCGAGGAAGAGGAGCCCCATCTGTTCGCTCTTGAGCTCCCGTCGCGCGACGAGATAGACCGGCAGGCCCGAGAGGGCCAGCAGGAACGTTTGTGAATAGAGCAGCATGAGGGGCGATTGCCAGATGGCGTAGAGGGGGAGTAGGACCGCAAATATGAGGCTTGGATGCAGCTTCAGTATGGAACATCCGAAGATGGAGGTGTAGAAGAAATGGCCGCGGAGGGTGTTCCACATGACCTGGCTGACGACGCCGAGGTCGGAATCGTAATATGAAAACGTCCGGTATCTGAGCCAGCAGATGCAGCAAAATGCGGCAGCGTAGGCGGCAACAAACACACATGCTACCGATGTCCATTTTTTCATTAGGCTCAGTATACCATGCCATGATCCGGTGCGGGTAGATCACGTACATCAGTCAATCAATCGGAGATACCCTAGCCTGTATATGCCGTCGCCTTCACGGGGACTAATGAAAATTGTGTCAAATCCCTCACCCGCTACTCCGGGTGGTATGTTCAGTAAATGGATGACGAGCTTGCCGGGAGGAGGATCCTGCGCAGGGACCACCTGTGTGGCCAGGCTGAGATTGTCGCGGGCATAGGTAATCTGATACGAATCGTCACTCTCCAGGCTGATTTCTATCCGCGATGGACGGTACGCCTTGCCGAGACTCACGACTCTTTCCCCGTGAGTGAATACAGTGCACCCCTCTTGGTTCCAGGGTATCGGTATTACGCCGTTAGCGATCATGTTTTCATCCTGTTGCTGCGCGCTCTGCATGCGACTGGCATACGCCTCCAGCAGTTTGTCGTATCCGCCGATATTCATCTTGAGGATTGTGGCGAGCCTGCGCTTGTCGCATAAGGGGCCGCGGCAAATGAGGGACAAGGCATCGTAATAGGCGGCTAGGTCTTTATCCCGTATGCAATTTTTTCCCGAGACAATGGTTTCGATGTACCCGATCGGTATATAGCGTACCCAGTGGCCGATGCGCCAGTGCCGGCTCTGGATGCAAGGCGTCCTTGCAAGCAGCGGGTCAGCTAATCCGATAGGGTCCAATATGAATGAGTGCGGACCTATGCAAAAACCAGGGACGCCGACGGCATTGATGATCAAGAATGGCGGGGCGTGAGTGTCAGCCCTCCTGCCCAGCAGTCTCCAGTGGGAGGTGTCCGACTGCGGCCCTGGTGTGAGATTGAAGAGGCCCGAGTATTTGTAGTAAAAAGCCCGCACATCACTTATACCATGATGCGATTTCTCATAGGTACTGTCATTGTATGCCGCTCCGTAGCTAGTACCACTCAGCACGGGCGTACGGGGATTGCATAGGCCGATGATGGTGATGAGGGTAAGAAGGGGCACCCATATTTTCGTGGAAGGGAGGGGGCGGCGTGACAGCATCGCTGCGGCGCAGAAGAATGGTGTGGCAAAGAATCGCCCCATCATAAAATCTCCGCCGATCCAGATGATATATATGACAAACAAGGCTATCCCGATGGCCACGGGTATGCCGTTTCGGTCTTTTGCCAGGAACGGGATAATAATTCCAGCCGCTATAACAGAGAGTGTTAGAGGATCTGTGGTGAATGAATTGAGCGTATAGTACACTCCTTGCTTCATCATCGCTGCGGCGGGGATTGCGGTGCCTAGCTTAGCGTACGCGGTGTTTGGAAAGGGGAAGCCGTAGTATAGGAGGGAAAATGCCTCCCATAGTATAAGGGGTGCGAGGCCCAAGAACAGCGAGAATATCCGTCTACGCGCAGGAGCACACCGCAACGTATAGGCGAGTACGGGGAGGTAGATAATTATATTATCCATTCTGTTGAGAGCCGCACATGAGGTAAGAAAGGAAAGGATAATAATCTTCCTGGAGCCTGCCTTTTGTGCATCATATGCGGAGAAAAATAGCGCCAAAAGCAGATAGGTAAGAGGATTCTCAAGGCCGGAGGTTGAATAGTCCACAAAGGCTTTGGAGCAGGTTAACGTGACAACGGTGAGAATGGCTGTGGCAGTGGATCTTGCCACCCGCCATGCGATTATATTTACCGCCCAAAACGATATTGCCAGGGACAGTATCAGGCTTGAGTAATATATTTCGCGTGTGATGGCATATACGGCTGACACGACGAACATCCAGAGAGGATTGGTATAGGCTTGCACCCGCTCGGCGGTATTCCAGGTCAACCCATAGCCGTTGACGAAGTTATCTACCGTGCGATAAGTGATGTAGGCGTCATCACATAGCCAAGCATTCCTGATCATAACGACTGCAAAAAGAATCAAGGCAATGCACAACATTGCCTTCTCTGCCGTTGTTCGACCAGGGCAGGACATCCGAGTGATTGGGATTGACGGTGACATAAGATGGCTGATATTATATCACTTATGCCCAATGAATTATGAATTAAAAATCGCATAAAAGCTCCGTTATTTATGCATTAAAAAACTGAGAGTAGCATTAGTGATAGCGCGATGCAAAACCAAGGGGGTGACTAATGAAACGACTGTATGGTGTGGTATGCGGTGTGGTGTTCATTGCAGCGAATGGGTATTTGTATTTTGCCTGTGCTACCGATATTCCGACACCCTTTCCCTGTCATTGGGCGATGTTCCGATATGACGCACAGCACACTGGCCGCACCTCATATGCTGGTAGTTTGGATGGGATATTGTCATGGAGTTACAACACGGGTTTAGACAATTGGAAGTCCCTTGCAACCGATAGGTATGATCGGACATATTATTGCGCCGGCGCTAAGCTTTACTCGATTGATCGAGACGGAGTTCTTTTGTGGACATATACGACTGGTAATTTAATGAGTGGGTATCCGGCGATAGATTCTGGAGGGACAATCTATGCTGGGAGCGAGGATAATCGGCTGTATGCCATCAATGCAGGCGGCACTTTGAGGTGGAGTTACGACACGACTAAGGTGATATATCATAATAGCCCGACGTGTCATGGGGGGAGGATTTATGCTTCGGTTGAGCGAGGGGGGGCGCATTCTATATTAGCCTTCAATGACAGCGGAACAGTTTATTGGTCATATTCGGGCACGGGTAATTTGTCAGCTTCCGTAGCCATAGATTCTCAGGGCAGATTGTACTACGGAGCTGAGACACAGGGGAACGTATACTCACTTTCGTCCCAAGGCTCGTTTTTGTGGAGCTATGCCTTGGATAGTACGCTTGCCGATGTTTCACCAGCCATCGATTCCTTGGGGAATGTATACCAGACAACGCAGGAAGAAGAATACGGTGAAGACAACGCGCGGATAGTAGCTCTTACTTCGTCTGGTGCATTGTACTGGAGTTATCAGACGGGTGCATTTGAATCCTATTCATCTCCAGCCATAAGCAGTGATAACAGCGTCATTTTTGGGGTCCGAGAGTACGGCATGGAGGAGAGCGACGGGAATCTATACAGACTTAACTCAAACGGTACGTTGAGTTGGTCGTATTGCATGACAGACAACCAGAGTTCAGCAGTGATCGACGGCGATGACAGAATATATTTTGCTCGAAACGAGTATATTTTCTCTTTTGGGTCATCCGGGACTATATTATGGAGTTATTATGTAGCAGGCGCTGGCATTGATGGAAGTTCACCTTCGATAGGTTATAGTGGCCAGGTGCGGGTTCCTTATAACGATGGCGTGTTATATTCATTTTGAGACAATACGCCAACGCCGATAGAGACTCCGACCTAGACTACGGCATAGACACCGATACTGATCCTCGCGGCAACAAGCACTCCTACGATAACGCTGGTGCCTGCGACTTTTGTTTTCAGGCCGGAGGAGATACAACCGTCGAATTGCTCCTCCCGGGTGGGTCGGGGAATTACAATTGTGTTGATGATAATACAAGCGACGGTGTTAGCACGTATGTTCGTCCTCGGCATTCAGAAATATGTGGTTGACTTACCCTCGCCATGCGATTACCTGTCGCGACAAACAAGCCTGTCCCTGAATATCAGGTGGTAGTATAATATGAGCGGAATTCGAACGCGAGGGGACGTAGTGAGATGAGTAAGCTCGGCAGTGTGGGCGGTGAGTGCTAAATGAAACTGTGCATCCTGGGTAGCGGCAGCGGAGGGAATTCCATCTACATTGCTGGAGACGGCCATAGCTTTCTCATCGACGCGGGCCTGAGCCGCAGGGAATTGGAGAGGCGGCTCGCCTCGGTGGGGGCGGCGCTTTCGGAGATCGAGGCGGTCCTCATCAGCCACGAGCACCACGATCATATCAAGGGGCTCGCGACGCTCTGCAGGAGCCACGGCGTCCCGGTGTACGTCAACCGCCAGACCGCGAGCGCAATCATCCAGAAGGGCATCCCCGCCGAACGGCTGAGATTTTTCAAGAATGGGAGTGAGTTTACAGTGGGCGCCGTGACGGTGCATCCGTTTCCCGTTCCCCACGATGCCAGCGACCCGGTGGGTTTCATCGTCTGCGCCGGGTCGATGAGGATAGGCATCGTCACCGACTGCGGCCATCCATCGGAGACGGTGAAGCGGATGCTTAAGGGGTGTAACGCCCTTGTGATAGAAGCCAATCACGACCAGGACCTCCTCAACAACGGCCCGCGGCACGTCTCCCTCAAGGAGAGGATTCGCAGTGACGTGGGGCATCTGTCCAATGATACGGCCGCTGAGCTCCTTTCGGAGATCGTCTCGGAGGGGCTGTCCGACGTATTTCTGGCGCACCTCTCCGAGGAGTGCAACAGGCCGGACCTGGCGCGCGCGGTGGTGGATCGGGCGATAAGAGAGGCCGGGTTCGGGCACGTGAACGTGCGGCTCACCTATGCCGACCGTGTAAGCGATCTGGTGGAGTATCACTGGGGCGCTGAACGCCATGACTGATAGATTGGTGCGAGGGATCCTGGCAGCTTTGACCATGTTGTTAATCCTCGTCGCCGCGCTTTCTCTACAATGGCGGATGGTGCATGACACGCCCGTCATGCTCTACCTTTCCTTCCTCATCGACCGTTTCCACGAGGTTCCCTACAGGGATTTCTTTGATGAAAACGTGCCTGGGGTCTATCTGACGTACTATGTCGTCGGGCGGGTATTTGGGTATACCGACCTCGGTTTCCGGTGCGCCGATATGCTCTATTTGGCGGCGATACTCGTCGCGACCTGGTTTTGGATGAGAGGGATCGACCGGCGCGCTGGCTGGTGCGGAGCGGTGCTCTTCGGCCTTATATATCTTAGACGTGGCTCGGTCCTCAGCTTGCAGAAGGATTATGTCATCCTTCTCCCGACTGTGCTGGCCCTGCTTGTCTCGTCGCATCCCCGATTCAACGCCGCCGTCCGGAGCGCGCTCGTCGGCTTCTTCTTCGGCGCGGGCGCGCTTGTCAAGCCCCAGGCGGCGATTGGGTTGCCGTTGGTGCTGGCATTCATAATCCTCGATGGAAGAGAGGATGGCCGAACCGGATTTCCCGGCGTAGCCCGTCTGGTCGGAGCGGTAGCGGCGTCACTCGCAGGTTTTGCGGCGCCGCTCGCCGCGGCGTTCATGTATCTGCTGATGAACGACGCCCTCGGCAGTTTTATCGACATGGCAAGGAACTATTGGCCGCTCTATCATGAGCTCACGGGATACAAGGCGATCGCCACCGGCTTTCTGCGCGTCAAGTATCTGTTCTTCAATTACATAGATTTAGGGGGCTTAAGATTGTGGCTGCTACCGGCGGCGGTTGGGACCGTTATTTCGCTTTTCCATTCGGGGCTCGCCGCTTCACAAAAACGCCAGGTGATGTTGCTGGCCGGCCTTGCGATCTGTTATAGCCTATACGTGCCGCTGGCTGGAAAGTTCTGGCCGTACCACTGGTTGCCCTTTTCGTATTTCGTTATTTTGTTGAGTTCGCTCTGCGTGATCAGGCAACCTCGGGAGCGCAGGGAGGTAGTAAAAAGGTTCCCGGCCGTCATCCTGTTCATGACGGCGTGCTTTGCCGTTCGCCTGCCCCATGATTTTCTGAATCAGGTCAAGGGGAAGCCGCCGGAACCGCCCAAGGGAGGGAGGGTCGACGAGATTGCCGCGTATTTGAAGAGCAACCTGCGTGATGGGGACAGGGTCCAACCCATCGAGGGCGCCGGCGGCGCCGTGCATGCCATGCTCATGACGGGAGCGCAACTGGCCACGCCGTTTTATTACGATACGTGCTTTTACCACCATGTGTCACACCCCTATATACAGGGACTCCGCAGAAGATTCATCGAAAGCCTGAAGACTACCTCGCCCCGGTTCGTTGTTAGGATCGACCCGGACGTTCCCTGGTTCTTCGGCCCGGACACGAGCGGTGATTTTCCGGAACTGCGCCACCTGCTCGATATCCGCTACAAGGTGGTTTACGTGGGCAGGGGGTATGAGATATACGAAAGATTGGGGTGAGGGGCGCACATAGTGGGCCGAAGCCCGAAACGTGAAACTCTAAACAAACCCCCGCCAGCCTCGCGGGCGAGAGCGTTGCGGCCAAGCAAAACCCGAAATTCAAAACTGATAAAAGTTTGCCCGTTTTGAGCCCATTTGTCGTTTATTCGGGATTTGGGGTTTTGGATTTGGGATTTTTACGATCAGGGGATGAAATATCGGTTGTGGCGCATGAGAGTGGTGTTATAATAAAGACGGGTGTTGCCTGGATGTACCACTCGAGCCCCCAATAACCCATCAGAGATCGCCATGGAACGCGCGCGTCTTTGGGTGAAATGACGACAGGCGCGGACGGTGCGATGATGGATCGCATGGCCGCGCATTTTTTCTGATCGGCCGGAATGGCCGCGGGGATTGATGTTCCAAAAAAGGAGAGGATCGCCGATGGAAAACAAAACTAAAAACGCATGGGCGCCGCCTAGCAACGTCAGGGAATTTCCGGCTGAGACGCTCTGCCCGAGCTGCGGCAAATTCGTCGGGGCATACGAGAAATGCCCATACTGCGGTACGGCGTTGCAAAAGAGGATGAGCATCATCTTTTTCAAGCGCGCCGCCCTAGTGCTCGCTATCGGAGGTTTGGCGCTCCTGTGGTTCACCGCGACGAAGATCAAGATACCCGTCGTCCGCATCGCGGACATCAATGCCCGGATGAACAACGCCGTGGTCGAGGTGAAGGGGAAGGTCACGAGGGTCTCGATCATGGGCAGGGACGGCATTGGCTTCGACGTCGACGACGGGAGTGAGCAGCTAAGGGCCCAAGCGTTCCGAGGCCTCGACAAGATGCGAGAGTCGGGGAACGTCCCACAGGTGGGCGATGAGGTGAGCGTGGTCGGGTCCATCCAGATCACCGAGAAGTATGGGACGAGCCTCATGATCAACATCCCCTCACGGGTGAAGGTGATCCCGGCGGTGCCCGAAAAGGTGACGATCGACAAGGTCACTCTTGAGAATAAGGGCAAGGCGGTGGAGGTGGTGGGGGAGGTAATTGCGGTCGGTAACGAGATCAGGGTGGTGGGTAGCGTAGATGCATTTAAGGGCAGGCCCCAGGTGAAGGTCCGCAATGTCGAAAAGATCGAGGTTTTGAAGGGTGATACGATCCCGGCGAAGGAGATACCCGGTTATGAAAAGATACGCGAAGGCGCGGGAGACGGAGGGAAGCCGGGCGCCGCTCGCGAGGGGGGCGAGGGGGAGGCGGAATCTCAGCCGTCGGTGTTGTTTTGATGGGGATCAGTTAGCTGTAAGCCGTAAGCTATAAGCTGTAAAAATAGTCCATGGTCGATAGTCCATAGTGGTGGAAGCAGCGGGAGCCGTAAGCTTATAGTTTGCTTTGGGATTTGGGATTTTAAGTTACGGGGGAGGAGAAGATCATGGATTACGTCCTGATACTTATCTATACCATTATCGGCACGGTCATGGGGGGGCTCCTGTCGATGATTCCCGCCCTCCACATATTTAACGTAGCAGGCATCGTTCTGCTCGCATGGTTTGCATGGCCGCATCTCATTCCTGAGGTCGCCCTGCCGGCTTTTTTCATGTCGCAGCTCGTCGCATGGTCGATCATCAATACGATTCCCTCGATGTTCTTCGGCGCCCCCGATGAGGCGGCGGTCTTCGTCGTATTACCGGGGCAGAAGTACATGATGCAGGGCCGGGGATATGAGGCGTCCATCCTCACCGGCGTCGGCAGTCTCGCGGCGATCGTCGTAATGGCGCTCCTCACGCCGTTCTGCTTCTACACCCTGCCGGCGATCGTCCAGTTGCGCAGCCAGAACCTCGCGTGGATCCTGCTTCTCTTTGTCACGTACATGGTCATGAGCGAATGGCCGAAAGGGACCGGGCTCGGCAGGACCAAGTGGGAGAAGTTCAAATGGGCCTGGGCCAATCTCATCGCGGGCATCGGCACGATGGCCCTGGCGGGGTTCATGGGATTCATAATACTCAACCGGACGCTGGTGCCGTTGGAAATGAGTTTCCAAGGCATCATGCCGGTATTCGTGGGGCTCTTTGCCGTGGCGATCATCGCCAGGAATCTCGTCTCGAGGCAGGATGTCCCGCCGCAGTATATCAGCTCCACCATCGATTTGGATCATCGTCTTCTCGCCAAGGGTGTTTTCGCCGGCACCCTCGGCGGCGGGATCGCGGCGGTCACCCCCGCGGTCACCGGCGGCATCGGCGGCATTGTCGCGGGCGCGGCGACCGGCCAGCGGGACGACCGGATCTTCGTGATCTCTCAAGGGGTTTCAAAGGTGGTGTACTACGTCGGTGCGTTCCTGCTGTTCTTCGTGCCGACGCTCATGCCCAAGGGCGGGGGAATCGCGCGCGGCGGGATGTCGATTATCCTGAAGCCGATCTTTACCCCCTATACCTTCGAGGAGTATTTTCAGATCCTTGCCGTTATGATGATTAGCGGCGCGCTCAGTTTCCTGATGATGTTCCCGCTCACCCGCTGGACGATAAAACTCATCACCCATGTCGATTATCACCACATCCTGTGGGGGGCGCTCGGCATAATATTCATTATTGTCTGGGGCCTCACGGGCTGGATGGGGATATTTCTTACGGCGGTGGGGACGGGGATCGGGCTCATACCGGCGTTTTACCATTCCCGGCTGAGCAACTCCATGGCGTTGCTGCTCATCTGGTTGGCGATCAGCATGGGGGGCCATGGCCCGGAGGTCCTGAAATTTTTCCATCTGGATTGAGGTTTTATACCACTGAGGACGCTGAGACGGCTAATGACAGATACCAAATGACAAAACTTCACGGTGTTTTGTCATTTGACATTTGTCATTTGGTATTTCAGTAACTGGAGGACAACCTAATGAAGGGTCTCACCCATTTCCTGAGCGGCGTGGCGTTAGCGTCATTCATCCCTGCGGCGACCAAGCTGGCCAACAGCAACGTCGCGAGTTCATATATCCTGGTGCTGGGCGGGCTCTTCGGGATACTCCCTGATACCCTAGACTTCAAGTTCGGCCAGTTTATGTCGGGGGTCGACTACGATATCGACGCCGACCCGAATAATCCGAACCCCCAGAAAATGGCGGAACAGATCGGTCGGGCGATAGACGAATGCTACGCGACCGGGCGCTATGTAAAGGTGCAGCTCTACCCGATGCGCATGGGGGCGGATCTCTGGCGGCAGTACGTCATCAAGTTCGACAACGAAAAGAACGAGGTTGTGGTCGTCATCAACGAGATTGTCACCACCTCGCAGCTCCCTTGCCCGGGGACCGAGCCGAAACAGAACCGCGTGGGGCGCTACAAGCTCAAGGGCAAGGTGCTCGATCCGCATGGTAAGCCCTCGGTTGTGGATATTATGAGCGGGCCGCAGTACGGTTTCAAGAAAGTGGGGGACGTGGTGGAAGTGGAGTTTCTCCCCTGGCATCGGACTTGGAGCCACAGCTTTGTCCTGGGTTTTTTCCTATCGATCGGCGTGTGGCTCCTTGCGTCGCTCGCCGCCGGATGGGGCATGGGGTGGCTGTATGGGCTGGTTGCGTTTCTGGGCTACGCCATTCACGTTGCAGAGGACCTCACCGGCCACATGGGAGGAAGCCTCCTCTGGCCTTTTCAGAAGGACAGGACGAATGGCTTGTGTCTCTTCAAGGCGAACGAGCCGCACGCCAATTTTGCGGTAGATTATGTGGCGGTGGCGTTTCTCCTCTATAATTTGAGCCGCTTCTCTCCGCAGCCGCCCATCAAGCTCGGGATGCTCCAGTACATCCTCTATGCGATAGTGATCCCCCTCGCCGTATATTTTGCCATCGCGAAGATTTTCGGCGAGAAGGTAAAGGAAAAAAGGGGCGGGGAGGTTTCCGCCGAAAAGGCGCTCGCTGCGGAGGAGAGGCGAAAGACGGCGGAACTCGAATACGATGCTACGGACACGTCAACGGGGGATGCTGCGCAGTAAGCTGCGCGGGGCGTTGGGAGTGGGGCGTTAGGCGAAAATACCTATCGCGCCGTCACGCATTATCCTCTTCCCCCAAGGATCCCCGCAGGGTATATCCGATTCGTAACACTTCGCCAGGCAAGCAGTTATATGCCTGGCTTTTTTGTGTTTGTGGAAAAACGAAAATATTTTGAACGTGGAAGTGAGTTATGCGTCTAACTTTTATGAAATCGAAGAGAATGGGTATGTGCTTCAGGATTAAAAAGAACTGGACAGGTCCGAGATTGAAACCGCACCGCTGGTGCGCTATCCCCTCCATTCACTCGGCCTGTCCGGCTCTTTTTTGAGGCCGATTAGGTAAAGGTAATGGATCAGTTTCAGTAGGGTCCCCCCCCTCCCTACCCCTCCCCCTCCAGGGGGGGAGGGGGGGATGATCGTCTCGTAACTGATCCTATGCAGGAAAAAGGTTATGTGGTTGGGCCCCTTGTACTATAATCTTATACCCCAAGAGGACCGGCTGTTTGCTCTTTCCTCCGGTGGCGCCTCTAGTGGGCATATACAAGGGGAATATGGAATTATCCGACGAGTCGCTGGTGGCGCGCGCGCAGAAAGACGATGCCGCCGCCTTCAAACAACTGGTTGACAAGCATAAGACCAAAATATACTACACAGCCTTCCGATTGATGGGAAATCACAGCGACGCGGATGATCTTTCTCAAGAGACCTTTATCAGGGCATACAGGGGACTCGGAAAGTTCAAGGGACAGTCGAGTTTTTCCACTTGGCTTTACCGTATCCTGGTCAACTGCTGCATGGATTTATGGAGGAAGCGAAAACAGAGGGGCATGGATCTCCAGCTCAACGAAGCCATTCTCCTTGAGAATCGAGGGCAGAGGGTTGCGCGCGATGCCGTCGAATTGAGCGAATTGCAAAGTGCGGTCGCTGAGGCGATCGAGTCACTCCCTCCGAAGCATCGTACGGCGCTGTTGCTCCATGAGTTCGATAACATGGCACACGAGGATATCGCGCGGGTGATGGGATGCTCCGTGGGGACGGCGCGCTCGCGGTTGCACTACGCGAGAGCGAAGATGCAGCAGAAACTGAGGAGATTTGTGGAGTGAGATCCAGCCGTAAGCTTACAACTAATGTTGGGATTTGCCCCACCATGCGGCGGGGCGCCCCGCCTTCATGGCGGGGTGGGATTTTCCCTCGTGGGTCATATCATGCGCTGTAGAAGAGCAGAATGGTTGTTGTCCGACTACATCGACGGGACGCTGGACGCCCCGACAAAGGGTGTTGTCGAAAGGCACCTCACTTCCTGTCAGAATTGCACGTCCCTCCATCGGCGGCTTGAACGCACCGTCATGCTCGTCAAAAATGCCCCATTGCCGCAACCACCTGAGGATTACTGGAACGATTTTA
>CAYWRA010000081.1:0-12299 GCA_964460305.1 uncultured bacterium
CCGGCGTCCCCACGGCGCAGGCGAGGTGCATCGGCCCGGTATCGTTGCTCCCTACCACCGCGCAGCGCTCCAGGAGCGCGGCGAGCTGCATGACGGTCGTTTCGCCCGCCATGTTGACTACACCTTTCCCTATACCCCGGCAAAGCGCATCGGCGAGCGCCCGCTCCCTTTTGCCCCCCACAATGACGACTGAGACCCCGAGCCTCTCGCGCAGCAATCGGATGAGGCCGGCGAACTTATCCGGGGGCCAGCATTTCGCCGGCCCGTACGTTGAACCCGGATTGATGCCGACAAGACGGTCATTCTCCACAATCCCCTTTGCCCGGAGCGCGTCATGCGCCCATTGGCGCAAACCATCGGGGACAGCGATCGAAGGCGCCGGCTCCGAGTGAATCGGCCCCAGCGCCCGTACGAGGTTCAGATAGCGGCGTACCTGGTGTCCGCCGTCATTGAGAGGCCGGACTTTCCGGTTTAGCAGCAACCCGCGCCCGCAGGTCGCGTAGCCGAGACGCCTCCGCACGCCCGAGAGGAAGAACCAGAGGGCCGATTCAAATGAGTTGGGAAAAATCACCCCGAGATCGTAGCGGCCCGCTCTAATGAGCTTGATGAGCCGCAGCTTCTCGCGTATACCCGTCGGTCTCGCCACGGGGAGCACGTGATCGACAGCGCCCTCATTCTCCCAGAGTCCGGCGAGATTCGCAGGCGCTATAATACCGAGAGAGGCTGACGGGTAGAGCCGCTTCAGCGCCTTGACAGATGGGATGGTGATAACCGAGTCGCCGAGCCAGTTTGTCCCCCGGATGACGATCTTTTTGAAGTCGCTCATGGCTCGTCCGGCCCCTTTTTTCTCCGCCACCGCCGCGCCATCCACAGCCAGTGATCCGGGTATTTCCTGATCCATTCCTCAAGTATCCCGTTGAAGCGCGCGCAATTCTCTCTCATGTCCGCCTCTCTGTCCCCCGTGTTCGCGAGTTCCACCGGTTCGAGGATGGTGAGATGGTGCCTGCCGGGACCCTCGCGGACGTCGAAAACCGGAATCACAGCGGCCCCCGTCTTCATGGCGAGGAGGGCGGGGGCGGGGGTCGTGGAGACGGGCCTGTCGAAGAAGGGGACGAAGGGCGCGTGGCGTCCCGCGTATTGGTCGAAGAGTATCGCCACGCACCAGTCCTGACGGAGCCGTCCGATAATGTCCTTGGCCACCCACTTCTTCTCCAGCATCACCGCGCCGTTGATCGAGCGGATACGGTTGATTTCCTTGTGCACCAGGGGATTTTTCAATGGGCGCCCCACGGAGGTGAGTTTATGCCCCTCTGCCACGCAGCGATGGGCCATGATCTCCCAATTCCCGAAGTGGCTGATGATGAATATCACGCCCCTGCCGCGCTGGAGCGCCCTCCCGATGGCCCCGATGTTCGATTCCCGTACCGTCTCCTTGACGTTCTCCGCTACAAGGGGGATCCTGACGAGCTCGACCATGGTGAGGAAGAGGTTTTTGAACGCGCCCCTTGCAATCCGCCGCTTCTCGGCTTTCGTCTTGCTGTCACCGAATGCGAGGTCAAGGTTTGCGAGGGCGCGCCCTCTGTGGCGCGAGTCGGCTATATAGGCAATCCCGGAGACTGCCCCGGTGGCATACCAGAGAAGTCTTTCCGGGAGCAGTCTGATGCACCCGCAAAACCCCTTGAAGAGGAAATATGCGGGGTAGTACCTCCATAAGATCTTATCTTCTTCCATAACTACTTCCAGTCTAGCCTGATATAGACATGGCAGGCCGCGCTGGTCTACCTTCCCTGGCCTTCGGTTTGACGTTAGTCTCTCAATTCCTCCCTCGACTGTCAAGGCGGCAAATCCTTCCGAAATCGAGGATTAATGTAAGGGACGCCCGCCTACGCCAAGGCCGCGGCTGACAGGCCCGACTGCGATACCCACACCTACTGAAACGCCGGCAATGACTCCGACGAGCACGCCGACTCAGATCCCCACTCGGACTCCCACTGCAACCCCGACCGGAACAGCGACGATATCTCCCACTTCGACGCCCAGCAAGACTCCGACACCTCCCTGTAAAACGCCTACTCCTACGGCAACACCGACGGGGATGCCGACGAGAACTCCAACGCCCGGCTTCAGGCTGGAGGCAAAGATATTTCTTGAAGGGGCGTATACCGGCGGGACGCCGACCATGCGCACGACATTGCAGACGCTGGGATACCTGCCCACGACCGCGCCTTATACGGATAAAAGGGTAGTGGATCCCCTTCCGCCGAACGTGGTTGATTGGGTTTGTATCCAACTGAGAACAACCTACAACGGGCCGGCCGTAGTTGAGCGGTCGGCGTTCGTGAGGAACGATGGGAAATTAATAGATGATGACGGCGACACCGTGGTTAAAATTGCATGTCCGATGAGTGGATATTACTACGTAGTGGTGAGCCACAGAAACCACCTGGCGGTGATGAGCCGCGTTCCCATCAACCTGGGCACGGGGAGCTCGATGCTCTACGATTTTACCGACGGTCAGAACAAGGCATATGGGTACAAAGCTATGAAGGATCTGGGAGGCAGGAAATACGGGTTGGTGGCAGGAGACGTCGCCGTGAAATTCGGCATAGTGGACATCTCTGACCTGAAGGCGATTGAGCTCGACCTGGGCAAGGCCGGATACCTTTTGACTGATGTGAGGCTCCAGGGAACGGTGGATTGGCCGGGCTGGACGACGTGCTACAACAACTATGGGAGGGTTACGAAGGTGCCGAAGAGCTGGTAGTAAATTCCGGGGGGCCTGAGCCGGGATCATTCATAACCGAAGAGCCAGAATCCAGAATATCGTCCTTTACCTACCGGATTCCGGCTGCTGAATTCTGGATTCTAATGTTGAGCAGCGAGAGGGATAGCGCGCCTCACCACCGCCAGCATCAGGAGCAGCATCACCCAGCCGAACACGCCGGTGACCACGCGCCCGTCGCCAAAGAACCATGGCGCCACAGCGTTGATCCTCTCGAAGAAGATGCTCTCCGCCTTGATGCCAAACACCCAGCCGGCATGTAGTCCAATGGACAAGTAGAGCGAACCCGTCCTCAGGTATGCGTATGCCAGGACGATGCCGACCAGGAACAGGCCGATGAAACCGGGGATCACTTCCGCGGGCGAGAGGAGCGGTTGGAAAAAATAGACGAGCGCTTTGAATCCGAGAAGGGGATGGAAGCCGCGCACGGGCGGCATGTCAGAGGCGTTGAAGAAATGGACTATCGCGAAGAAAAGGCTCATGACAATGACGGCGGCGGAGCGGCGCATGTCTTTGAAGAGGCTCTGGAGTATGAATCCCCTGAAGAAAGGCTCCTCGATGGATCCTACCACCGCCCCTGAGAGGAAGGCGGTGAGGAGCTGGCGGGTGAGATCCCATGGCCCCGAAAACGAGATATCGAAGCGGCGTGAGCCGAAAAGCGCCATGACAAAAAGCATCAAGGTGAGCGAACAGATCCCGAGAACCCATCCGCGGCGTAGGAGGGACTTCCATCCCGGTCCGCGCCTCAGCCCGATCGATGAGAGGGACATGATATCGAGCCTCGTTCTTTCTTTGTAAAAGAGGAGGACGGTCACCGCGAGAATCACGCGCCTCATCACGCGGTCGAAGGGGAAGTCAAGCGCGCTGCGCGCCCCTGGGGACAGGCCCCTGAGGCACTGGAGCATGGAATATACCACGGGTGAGATGAGGCAGCTCAACAGGAGCGAGGCGAGGACGATCAATCCGAGACGCTGGTATGATTTCATAATTTATATTCTGTTCGTTGCTCCTGATTACACCGATTCACCTGATTGTTTTGACGCCGGGGATCGTCAGAGCAAGCAGAAATATCGGGCGCTGGAAATGGAAGCTTTAGAAATCCGACCCGCGCGTCTCGGCCCACTCCGCATAGCGGCAGACGCCTCGTTTGGATGCCTTCACGAAGTCGATGAAGTTCCGTATCTCCGGGGTCATCTCACCCTTTTCTATCTCTTCGAGGGCTCGAGAGGTATTGAGGCCTGACGTATAGAATGTCTTGAAGACCTCCTTGAGTTTGAGCCTCGCCTCCTGAGAGACGCCGGCCCTGCGGAGGCCTACCAGATTCAGATTGGTCGCCGCGGCCGGCCTGCCGCCGGCGATGACAAACGGCGGGATGTCACGGTTGACCGCGGAGAGGCCGCTGATCATCGCGAGGCGCCCGATGCGGCTGAACTGGTGAATGGCCACCGCCCCGGAGATAACGACGTTGTTTTCGATGGTGGTGTGGCCGGCGATGAGGGCGCAGTTCGTGATGATATTGTTGTTGCCGATGACGCACTCGTGGCCCGCGTGGGAGAGCACCATGAAATAGTTCCCGTTCCCTACGGTCGTCTCGCCGTTCTCCGCCGTTGCGCGATGTATGGTGACGTGCTCCCTGAAAGTGTTTCCAGAGCCGATACGGAGATAGCTCCTGGCGCCTTTGAAGTGAAGATCTTGTGGCAGGTCCCCCAGCACCACGCCATGGTGGATTCTGTTTTGCTCTCCGAGGGTGGTGTATCGCCTTATGCAAGCGCTGCCGTGTATCTCGGTGCCGCGGCCGATTACGACATCGTCTTCGATGACCACGTATGGCCCCACCACAACGTCATCCGCGAGTTCGGCCTTGGGGCTGACGATGGCGGTTGGATGTATTGTTTTCATGTCTCTTCTTGCACCTGATTACCCTGATTCTCTCTGATATTAAGGGGGGAGCAGGATAATCAGGTGTTAAAATATCTCCGTCTTATTTTCTGCTGATCAAAGCGAGCACAGATTCTATCAATTTATCCCCTCCGCCGCAAACCTCCATTTCGACGTCAAGGTAGAGGAACGGGATAGGGGGGCTCGGCATGGGGGGGATGCGGACGGCGTCTTTCGCGGTGGTGACGATCGCCTCTGCGCCTCGGCGGGATGCTTCCGCGACAATCTCTTCGATCTCTCTCCGATCGAAAGAATGATGGTCGGGAAATGCGCGCCTGAAGATGAGGGCCGCCCCGAGGCTCAAGAGGCTTTTTTCAAAATCGTCGGGGCGGGCGATTGCGGAAAACGCTGCGATCTTTTTCCCTCTCAAGGCGGCGGGATCGCCTACGGCCCCCGAGCCTATCGCCACTAACCGATTCGGTCTGTGCCTCGCGCTGAAGATCGCAGCCCGCGGGTTCGCCGTCTTGATCTTATCCACAAGCTCTTTCGGCGGCGCGGATTCGCAGCGCGTAATGACCAGGACACCGGCGCGTGACATGTTTCTCCTCGGTTCGCGCAGGCGGCCAGCCGGGAGGAGCCTACCGTTGCCGAAGGGCCGGTCGCAATCAAGGAGTAGGACGTCCAGATCGCGGTGCAGCTTCCGGTGCTGGAAACCGTCATCGAGGATGAAGCAGTCCACCGCAAATTTCCGCGCCGCCATCATACCTCCCCTGATTCGGTTGGGGTCGGCGACGACGATCGAGGCGGCGAGGCTCTTCGCCAACATGACGGGCTCATCGCCGGCCTCCGCCGCGGAGCGCAGTATTCGCGCGCCATCAGAGACGAGGAGGGGATAGCGATGCTGGCGCTGGACGGCGCCGTAGCCCCTGCTGAGGATGGCTGCCCGTATGCCTCGTTTCTGGAGCTCGGCAACGAGTAGCCGGACGCACGGCGTTTTCCCCGCGCCGCCGGCTACGATATTGCCCACGCTGATCACCGGATGCGGCAGCCGGCGGATGCGCAAGGCTCCGAGATCATAAGCCTTGTTTCTCGCCCAGACCGCGAGCCGGTAAAAGAGCGAGAGCGCCAGCAGAATGGGGCTGATACAAAGGGCGGCGATTCCTTTCCGCCGGCCGTCCACGATCTCGTTCCAAAAAGCACAGTCCACCACAGGCCCCCAGGCTAATACCTTACGAAATCCCAATACTGAGAATGACAAATACCAAATGACAAAACACAATGAGTTTTTGTCATTTGGTCATTTGTAATTCACTTGTCATTTGGTATTTGTCATTTGTCATTGGTTTTTAAGCAGCTTTTGAATTATCTCCAGGTTCCTCTGCGTTGCGCCGCGGCTTAAGGCCATGCTCTCCGCCGCTCGCCGCCCCATGCCCTCGCGGGCCTCTTTGTCCTTGAAGAGAAGTACGAACGCTTCGCGCAACCCTCGCGCGTCGCCGACTTGAATGGCTGCCTTGTTCTTGATGAGCGTCTCGGCGGCCTCACGGAAGTTGTGCATCGAGGGGCCGAAGACCACCGCCTTCCCCATGCTCGCCGGCTCTATGACATTCTGCCCTCCCCCCTCCACGAGGCTCTTTCCCACGAAGACGACTGTCGCGACGCGGTATATGTTCATGAGTTCGCCTATCGTATCGACGATGAGCACCGCACGGGGAGGCAAGGCTCTGCCGGGGACTATGCCGGATCTTAAGACGCACTGTTCCCCCCTAGCCCCGATAAGGGCCTTCACCTCGGCGGCCCTCTCGGGGCGCCGAGGAGCGACGATCAACATGGGGTCGAATCCGTTCTCTCTGACCGCCCGATATGCATCGAGAATAATCTCTTCTTCCCCCTTGTGCGTGCTGCCGGCGACTATTACATCCTGCTTAGGGTCCAGGCCGAGAGAGGCGGCGATGGCGAGGCGGGCCTGCTCGTCGCCTGTGGCTATCCCGCAATCGAATTTCATATTTCCCGTGGTAGCGATTTTCTCCGGAGGGGCGCCGATGACCCTAATCCTTTGCGCATCGAGATCCGTCTGCATGCTGAAGACGGACACCCGTTTCAGGAGATACTTCAGGAAGAAGCGGCCACAGCGGTAGCCGGGAAACGACCTGTCGGAGATGCGGCCGTTGACGATGGCGATCGGGATCCCTTTGCCGGCGGCGGCGCAGATGAAGTTCGGCCATATTTCTGTCTCGACGATGACGATCAAATCGGGAGCTACTATCCGCATCGCGCGCCTCACCGCGAAACCCATGTCGAGGGGAAAATAGATCACCACTCCCGTCTCCCCGAGCTTCTCACGGGCCAGCCCTTGGCCGGTGAGGGTCACGGTCGAGAGCACGATCTGTACGTCGGGCAACTCTGCGCGAACGCGCTGCACGAGCGGCATAACCGCCAGCACTTCTCCGACGGAGACGGCATGGAACCATATGCGCCGCCCCATTCCGGTTCCCCGTCTCACCGATGGAGGGTAAAAACCGAGGCGCTGTTTCAGGCCGGCCCGGTACCTGTTATTCCGCGCCATCCGTACGGCATAGTACGGCAGGGCGAGGATGAAGTAGAGCGTGATTAGGATGTTATATAGGAACATCATGTCACTGCCAATCCCCTCTCGGCGCAGTTAATCCTGTCTGCCGGTTGTTATGCGGAAATCTACCGCATTATACGAACCGGCGAATCGGAGAGTGGGCGAATCGGCGACTTCGTTTCTTCACCGGCTCGCCGTTTCTCCGTCTCTCCCACTCTCGTTCGGGATTTATACTCACGCCCTCGGATGCGCCTTTTCATAAACTTGTTTCATCCGCTCGGCCGTCACGTGCGTATACACCTGGGTCGTCGAGAGGCTCGAGTGCCCCAGGAGTTCCTGCACCGACCGGAGGTCCGCGCCTGCGTTCAGCAGGTGGGTGGCGAAGCTGTGCCTCAGCGCGTGTGGTGACACCTTTTCCGAAAGCGCGAGCTTCCTTACATATTTCCGGATGACGGTGCGGACCGATCTCGCCGTGAGCCTCCCGCCGCTTTTGTTGATGAATGCGATTACCGGGCGGGACCCGCCCGATCGCAGTGGATTGATGCCGCGCTCGCGGAAATAGTTGCCCAGCGCCAGGACGGCCTGTTTTCCAAGCGGCGACATCCGCTCCTTCTTCCCCTTCCCCATGACCAGGACCACCTCGCCGAGCAGATCTATGGCCGCACAGTCCAGGGAGGTGAGTTCACTCACCCGCATCCCCGTGCTATAGAGCATCTCGAGGATCGCCCGGTCGCGTAGCGAGATGAGATCCTGCCCGTCCGCCGCCTCCATCAACCGGCGGGTAGCCTCCACGTCGAGAAATCTGGGCAGTGTCTTCTGCCGCTTGGGGGTGAGAACGCCCACGAACGGATTGGACGTAATGAGCCCTTCCCGGCATAAGAACCGGTAGAACGACCGCAGCGCCGCGAGGGCCCTCGCGATGCTCGCCTTGGAGAGCGCGGCGCGGTTGAGCTCGGCAAGATACTGGCGGATGGATGAGCGATCCACTTTTCGCCAGAGTGCGTCGCCGTCGCCCATTCCCTTCGAGGCCAGAAACTTGCCGAAGCGGCTGATGTCGCGGCCATAGTTATCCAGCGTGTGGGGAGAGGCGTTCTTCTCCGCACGAAGATAGTTGAAGTAGCGATCTGAGAAGGAGTCCATAGGAAGTTATTAAGCTATCAAGAAATAGGGCTTAATGCGTAACCACAGAGTTCACAGAGAAATAATCACAGCGGGCACAGAGAATTGCTATGGCAAAAAGCTGAAAGTTAAAAGTATGGCTGATTCTTTTTGCTTTCAGCCTTAAACCTTAGCCTGTTTTCACATCCCTCGAAGGGGCCCCGTTGGGGCGTGGTTAAAATTGGGGCTATCCCTCTGTGTTCTCTGTGCCTTCTCAGAGGCCTCTGTGGTTTCATCCTATTCCCCTTCCGCCTGCTCGCCGGCGGGCTTGGGGCCGATTTCATCGAGACTCTTTGCGCTAAAACGGCATTTCGGGTAGTTACTACAGCCGTAGAACTGCGCCCCTCCGCGTCCCCGCCGGTGAACGATGTGGCCACCGCAGCCCGGCTGCGGGCAATTGACGCCGGTGGACTTCGGCTTGATGTATTTGCATCCAGGGTAGCCCGAACACGCTATAAATTTACCATAGCGGCCGTACCGTTCCATGAGAGCGCTGCCGCACTGGGGGCATTTTTCTTCGAGCGTGACCGCCTTTTCTATCTCAAAACTGCCATCCTCGTGCATGGTGATCGGTTTGATGTTCCGGCAACGCGGATAACCCGAGCAGGCGAGAAATTGCCCCTTGAACGTATGGCGTATGACCATCGGATGGCCGCATTTTTCGCACGTTGCGGAAGTCGGTTCGGCCGCCTTTTTCAGGCTCTTCATGTTGGCCATTGCATGTGTCAGCGAGCTTATGAACGGATCGTAGAATTCCTTGAGCACCTGGACCCTCGCCGTCTTCCCTTCCTCGATTGCGTCGAGCTCGTCCTCCATATGGGCGGTGAATTCGACGTTGATCAGCTTGGGGAATCCTTCGACGAGGAGCCCGTTGACGGTCTCTCCCAGGTTCGTGGTATGAAATCGCCCTCCCTCCTTGCTTACGTAGCCTCTCTTGCGGATCGTGGAGATGATCGGCGAGTAAGTGCTCGGCCTGCCGATGCCTTTATCCTCGAGTTCCTTGACGAGGGTGGCTTCGGTGTAGCGGGGGGGCGGAGCGGTAAAGTGCTGTGTGGGGTGAATGGAGATGAATGCGAGCTGCTCTCCATTCCGTAGCCTCGGGAGGGCGGTTTCATCCTCTTCGCCGACTTTCTCCCCGGCCATCTTCAAATATCCCTCGAACACCACCGCGGTGTCCGACGCCCTGAAGAGATAGGGCCCGGCGGCGATTTCGACGCTTACTTTTTTCAGCACGGCGGGGGTCATCTGGCTCGCTATGAACCGTTCCCATATCAACCGATAAAGCGCATACTGCTCCTTGGTCAGGTATGGTTTCAGGGCCTGCGGCTCGCGGCTGGCGTAGGAGGGACGGATCGCCTCATGGGCTTCCTGCGCGCCCTTTCGCGAGCGATAAACATTCGGCCGTGCCGGGGCGAATGGGGCGCCGAACTTTTGCGCAATGAATTTCAACGCCTCATCCTGCGCGGATGTGGAGATCTTGAACGAATCGGTCCTCATGTAGGTGATGAGCCCCACAGTCCCGCCCGTCCCTATATCGAGTCCCTCGTACAGTTCCTGGGCGACCTTCATCGTTTTCGCGATGGGCCAGTGGAGGCGGTTGACCCCCGCCTGTTGCAGGGTGCTGGTGATGTACGGCGGGTAGGGATTCTGGCGGCGTTCCTTCTCCTCGACGGACTGGACAAGGTACTGCTGCACGGCGGCATCCTTAACGATTTCCTCCGCCCGTGACTGATTCGATATCTCGGCCTTTTGCCCGTCGACCTTCGCGAGCTTCGCGATTAACCGCTCTATCGGCGATTCTTTCTTTTCCAGCTCAACCTCTATGGACCAGTACTCCTCCGCCTTGAAATTTCTTATTTCGACCTCGCGGTCGCATATGAGCCTGACCGCCACCGACTGGACCCTTCCTGCGCTCAAGCCCCTCGCGACCTTTTCCCATAGGAGGGGGCTCAGCTTGTAACCGACGATCCTGTCCAGGATGCGGCGGGCCTGCTGCGATTCCACCTTGCGAAGATCGACTTGCGCGGGCGCCTCGAACGCCTCCCGCACCGCCTTGTCGGTGATCTCGTTGAATGCGACCCTGAAGAATGGTTTGCCCGTGGCATTCAACACCTCCTGGAGGTGCCAGGCGATCGCCTCTCCCTCGCGGTCGGGATCGGGAGCGAGGTAAATCTTCTGGGACTTTTGGGCGGCCCGTTTCAACTCGGTGATGATCTTTCTGCTTTTGACGGGGATGACGTAGCGGGGGGTGAAGTCGGCCTCGGTATCCACGCCGATCTTGCTTTTGGGGAGATCCCGAACGTGCCCCATCGAGGCCATGACCGTGAACGATTTCCCAAGAATCCTGTTGATCGTCTTGGCCTTCGCGGGCGATTCGACGATGACGAGTGATTTAGCCATAATGTTTTTGCCGCGGATTGTAACCACAGCGAAAAGTTGAAAGCGAAAAGTTCAAAGCGCAGCCCACTCCGCGGTGAGCTATTAGCGCAGCTTTACACATTATACTTTACGCTTACGCTTTTAACTGTGGTATATGATCTAACTTTACACTTTCTACCTTACACTTTTCACTGTAGTAAAGGGTGATTATACACGGGGGCCTGCGCCAAATAAAAGAATAATATGCAGGGTGTTAGCCGGGTGTGCTATATCGATCTGCGGAACATCTTGCCTGGCAACTGGTTAACGAGATGCTTGAGCTCCAGGGAGAGCAGGGCCGCCGAGACGATAGATGCAGGCATGCCGCACGCCGCAATGATTTCGTCGATGGAGCGCTCTTGTGAAGAGACATGGCTGAAAACAGTCTCCTCCTCTGCCGTCAGTCGCGGCCGGGGAAGCTCCTCCCAGTCGTCAACTTCCCTGCGTGCGGTTGCGGCAGGGAAGAGGTACGGGAACTCCTGGCAAATATCCTCGACCGACTCCACCAACTTCTCCCCATCCTTGATCAATTGGTGCGTGCCGCGCGAGGCGAATGAGTCTATCCTGCCGGGGACGGCGAACACGGCCCGACCCTGCTCAAGCGCCTGCGCTACCGTGATTAGGGAACCGCTCTTGCGGGCGGCCTCGATAACGACCACGCCGAGCGACAGGCCGCTGATGATCCTGTTTCGGAGGGGGAAATTCGTCCTCTGGGGGCCCATGCGCAACGGGAACTCCGAGATCACCGCCCCCGCCGCCGCGATCTCGTCGGCGAGCCGCGCATTCTCCGCCGGATAGATGCGGCTTAGGCCGCTCCCGAGGACGGCGATCGTCCTGCCGCCCCCTTTCAGGGCGCCCCTGTGCGCGGCGGTATCAATGCCGCGCGCCATTCCGCTCACGACGGTGAGGCCGACGCCGGCGATCTGCGTCGCGAGGCGCTCGGAGGCCATCGTCCCGTATTGCGAGCATCGCCTGGCGCCAACCACGGCGATCGCATGGCGATCCTCCCCCTTCAATGCGCCTTTGACATAAAGGAGGGGAGGGGGATCGTAAATCTGCTTTAATGAAGCCGGGTATGCGGGGTCGGCAAACGTGACGATGGTGAATCGACCCTTCTCGATTGCGGCGATCTCCGCGGAGACGTCCACCTCGCGCATCGCCCGGCTCACGCGAGCGGCCTTTTCCTTGCCGATGCCATCGATCCGGCAAAGCTCTCCGGTGTCTGCGCCCAGCGCGCGCTGGGCCGAGCCGAAGAATTCAACGAGCCTCTTGATCGTGATCGGCCCCAGGCCCTCGACCATGTTGAGCGCGATCAGGCTTTCCAGTTCCGTCACGGCATTTCACCTTGAAAAATGCGGGATTGGGCGGTTGGCATAACAGTTGATCCAAATGCTTATGATCAAGGATACGGCAACCGGGCGGATAAAACAAGAGGCTAATGGATGGAGGGAATTGCGCTGTGAGCATTTTTTGAAGCATGGTAACAAGTGCCGGTTG
>CAYWRA010000082.1:0-12214 GCA_964460305.1 uncultured bacterium
ATGATGCCGGTATCTTTAGCGAAATCCTGGATGATTTTCAGGTTCTTGCCGTAGTTCAGGTCGTTCACGACATAGGCGTACTGCCGGCGGGAAACGTCCGTAGCGCAAATGCCGCTTCTGGCGACAAACCCCTCCCTCTCCAACCCCCAGCCGACGTGGTCCACGAGCTCTTCATCCGTCATCTCGTACGTGCCGTCTCCCTCGTTCACGGTAATCTCCGCGACCGCCTCGGTCCTTCCGGGCGGCACGCAGCTTTGCCCAAAGTAATCGTAAAAGCAGACCCGATGGAATTTGAGTTCTCTCTGTGGGAAATAAACCGCAAACTTGTCGGCAGGCTTCTCGGCCTTTGCCGCAACCATCACGCAGATGAGGGAATTGTAACGGAGGCCGCGCGCCGCCTCCCGCACCTTTGCCGGAACGCCGTCGAGCGCATCGAAAAGGTCAAATATCGGCATGGTGGACACCACCCGCTCATACTCGCGCTCGCCTCTCCCGTCGGAGACGATCCATACCGCGCCTTTCTTCCTGATCTTCCTCACCGTGAAGCCGGTCTCTACCTTTTCAACCCCGCTCCTGATCGCATGAATAAGCGCCTCGATGCCGCCGCGTTTCGGGTAATAGAAATAGAGCTGGTGCGTGTAGCCCTCGGTCGCTATCCCGATTGCCGACTTCAGGACGTCCTCAAGCGGCGGCTCGGGAATGCGCCCACCTACCCACTCCAATCCCATCCTCTCCGTTTCTATGTTCCAGATCTTTTCGTTGTAGGGGATGAGATACCTCTCGGCGATGCCTTTCCCGAAGCGATAGTAACACCAGTCCTTGAAATTCTTCGGCTCGGGATAATCGCGGGTAAGGAAAGAATGGAGGCACTCGAATATGTCTTCTTTGGGAAGGGCCGCAAGATCGTTCTCAAACGGGTATTTGATGAAGCGGCCCTTGAACCAGATTTGGTTGTTCCGGCGATAGCGCGCCGCATTGTCGCCGAGGACCTTCACCATGAAATCGAGGACGTCTTTGTCTCGCGAAAAAATGATGTGGCCGCCGTAGTCGTAGGAATAACCATCCTTAGTGACGGTGCGGCAGAGGCCTCCGCACACCGCATCCTTCTCAAGGACCTCGCAGCCCTCGCCGTAATGGTAGGCGAGCGTGAGACCCGTGAGCCCTCCGCCAAGAATTCCTAGTTTCATATTATTGGAAATCCCAAACCCCAAACCCCAAATCCCAAAGAAATTAGTGCCTGTTTTCTCGATAGCTTGATAGCTCGATTACTTTTTAGCTGTAGCTTACAGCTTTAAAATCACAGCGGCCACTTTGCCAATCTCATCCCAAAGCGGTAACCAACGATGAAATGCATGTATGCCTTCCCCGAGCGCCAGCGATTGAGCGTCACCTCGCCGATGCGCTCCCGGTACGGTATATCCAGCTCCCGCCACCGGTAACCATGCTGCACCGTTTTCACAATTAGCTCACAGGGGAAGGAATAGTTGGTCTCCCAGGATATGCCGTGGACGACTTCCCTCTTGAAGGCATGCATACCGGTGGTCACGTCATGGGTGGAAATCCTATAGAGCAATCTCACCAGTGAGGCAAATGACCGGTTTGCCGCCTTGTTTGCAAAAGGCATCGCGCGGTTCCCCCGGTGGATCCTGTTACCACTCACCACGTCGTAGCCATCGCGCTCGATAAGCTCCATGAAACGGGGGATGTACCCCATGGGATACGTGTCGTCACAGTCAGTGGTGATGACGACGTCGCCTTTCGCGGCGAGCATCGCCGCCCTAAGCGCGAGTCCGTGCCCCCGCGGCTCCTGTCGGATGACGCGCGCGCCGAGAGATTGGGCAATCTCAGGGGTCCGATCCTTGCTCGAATCCACCACCACGATTTCGGGATTCCATGGAGCGCCATGCTTCAAGGCGTCGCCGATCACCTTCCCGACCGCACCCTCCTCGTTCATTGTGGGCATTACCACTGAGATATTCATAGCCCGATCCTTTCACCAACCACAGCAGGAATGACAAATACCAAAGCGCCTCCGTGGTGAAACAGTCACTTTCCCGATTCCTTCACCAGTTTCATCTTCAGATACGTCGTGAGCAGGTGATCCAGTATCATGTGCACGTCCTCGACTGGGCCGTACTCGCCCTTCGGCGTATCCACATGGACATACGCCTGAGAAATCTCCCTGAGCCTCCCGCCCGAGAAACCGGTGAGCCCAACGGTGACCGCCCCGCGCGCGTTAGCATACTCGATAGCCTTCACGACGTTCGGCGAGTTGCCGCTCGCGGAGATTCCGACCACCACGTCCCCTGTGTTAAGGATATTCTGGAGTTGGGCGATGAATACGTTCTCGTAACCGTCATCGTTAGCAAGGGCGGTGATGAGCGATACATTATCGACCAGGCTCATCGCCTTAAACGGGGCCTTGCCCTTTACGCACGCCCCTTTCCCGAGATCGTTCGCGAAATGGGACGAGGTTGCGGCGCTCCCGCCGTTGCCGATGAAGAAGATCTGCTTACCCTCTTCGCGCGCCTTCTCAAAAATTTCCGCTACCGTCTGGATGGCGCGGCAATCAAGACCCTTGAAAACCTCCGAAAGATAGGAAAGATACTTCTTCGCGTACTCGGCGCAAGATTCCGATTCTCCAAATATTCTTTCTACGTTATTCATCTCTTTACTCCTCTACCAGCGCATGGACAATCCAAGGCCACTTGCGTTTTAACACTTTCAACTTTCGACCTTGAACTGCTTTCATCCTCCCACATAAATAATCTTCGACCCCTGCGGTTCGAAGTTGACGTCCACCTCCATGAGATCGCCCAATGCCTTGCGCACGCGGTCCTGATTTTGTTTCTCGACATAGAACAAGAGGAACCCGCCCCCTCCCGCTCCCAGGAGCTTGCCTCCCAACGCTCCCGCATCGCAGGCCTTCTCGTAATACCGATCGATTCCCGTGTTGCTGATACCGCCCACAAGCTCGCGCTTGAGCATCCAGTTTTCATGCAGGATGCGCCCGAACCGGTCGAGGTCCTTACCTGACGTGAGGACCTCGTTCAGATCCTTCGTGAGATCGCGCATTTTCGTCAGGACCCCGATCTTGTCCGCGGTCGCCTTCTTCTGCTTTGATAAGATCGACGCAGCCGGCCTCGACCAACCGGTGAAAAACATCATCAGGTTCGCGAAGAGGGCCTCGCGCGTGTCCGGGGAGCAGATGATCGGGTCCACATACACCGTTTCGTCGGGGTTAAACCGGATATGCTTCAGGCCGCCATACGCGGCGATGTACTGGTCCTGCTTGCCGATCGGTTCTTTCAGGATTTCAATCTCTATCTTACAGGCCTCCTGGGCAAGCTGCTCGGCGGAGGCGTGCTCTCCCTTGAAGGCGTGCAGGGCGTTCAGCAGGCCGACCGTGAAGCTACTGGAAGAACCGAGGCCGGTCTGGGAGGGGATGTCGGCCATGGAGTGGATCTCGATGCCGCCGTCGAGACCCATGAGCATGAGCGCCTCGCGGACGATCGGGTGGCGCACGTCTTTCACCCTCTTCACGAGTTCGGTCTTCGAATAGCTCACGCGGATCTTGTAATCAAAATAGCTGCTCACCCGGTTCACGGTGACGTACATGTACTTGTCGATTGCAGTGCTCGTCACCGCCCCGTACGTCTCGGTATAGAATTCCCTGAGGTCGGTCCCACCCCCGACAAAGCTAACGCGAAACGGCGTTCTTGAGATAATCATGTCGCAGCCATGCCTCCATGTCTCTGATTCTTGATTCGGTCCCTATGTCAAAGAATCTTTGTGCGGTGACATATCCGGAAAGCTGCCGCTCGCGGATGAGCTCCGGATAGGTATCGTTTTCCAGGGATACGATTTGCCCCGCCGGGATGCGCCTCAATACATCCCTCCGGAACGCGAGCACCCCCGCCTCGACGTACATGAGCTCGGGATCGTGAATCTTTTTGTCGTAGCGCGTCACTTTGCCGTCCGGCGAAAGGGCAACGTTTCCCTGCACCGTTGTAACGCCCTCGGGATCCCTGTATACCTAGATCATCCCCTCAGTGCCAGCCTTCCTGAACGCGGATTCGAAATCAGCATAATTTATCGGGAGGAACGAGTCACCATAAATCACAAAAAAATCGTCGTGGATCTTGTCCCCCGCCAACTTGAGCGCGCCGCCGGTCCCGAGGAGCCCTTTTTCGACCGAGTAGTCCAACGCCATGCCGAGAGAACCGCCGCCGCCGAAATAATCCCTGATCTGCTCTCCCAGGTAGCCGATGAGAAGGAGCGCCTCCCTAATCCCCTGGCGTTTGAGATAATCGAGCTGGTAGTAAAGATACGGTTTATCCAGCACCGGGACCATGGGCTTGGGGACTGTTAGCGTTCGGGGACGTAATCTCGTGCCGAGGCCGCCGGCAAGAATGACCACTTGCATGTTAGTAAATCCCAAATCCCCCGCCTGACAACCGGCGGGCAGGCAAATCCCAAATCCCAATAGTGTACAGAGCAGCAAATAAGCACAAGGAATCGGGGGTAAATTTTACGTCTTTATTTACACATTTATATAGCATAGCTCCCACGCTTTTATACTGCCTTCCATCTTCCTTCTTAAAATTCAATGGACTGCATCCTATAATCATCGAGATTTGAGATTTTGACTCCGCTCGGGACTCCTTCCTGAAACTCCTCTTTGGGATTTGGGATTTGGAGTTTGGGATTTTCCACGGTACTGCCCCACCAGCTCCCTCACCCCAAGCTCCACCGCGGCATCCGACGTGCGGCTCGCCTTCCAGCCCAAGCGGGCCAACTTTTTGCCGTCGAGGCGCACCTGCGGCACGTCCCCGCGCCATCCGCGCGTCCCCCCGGCATACTCGATCCTCGCACTGGAGAGGCCCATCGCCTCAATCACCAACTCCGCGATCCTCCGCACAGTCGTCGCGCCCGCGACGGCCAGATTGAAATAATTGAGATCCCCCCCGGCATGCGTATAGCCGAACCACATCCCCGCAATACAGTCGGATACGTGTAAGTACGGCTTCGCCTGCGAGCCATCCCCGAGGACCCTCAGGCGCGTCGGATCTTTGATCAAGCGGGTCACAAAGTCACATGCGGCGCCATGGGTGCCGTTACAGCCGATGATGTTCGCGAAACGATATATCCATGCCCTGATTCCATAGTTGTGGCAAAAGGCGCTGATGAGGGCCTCGCACGCGAGCTTGCTCGCCCCATAAAAAGAGATGGGGAAAAGCGGCCCATAATCCTCCGGCGTGGGCATGGCCCTCGGGTTGTCTCCATATACGGCGGAGGTGGATGCAAAAACTATGTTCCCGATCCCTTTCAACCTCATCGCCTCCAACATGTTATAAGTGGCGATGGTTCCGATATTGAGATCGAGATCGGTATGTTCCGCTCCCCGGCCGATGTCGGAATTCGCGGCCAGATGAAAAACGCACTCGTGTCCCTCGATCTCCTTGAGGAGCCGCTTCTTATCGAGAAGATCGGCCTTTACAAACCTGAACCGCGGATTCCCCTTAAAATCTTTAAGGAACTCTCTTCGCCCGAGAAGGAGATTGTCGTACGCCGTGACCACATGGCCATGCTTGAGCAGGAAACCGCAGAGATTACTCCCGATAAACCCCGCGCCGCCGGTGACGAATATCTTTGCCATACGCATTATCCCCTGTCTTTTACTCTCCCGTGTGCCACTCATGCGCCAAATAGCTGATCCCTTTGAAGTTACCATAGCGGCTTTCGCTATCCTGGTAGATGCGGATGTGCGCGCAGCCCCTCAGGAAATCAAGCGGCTCGCCGGCGCCATCCTCGGCAACGAGCCCAAGGTCAAAATGATAAATGGCCGCGAGGAGCTCGATCCGAGGGAACACCAGCTCGACCAGATACTGAGCTCCCCCTCCCGTCCGATCGAGCGGAATCAGCTTCGATTGCGTCTCCATGACGTTGATGCCGTCCGCGCGGTGCAGCGCGACGGTCACCCTTAAAGACGTGAGGTCGGCGTTCTCCTTGCTGAAGGCGAGCTTCATGCGCACGGCCTCGCCCGTAGCGTACACGTGCTTCTCGTTGCCCGCCGCATCGAAAAACATAACCCCCTGCACCCGCGCCCGGCCGCTGCCCCATCGCCCCTCGGTTCCAGGCTGCGCGAGGGTCTTCTGTGCCTCGGCCTCCTTCTTCTGCTTAAGCGATCCCTCGCGAACCATCCTCTTCTCATCCTCCCTCGCGGTCAGGAGCTGATAGTCATGGATCACCTTTTCGGGAGCGCCGATGCTCATTATCTGTCCCTCATGAAGCAACATCACCCTGTCGGAAAACTCCTTCACGTCACCCATGCCGTGGCTGACGAAGATGATCGTCTTCCCCTTTTTCTTGAGACGCCTGAAGACGTCGTAGCATTTCTGCTGAAAACTCGCGTCGCCCACGGCGAGCACTTCGTCGATCAGCAGGATGTCAGCGTTCACCATGAACGCGACCGAGAACGCCAGGCGCACGTGCATACCCGATGAAAAATTCTTCAGGGCCTGGTCCTGGAACCGTTCGAGCTCGGCGAAACCGATGATGTCGTCGTACATGGCCTCGATTTCGCGGCGCCTCAACCCCAGGACGGCGGCGCTCAGGAACACGTTCTCCCGCGCGGTGAGATCGGGGTTGAATCCTATGCCGAGCTCGAGAAACGGCGAGACGCTGCCGCCCATCGAGGCCCCTCCGCTGTCGGGGGCATAAATGCTCGCCAGGATCTTGAGGAGGGTGGATTTCCCGCTCCCGTTTTTCCCGATGATGCTGAAAAACTCGCCCTTGTTCACGGTGAAGCTCACCCCCCGCAGCGCGTGGAGGGGTTCGACGCCCATGGCCCTGCCGAGAAGAAAAGCGAGCACGTGCTCCTTCAGCGTGAGCTTCTTCTCCTTCGGGAGGAGGAACGTTTTGGATATGTCGTGTACGTGGATCATAACTACGGCCGAAAGTTGAAAGTGTAAGGTTCCATCTACAGATAATAAACCGGTGCAAACTTGATCCTCGCCCCGCCCCTTCTCACGTCTCCAAAGTAATTTTTTGTCAAGACCAATGCCCGCCTAGGATTAAACGAGTCCACGAAACCTGCGAGGCTTTTCGATATCTTTCCCGCGACGAAATCCGAATACTTGATCTCCACTGGGATCACGCTTCCCTCAAGGTTCAAAACAAAATCCACCTCCCCGCCGGTCTTGGTGCGCCAGAAATTTATCCTTCCCCTCTCCTTGCACAACCCGGCCAGTCTTATAAAACACGTATTCTCCGCGATCGCCCCGGCATCGGAACGCTGGGCCAAACCGTTCATATTTTGCACAAGATTGTTCCTAAAACCCATATCCACAAAAAATATCTTGGGATTCTTGGAAAGCTCTTTCTGCCTGTTTTTGAAAAAGGGCCTTACCTCGCTGCATACGAAGGTTTCTTCCAGAATATTGAGATGTTTCTTGAGATTGCGGTAATCCAGGCCCGCGGACTGTCCGAGATTCTGATAAACCACGATATTGCCGATCTGCGTCGCCAGGTATTGAGACAACAGGAAAAGATTCCTCTCCGTCGCCAATTCCAAAAGGGACTTTATATCCTTTAGGATGTAATTATTGTAAATATCCGCCAGCAGTTTCCTTCGTTCGACATCGCTTTCAGCAAGAACCACGGCGGGATACCCTCCCCATATACTAAATCTCTCAAATTCACGAACCATTTCCTCATGGAAAACGTCTTCCCCTTCCTTTCTTCCGGACCTGCCGCCGCTGACAAGCCACCTTGCGATCTCGCTACTGTTCTCTTTGTAAATCTTCTCCAGTCTGCCATTGGTCCCTCTCAAATATTCCCCAAAACCAAACGGATAAAGATGGAAATTCAACATCCGCCCCACCATGAACTTCCCCACCATGGCCTTTATGTCCATAGACGACGAGCCGGTGATGAATATTTTCACGCCTTTTACCGTATCGTATATCAACTTTAACTTCTGCCCCCCATCCTCGGCATATTGAAACTCGTCGATCATCAGATAGAACTTCCGGAACTCGCCGGATGGAATGTAAGACTTGACAAAAGACACCGGTTCTTTCTCGAATTGAAGGAGCTGTCTTCTGTCTTCAAAAGTGACGGTCGCAATCAGATCTTTATCGACCTTGAATTTGCCCCGGAGGCAATCCCGGATCATCCCCAACAAGGTCGTTTTGCCCGATTGCCGGGGTCCAATTATGGAAATATATTCCGGCCTTTTCAGGAACGGTTCTATTTCCTCGATTAATTCCCTTTTAACTATCGCGCCCATCGGCTTTACCATTTTTGCACTAATTGCAATTATAGTATAGCTAAAATTGCAGTAACGTCAACAGGCAAATCCGTCCCATCCGCTGTTAAAACCAATAAATCTTCTCCGCGCTCTCCCCCGAAGGGGCCCCCTTGGGGTGCGTCCCCGCCATAGGCGGGCAGGTCCGCGATGAAAGCTTTTCTATAAGTATTCCGCGGCGCGCGGGGCCATTTTTCGGAATACCAGGAAGCCCACGATGAACAGGATCAAACTCTCCGCGAATACGATGCAGTTGCCGATGATAAAAGTCTTTGCGCTATAGGTGGCATCGAGGATGCGCCCCTCGACCGTCACCCTCTTGGCGTATTCGATGATAAAAGTCAGCGGATTGATAAAAAGCACCTTCTGGAATTTTTGGGGCACCATCTCTATGGGATAGATGATCGGCGTGGCGTAAAACCCGGCCGTGATCAGGATCGCCCATATTTCAACCAGATCGCGGAACTTGAGATAGACGACGCTGAGCAGGAAAGAGATGCCGATGATGATCATGTAGAGCTCCACGACGTACAGGATAAACAACGGGGTATAGCGATTGTAACCGACCCCATCGATAAAGAAAAAGACCGCGACGATGCACATGTTGATCATGAAGGTGAGAAGGTAGTTGAGCGACGTCCCAAGCACGGCGATCGAGCGGGGGAAATAGATTTTTCCTATGATATGCGACTTGCCGAGCAGCGATTGTATCCCCCCGGTGCTGGCCTCGGCGAAATAGTTCCAGATGAACAAGCCGAGTAGGAGTTTGTCGCGATAACGAGGGTCGCTGCCGCGGAGAAGGAAATTGCCGAAAATTATATAGAGAACGAGGAATATCCCGAGCGGTTTGAGGACAGACCAGACATACCCGAGAATGGAGGTATTAAACCTGAGTTTGAAATCGGTCAGGCCGAGGACCTTGACAAGTTCAAAATACTTTGCCCTTCTTCGCAGCATGTTCTGATATCCTCCGAGTACCACGGTCTTACATGAATGGAGAGAGTTTGTCACACCGAAGGGACTTTGTCAAGAAGGCGGGGGGCACTTGAACTCAGCACCTGATTGCACAAAGAGTAAACGAGTTGCACCTGATTTGCCTGATTACCCTGAGCACCACGGAGAGACGATTTTTTACAAAGAGTAAAAGAGAGGAAGCGGTACCCGGACTATTTAGGTGCCGTGTCATGTGGGGACTGGCGGAAATCGGCGCGCTCGATGCGCTCTATTTCAGCCCTGCTAATATCCATCGAGATCGCTCCGCCGTTCATCAAAACATTCAGCGTGACCACAGCCGCATCTTCCCGTGTAATCACACCCCGCAGAACCGTCCCCCTTTTTAGAATAACCTTTGCAAGAGACGGGGATCCCACGTTCACCCGCCGTTCCGGGGGCAACTCTGGAAGAATGGAGGGATGGGCGGGAGCCGTCGCGCGCATCCATGATGGTGCTCCATCCTTTCCGAGGGCCGATTCCCATTTGACTGAAGAAAGGTCATGCCAAAACTTCTCGTCGGCGAGCAACGCCCTCACACGACTGTTGCCGAACACGCCGATCCAGTCTTGCCGCTGGAATGCGTCTATCAGCCCATCGTCGGTTGTGATCGCTTGCCAGCGCGGGTTCTCCAACAGACCGGCATACGCGGATTGATCGTGGAGCCTGCTCCTCGCCTCCGGATCGCGCACCGCTATAAGAAACCCCTCGATCCTGCGCACCGGGCCGAGGCGGTAGAGGGGGTTATGCGCCCCAGCCCATTGGCACACCCTTGACTCGCTCCAGAGGACGCGCAGCCGCTCATTCCTTTCGAGGGAAACTTGCCCTATGCAATCGAAGAACCAGATTAACAGGAGCAAGACCACCGCATCCGCGCAAAGCGAGAATACGCCGCCGATAAACCTGTCGGCGGCCCCCTTGCTGAAGGCCAGCGCCCTGGTTTTAATCAGGCGCCTTCCCATTGCCAGGACGGCCATATAAACGACGGTAAAAAACGCCGTTCCGATGAGCACGCCGGCCACGGTTGATGAGAGGAAGCTTGCGTCGTAGAAATAACTTATACCCACCCCCAGCAACCAAACCGCCAGGGAACCGAGGATCAGGGCAGCGAGAGACAACGCCAGACGCAGGAAGCCCCTTAACACGCCGTAGGCGAAACAGAGGAGAAGCACAATAAAGAGAATGAGATCCAAACTCATCATACGCGCCTCTATGTATCGGTGCGTTATTGTATAACAGCAATTCTCCAGCCGTCCAGATGATTAGCGGAGCAAGAGAAAATCCCGAGACAAACCGCAAATTAATTTTTACCACAGATTAACTGTGTAAATCTGACGTGGAAAATTACCGTAGTGGTTATCCGCGGTTGCAGATTAGCATTATCTCAAATCGTGTTATAATCCTCACGTCAGGCGGCAACCATGCAAGACCGTTATCGGCGCTACTCCATATATCTGAAACAAAAATTCGGCTGCCGCGTCTACCGCATTCCCATCGACGCCGGCTTCACCTGCCCCACACGCGACGGGACCATATCACGCGAAGGCTGCGCCTACTGCGATTCCCAAGGGTCGGCTTCGGACGTCTCGGACAAGAGGCTCGGCGTCCACGAGCAGATGATCAGGGGAATGGAAGCCGCGAAGAAGCGTTACGGAGCGGAGAAGTTCATCGCCTATTTCCAGGCATTCACGAATACATACGCCCCGACAGGCCGCTTGAAACAGCTCTACAATGAGGCCGTGAGCCTTCCAGTCGTAGTGGGCTTGTCGATCGGCACGCGGCCCGACTGTGTTCCCGATGATGTGCTGGACCTGATCGCCTCGTTCATACCCCGAGCCGAGACATGGATAGAATACGGCCTCCAATCCGCCCACGACTCGACCCTCAGAGCAATCGGGAGGGGGCATACCGTCGCACAGTTTTCCGATGCCGTGAGAAGGACCGCACGAAGAGGGATAAAGGTGTGCGCCCACGTCATCCTCGGCCTGCCGGGGGAGACGAAAGAGATGATGAAAGATACCGCCCGATTCATAGCCGCTCTTCCCATAGATGGGGTAAAAATACATCTCCTCCACATCCTAAAAGATAGCCCGCTCGAAATGCCTTACCGGGAGGGCTTGATCCCTCTCTTCTCGCAGGAAGAGTACGTTGCGCTAGTCTGTGATTTTCTTGAACTACTGCCGCCGGGAATGGTGATCCAACGGCTGACCGGCGAGGCCCCGCGCGCCAACCTGCTGGCCCCCCTCTGGGCGCTCAACAAGCATGCAGTGCTGCGCGCCATCACCAGCGAGCTAGAGAAACGGGATTCGTGGCAGGGGAAGTTGAAATCCCAGGGGGAAATCCCAAACCCCAAGGGAAAATCCCAAACCCCAAATCCCAAATCCCAAAAGTAATAAGCTACGAGCTGCAAGCGATCTGATCTTATAGCTTAAAGCTTAAGGCTTTCAGTGCTACAATACCAACATGCCGATATACGAATATTCCTGTGATAAATGTCGAAGGATCTATAGCTTCCTCGTACGCAATCTTTCTTCGCACAAGCCGCCCAAATGCCCGCAGTGCTGCAGGAGCGGCATGAAGCGGCGCATCTCGGCATTCCGCATCGGCCGGACGGAGGAGTCCCGTCTCGAAAAACTCGCCGATCCTTCATCGCTGGCGGGTCTCGACGAGAAAGATCCGAAGTCCCTTGGGCGCTGGATGAAGAAATTGGGTGGCGAGCTGGGCGAAGAAATGCCGGAGGAGATGGACGAAGTGAGCGAGCGGCTCGCGGCGGGGGAAAACCCAGAAGATATCGAGCGCGAGGTGGGCGCCGGCGGCTACGCGAGAGACAGCTCCGGCAAGCTCCATGAGGCATAAGGACTGAATTGAAACCCGAAATAAATCCAAGAACGCAAATACCAAATGACAAATGAA
>CAYWRA010000083.1:0-12135 GCA_964460305.1 uncultured bacterium
ATATGCGTTCGACTCCATGGGAGGCTTTAGATGGAGTTATACCCATCCTGGCGGTAAGGAAGACGAGTGGTCGTCGGCTGTGATAGACGCGACAGGTCTGGTGTATCTCCAGTCGGGGGGCAATCTCTATGTGTTCAACTCAATCGGAGCGTTAGTACGGAGCTTCATTGTGAACGGAGGGAACTGAACACTCCGCATCTCCGGCGCTCAACGCCTGGCAGGGAATCCATGTTTGTTCAGGTGACAGCCAGTGCTACTCGTTCAACTCCAACGGGAGTTTGAAGTGGAGCGATGACATGAATTTTGAATAGAGTCGGTGAGGACAAATTTTGCCTCTGATATTTAGCCGCCTTGTGGATAACCAAAGCTACGCCGTTGAGATGTAGACCGACGCGGAGCGCCATGTAGTCCTACCCCGAACGCATCGCGCTTAGGTTGTGTGGCTGCCCCGCGCATTTTCGCCGTACTGCCTGTTTGCTCTAAAGTCCTTGTTTGGACTCCAACCTTTTTACCCCGTCCATAAAGCAGGTGCCGTCATCCGAACGGACCCAGTCGATTTTATAAAAGCAGAGGCTCAGATCACTTGTGTCTTTGTCACCGGTCAGATCAAAACCAGCCACTGGCGGTCTGAAACTGCCATCGGCCAGGATAAGCAGCTCATGTTCCCCTGCCCCAAGGCGAAGAGGTCTGGTTTGAAACGTCGCCTTATTGGGAGAGATTTCGCAACGGCCGATTGCGCATCCGTCTAACAATACCCGTAATCTCCTTGCCTGATGTATTGAGTTGGCCTTGAAGGTAACGAAACCTTGAGATTCGTTTTTGAGGAATAGGCGCACGCGTGATTTCTCTCCGGCATAGCGGAATACCACATCGCCGCAATGTTCTTTTCCATGGAAGCCGTCCTGGAGGATGATGGCGTAGTCACGATCGGAATCAATCAGCCGAGGATCATAGACAGTAGTGTCCGAGTCTTGATAAACGGGAGAGGCTTGCATCCATGCGCGAATCTGCGTGCTCAGTCGTTCATAGACCTCCGGTGAAATCTCCTGATGTTCCTGAGAATGCAAAATGACATATCGTACCTTATGTGCATCCAAGAAACGTCTGCAATCCCATGCAACGATATCCCTGAGAGGATCGGGTTTTTCTTCCATGAAGCACTGTGTTCCAAATGGTGAGTTGGACCATAAGGTGTGATGCGGCATTGCATAAGCCGTATAACCACCGGTGGTCGGCCAACGGTGATAGCTCTGCCAGTAAGTCATGAGACCTCCAGCACTACTTGCGCCCGGACTGAACACGGGGAGTTCCAGAATACACTCGTCCTTCGCAGGTGGGGGGTGGTTTTTGAAGAATGGCGGCAGATCGGGGATGCGTGTGACGGGGTAAGGAGCGATGCATAGATCGAGGCTCGTAAAAATGGTTGCGAATAAAAACCATGCCCACGCCCAAACTTTATGAAGTGATGAGTGAATGCCCCGCCTATCCAGGAATTTACTCCCATGCCACTCTACGGCGGTGAAGCCGGCAGAGGCCAGTAGGGCCAGCATTAAACCCCCAGGTATGTTCCAACGATTGCAACTGCGCATGTGCCCCAGAATTGGAAGGTACTGGTATAGGGCATATCCGCGCAAGTGAAGTATCGGTGCCCAGGATAAAAACACGCACGCCAGGAGGGAACACCAGACGTAGGATCGGTTTGGGAATCTCACTCCCAGCGCGAACGCCAGGATAACCAGAAAGATGGTGAGCACGCCATAATAGGAGCAGAGTTCTTCAATTGCCGATGTTTGTCCTGGAATGACGTAATCGACGGTAAAGATACGTCCTAAAAAATGAAACTTACTTGGGACGAAGTAAGCCACAAGAGGAACGGACGATCGAAAAAAACTTGCCGGGTCCCATGATAGTTTGTACCCCTGTTTTGCCATCCATATCTGGGGCCAGAGGGGAGGTAACAATACAAGAAGGGTCAATGCGCAAAAGAGCGTCAGCCAGCGCTCGAGAAGGAGATACGGGTATTGACCTTTTGTATGATTGCTCCACCAGTGATAGAAGAGATATAAACCCCCGAGGAAGATGCAAAAAATGCTCTGGTATGGATCACTACATGCGACGAGGGCGAAAAAGAGGACCGATAAAAGCAGGTGCTGCCGATTGGGGTTCCGTATAAAGCGGAACCAGAACAAAAGGAAGAGAGGTATCCATTGTACAGTCATACTAGGGGTGTGCGCCAGGGACTGCATGGCGTGCGGAGCGCCAAAAGCATAAATTACCCCCGCAAGCAAGGAAGCCCTTTTATGCCCCGTCAGCTCTATGGCCAATAGATAAGCTCCCACACCCGCGAGGATAAAAGAGGAGAAAAAGAAGATATTATGGATCAAGGTATCATTACAAAAGGGATGAAGCAGCATATACAAAACTGCATGATACTGCCCTAGCGGCGTAAAAGCGAATGGGTATCCAAAAGGGCGTCCTATGTCGGCGCAGAACACCGGAATGCGTCCTTCCGCAAGAGAATGCATCCATTCTCGGCACATATAAAGGTCGATGAGAGGATCGCCTGACTCCGTCACCATTAGAGTAACTGGATGAAGGGCTGCGGGATAGGTCATAATAACGGTGAGCGCTGCATAGGCAAGGGTAGCCCATCCGATATCCTTCCAGGAGGCACTCCTCTTATCTTGTGTGGGGTAGGTTCTCATAATCCATTATTAGTGAAATAATCACCCTTTCCTGGTGATTTTGCAAGCCCGATCTTTAGGCATCTTTAGGAACAGCCCCTTCAATAGTAGTCAAATCCTTGTCCTTGACATTTCGCTTTTCGGTGGCACAATTGGACTATGGCGAGGCCGTTGAGGCAACAAGCGGCGCAGTATCTTTGCTGATGAGAAAGAGCTGGCCGTATTCCTCGAAAGACTCGCGCTTCTCCTCGAAATAAATAATGTAATCCTTCTCTGTGCCCGACCGGCATTGGAACACTAATGAGAGGGGTTGCTTACAGTGCGGTGTGTCAGAGCTGTTGGAGATTGCAGATCGACATGGTTGGAGATGACGGGTGGGCACCAGCGATGAATTCCGTGCAAATTGGACATCATAGCCCCGTATTCCGTTTTAATGAGCGCATCAGGTATCACAGGTATAAAAGAATAAAACCAGATTGCATAAAGAACATCCTGGTAGTTAAATTGGATCATATCGGCGACGTTGTCCTAAGTCTGCCGGCGATGGCGATGTTGAGACAGAAGTATCCGAACGCCGCCATTACGGTTCTCGTAGGGAGTTGGGCGAAAACCGTTGTCGAAAAGTTGCCTTTTATAAACGACATCATTACATTCGATTATTTTTTCGAAAGAGCGGAAGCCGGCAAGCGGAGTTGCGGACAAGCGGAGTTAAACCAGCTTGAGGACATTCTCAGGAAACGGAATTTTGATCTGGCTGTGGATTTGAGGAGGCATTCCGAGACAAGAAACATCCTGAAACTATCACACGCACTCCATACTGTAGGGTATTGTACAAGTGATGATGATTGGTTATCCGTATGCGTCAAACCCTCCCGCGAGATAGCCGATATCGCCGGCCAAGCCTCCAAAATGCACATAACAGATCAGTTATGTTTGTTAGTCCGTGCTATACCGATGGGATTTTTGAGTTCTCTGACTGCTCCTTTTCAAAAGATACAGCCACCGCGTATGTTGCCAGAATTTTTATTAGATAAGAACAAAGAGGATGAAATTCTGGAGAGATATTCATGGTTATCGGAGAATGGATTTATAGGCATTCACCCCGGTGTGGGCAACCCCATACGGCAATGGCCGGTTTCCCACTTTGCGCGTTTAGCTGATTTTTTGTTGGATAGCCATGATCTGAAAATAGTGATATTCGGCAAGGCTGAGGAGGAGAATATTGCTTGCCGACTTTTGGACTTGGTTAAAGAGAGGGGGCGGATGGTTTCCCTCGTCGGTAAAATTTCGTTAGAAGAGTATATGATATTGGTTAGAAGGTGCCGTGCTTTCATCGGCAACATAAGCGGCCCGGCACACATTGCCGCGGCCATGGGAGTGCCGACATTGACGATATTTGGCGGTCAAGTCCTGCCTCATGAATGGCAGCCGTTGGGGAAGAAAACGCTCAGCGTGCGGTTAGACGTTAAATGCGCGCCGTGTTATAAATTTTATCCAAGTGAATGCCCGTATGGGCTTAAGTGTCTCGCTTCTCTTTCTCCGGAAAAAATCCTACCGGTCGTGCGGCAACTGTTGGCGGCCTGATGGGTTGGCGGGAAGCCCAGTGAGTCGGATCGGTCAAACATTGTTGCCATAAGGATTCGGTGAAGAATGGTCTGCCGGCTTCCTCACATGGTGGCATTTCAATAACAGGTCCTCAGCCGCATCGATTACTTTATGTTCTGAAAGCAGTTGTAAGCACTTATATTCGTCGTAGGGACAAGCACCGCAGTGTTCGATGAATATCTTGCGGCAGGGGAGTTTGTTTACAATGGCGGCATGGGGTACTCTGTAAGGTCCGTAGAGCTCGGGGACACCGGTCATCAATACGATGACCGGCGTTTTTACTGCGGCGGAGATGCTGTTGGCCGATGTCTCATTGGTGATCATCAGTGCCATTTTTTTAACCAGGCATGCAAATTCCAAAAGACTCATCCGGCCCACTGCTATGTAGGCCCGCGATTTCATCAGAGATGATATTTCTTCCGCGATGCCTATTTCCGAAGCCGTACCCGTTATAATGATTTTGGCATTGTATTTTTGACACAATGCATCGGCCACGGCGGCAAAACCTTCTTTCCGCCACATCTTGGCCTTTCTGCTCGCGCCGGGATGAATGCCGATCAGAAGGTCATTCTCTTTTATGCCGAGGCGATCGAGGAGCTTATTTACTGCGTTCTCTTCAGCCTGCGAGTAATTAAGAAAAAGTTCCTTATCCTCGTCGGCGACTTTTAACCCCACGGCCCGCAGGACGTTGAGACTGTGTTCGACGTGATGGGTCCCTATATGAGGACCCCGGGGGTATTTTACATGGGTGGTGAGGAGATGCTGGATGTGTTCCGGCTGGAGATTGCTCCTAAGCTCACTGCGGAAACAGTAGCCGATTCTATAGGGAGCCCCCGTTAGATACGCGAAGAGGACGTTGCTTGCTTCTCCTTTGAGCTCGAAAACCACGTCGTAGCGTTTCAAGAAGATTCTTAATCTGAAGAGGATGTCGGAAAGCAAATCCATTGGGGTGGTTTTTTTCTTGGAAGGAGTGATGTCCCGAAACCATCTCGCATCGTAGGTGATGATATTATCGACGTAGGGGTTGTATCGTAATAAATTATGACACCACGGGCTGACCATCACGTCCAGCGTGGCATGGGGATAATTCTTCTTCAATACGGTCAGACAGGGGGTGATAAGGATTACGTCTCCTATAAGATCCATCTGGAGAACGAGTATGCGTTTGATCTGGGCTTTTTCGAACGGTCTTCTTCTGCTTTTGAAATTCAGCAGAGGGAATAAGATCTCACCCGCCACATAAGAGAGAATGACGGCCCCCCGCTTTAGATTCCGCCTTGAGATCCGATGCCAGACAGGCTTTGGAAATGCACACTTTGCCTGCCCCAAGCTCCATGTCCTTCCATCTATCGATCTAAATCGCTTCTCTGGAATCCCAAGCAAGTGTATGAAGAGATGAGCTAATAGGTTCCTCGGGTAATAACGCGCGACGATCCATACCATATCGATCCTTTCCCTGCGAAGGGTAAAGAGGATTTTGGGGCCCCGGAATAAGGCGGAAACAGGATTTTCCTCTATGAGGATTGTCCGCGTGATAGCCCCCTGCGTTTTTAACTCGTCAAACTTTTCCTTATCGAAGACCAACACGGTAAGGCGAGAATGGGGATACTTGTTTTTTAGGTAGTGGATCGTGCTTCTGATATGAGTCGCTTCAGCCAGACCGAGGAGAATCAGTTTTTTGTTTGTGTTATGGCTCATTTTGCAACCATCGGCGGCAAGGAGTTGTGATTCAATCATACTGGATCATAATCATGTTGCGTATTGCGCAACTCTTAAAATCACCGTATGATAGTTTATACCAATCGATTCGATTGGACAAACAGCAATTGAGGGCGGTATGGAGAAACCTCTTGTTACCGTCATTGTGGTATGTACTAATAACCGCAATGATCTCGATGATTGCTTCTCGTCCTTGTATAAATCGGATTATAAGAATCTGGAGACCATTATGGTCGACAACGACTCCCGCGATGGGAGCGTTGCCCTCGTCGAAGAAAAATTCCATCAAATCAAAATAATCAGAAATAACGGAAATATAGGTTTCGCGCGTTCCAACAATACGGGCATAAAAAGCGCGCTCGGCGAGTACATATTCCTCCTCAATCCGGACACGATCGTCGAACCCAAGTGCATCGGTAGCCTTGTCGATGCCATGGAAAAAGACAAAGACGTGGGGGTATGCGGGGCGAAGATGTTGCTGGAGTATGAGAGGGGAGTCATAAACAGTATCGGCCATAACGTTAATCGTATCTTTTATGGCTGGGATAGGGGCTGTTTTGAGTTAGACAAGGGGCAGTATGATGAGTCTCTGCGCGTCCCATCCGTGTGTAACGGGGCTGCCCTTTACAGAAAAAGCATCTTTGACGACATAGGCTTTTTTGACGAGAGGTTTTTCGTATACTGCGATGACCTCGACTACGGAATAAGAGCCAATTTGTGCGGGTATGGGGTAATGACCGTGCCGTCGGCCAGGGTATATCATAAGGTCAATATCCGCTTTGAGAATCCATTGCATCACGAGTTTGAGGAGCACAGGTACAGATTGCGGATACTATTGAAAAACTGCCCGAGGGAGCTGCTGTGGGCCAGGTTGAGAGAATCGTTTCTTTTCGATTTAGGTTGCATTACGAGGTGGTTTCGGCGGGGTGATTTTAGGCGGGCTTCCTACCGGACGCGCGCGATAATGTGGAACCTCCGGGTTCTGGCGGACACGCTTAAAGAAAGACGAAAAATCCAGAGCAAGAGGAGAAACGATACCGCAAACTTTGAGGCACTTTTCTTGGACAGCGGCGGTTATCCTTTCTTCAATGCTCCGGTTCCAGATTATGAGTTTCAGCGGGATGATAGGGTGGAAGCTGCTTGTATCGGAGGCAGCTTGACCATTGGGGAGCATGAGGAGAATAACCTTGGTCTAGGTTGGTATCCGCAATCGAGTACGCACGGCAGGCTTTCAAGATGGATGGGTGATTATGGGATTTTCTATCTGGCCCTTCCACAAGGCAGCATTGGCGCACAGCGGAATATGAGGATGTCATTATACGCCCCGGAGGCGGTGATGGTATCGGGGCTGGTCAATACGGATCGCTTCTCCTCTAATCTTGTTGGAGGGGAGTGGCAAGAATTGAAAGTACCTTTCCATAACGGACGGAAATTAGTAAAAATCCGCCTCGAATCTTGCCGGCCCACCGACGGCGCTGTGCTCTCCAGGGGCATCGCTCTTTCCAGTGCTGATGTGAACGTCGGATGAACCATTCCGGCTAAAAACCAATCTTTTTAAAAAGCCGATAGACCTTATAAGCGAAAGAGCTTTTGACCCGCAGCTCCAGTTTTTCAAGCTCCACGATCCGGTAATATTTTTCCTGGTTCTTATTGTGAAGCTCTTCGATTAACTTATCCTTCTTGGGGATTTCCTGAGTTATAATCTTTTCCAATGCCTGGACATTCTTCATCAGGCGATCCTTCTCGATGTCGGACCAGTTTTTCAACCTGTCTTCGAGGGGGATGAGGGACTGTTCCTTCTCTTCGGATTGAAGGGATTCTTGCAGGCCGACAAAATAATAGTAGTCGAGCAGGGCCTGGTAGAAGCGGAAGCGGACCTCGGGGCCGGCGACTTTTGTGACTCGGAGAGATTCGGCCATCTCGGGATGTTTCTTGTACAGGATGGCCGCGGCCCTGCCGGCCCTGACTTGGCGTTGGATATAATCTTCGATACCCACCGCATGATAGTGATATGTGATGGCCTTGGGGTTATAGACGATCCTGACCCCGCTCTTACAGATGCGATAGCCTAGCTCAACGTCCTCCCAGACGGCCTCCGTGAAATCGGTGTCAAAAACACCGGCTAGCTCAAGGTATTTCCCGGGGATCGATATGTTCGACGTATAGAAGTAGCCGAATGGAACGTTCTCGGGGGTCTCTTTGATTTTGGGATAGCTGAACTGGGTGTCGATATTGATGTAATTCATGAAAGGCGTGATCTCTAAATCCGGATGCCAGTCGATGTGCCCGAGGACCGCGATGGCATCGCCGGCCTCGTGGAGGCTTAAGTGTTCTCGAAGCAGGTTTTTGTCCGGGATGCAGTCGTCGCCGGTGAAGAGGATTAGGCCGGAGGACGCCTTTTCGATCCCTGAATTTCTCGATTTCGCGGGGCCGCCGTGGGGTTGGGGGAAATAACGGATGTTCGGTTGGGTCTTTGCCAGCTCCGCCACGACGTCCCTCGTCCCGTCCGTGGAACCGTCGTCGACGATGATTATTTCGAACCGGTCTTGCGATAGGGTCTGGTCCTTATAGGCGTGCAGGGCTTTTCGCAGGATATCTTTCCTGTTGTACGTTGGGATGATGACAGTGATGGCGGGATTAGCCACTGTAAACCCCTCTGATTGTCCGACAACGCTCATGCCGTCAGCTTTTCAACCTCGGCCGGGATCTTGCTCAACGTGATTTCCTTGAGCTCGATCTTATGGCTTGCATTGTCGATGTCAATGCCGACGATATTGCCGTTGGTATCATAGTCCAGAACGATACCTTCCGAAATTTCTCTACTTTCCGCGCTTGGCTTGGAATAGAGGTCGATATAAAGAGAATCAGTATCTTTGTAATAGTTCAGTTTCATTGTTTAAATCTCCTATCCGGGAAAGCGTTGGGTATCGTTTTCTTATCTCCCAATGTTATAACCCGAAGAAAATGGCCCTTCAGTTCCTCGACTTTGCCCCAGAATCGGAAGCGATTGTGTTCCTGCGGTTCGACTTTCAACGGATCTTCGCATATATTATATACCACGATCCGTTGTTTCCATGATTAAAAACTCGCCCTTCAAGCCCGCGGCCCGCCCCGCAAGAATCGCGTCAGCCATTCCTCCGGGAAGGAGCGGGATATTTTGCGGTGTATAAAGCCGTAAACGGTTTGGACCTCTTCCGGTGTAAGGTTCCCTTGCAAAACGGGAAAGAGCCCGTCATTCATCATTTTTGCCCCACGGAAGTAATCATCGAGAGAGAGATGCCAGTCGCACGATTCTTCGCAACGGGGGGCGCTCTCCCGGATAAGGAGCGTGTTCGCCAAGCGGCGGTATATGTTCAAGCGGTCGAGCAGGGAGAGGCCGGGGCCTCCGCTTTTTAATCTGGCCTGGGCTATTTCGATGTGCCTGTTCGGTTTACAGATGTGGACGTTGCCGTTCGGATCCATGAAAAAGAGGAAATACTGGCGATAGCAATCGGTTGTGATGCCGTGCCGAACCTCCGTATTGATTATGATGTTACTGTAATCTTTTTGCAATCTCGCGAATATTTCCTCAAATTCGTGCTGACATTTTTCGTCGCTCCTGACGGAAAGCGGATGGGAATGCGGAATGAGGGTGAAGAAAAGCATGGGTATCGTCGGGTCCAGATTTTTCACCTCGGCCACCAATTCGGGGAGATGCCTATAATTATGCCGGGTGATAACGGTGTGCGTCGCCACTCTGGCGGGTGATTTGGCATTTTTGATCGTCTTGATCAGTTCCTTGAGATTTTTAAACAGAGTTTCTCCGGAACAGCCGCGGTTCAACCGGTTGCTCTGGTCGAGCCCGTCGATGCTGTAAAGTATCTGTTTAAGATACGGCAGGCATTGCAACAGCCGGTCCATCAGCAGGCCGTTGGTGTTGAGCGAGACGTACGTGCCTGGTTTGCGCTTTATTACCTCGGCCAAAATATGTGGGAGCGTTTTGCACATGAGAGGCTCGCCGCCGAAGCAGTAGATTCCCTTGGGCGCAAGGCGAAGCAGGGAGGCGAGGGCGCCCTCCGTATTTTCAACCGCCTTATTGTCGGGGGGCTGATTGCAGTACCAGCAGTTTAAATTACAGTGGGCCGTGACGTTCCAGATGGCGATCCACGGGAAAAAGGGGTAGTCCCGCCACCGGCAGAGGGATTTTATCGCCTGGATAAAAAGCCGGTCAAGTTGATTTAGCATATTCTCCCCCCGCTCGACGTTGCGTTAGTCCCGTGATGATAATATCGTTTCCGAGAGGCTTATTTTTTGGGCCATGCCGATCCAAAGCGCCAAGTTCCAATAAGAGTATACCATCCATGCAGCAAACCCGTAGTCCATGATAATAAAACATAGTAGAGGATGTCCCTGCGTCGCACATGGCAGTCGTACGTTTTGAGATGATTGCGGATCGCCCGAATTCTCCCGCAGGCAAGGAATGCCGAAGCGCCCCACAAGATTAAGAGTCTCCCCACGACATCGGTCCATGGCAGCGGGATGAAGGCGAACAGAAGAATTATGATGGAGGTTTTTGCCGCTTGCCGGAGATTCGCTTGAATCGCCTTGTCGAATCCCTTGTTTGGGTGTTTGACCTGCATGAGCGCGAGGTATTTACTGAATCGGGTCTTCCGCAGATAGCTCAAAAACGATTGATATTGCGGTGGATGGCACACCTTTGCATCGGGGGCTTTCGCTATCTCCCCGCCGCTCTCGCGTATTCTATAGGCGAAATCATAATCTTCGAACCATGGATCCTCAAAACGGGGATCGAATCCTCCGATGCGTTGGGCGATGTCCTTACGCACCGCGAAATTACCCGTCATAAAGTGGTCGGATTCCGAAACGAGAGTGGAGGAGGACAAGAGTGAGTGGACGAAAATGTCCGGCGGTATCCGGCTAAAGATCTGCCCCGACACCGCCCAGGTCCCGGGGGCCGAAAAAGCCTTCGCTATTTCACGTAGCCATGCGGGGTCGGGCAAACAATCGTCGTCGGTAAAGGCTATGACATCCCCCCGCGCGAGCGATACGCCGAGGTTCCTCGCGCTTGCGGGCCCCTTTTTGTCCTGCCCGGCCATTTTCAGTGGATAGTCGAATCGGCTTAAAATGGCTTTGACCTCTTCGCACGTTCCATCCGTGGAACCATCATCGACTACCACCAGCTCAAACCGGTTCTTATCGTATAACTGGTTTTGAAAACTACGTAGGGTCTCCAGGAGAAGCGATTTCCTATTGTGGGTAGGGATCACGACCGAAATGTAGGGGGCATTGCCGTTCATAGCTCACTTGCGCGGTATCAGTGTGCGCACCCACCATGCTGCATCGACAAACGAGCGGTATAGCCAGAGCATTATATCAATTATCAGGAATGATTCTCTGCCCGCGCGGCAATCAATTTTGAGCATGCGTAGCCAATCGCTGAAATATACGCGGAGCCTATGCGCAAGCGCGGCGGCCGACAGGGGGGATGGGTAGTTTGGGGAATACCAGAGGTAATATGCGCGGAGGACCGATATGGTTGTGTCTTTTTTGAGGTGATGGGCAACGGCTGAGGGATCATAGGCCGTAGGCTTCCCCGCCTTCGCCAAACGGATCCCCATGTCGACGTCTTCAAAGTTGGTTTTGAAACCCTCGTTATAAAAGCCTATCTTGACAATCGAGTCCTTCCGATATAGGTTGTCGGCGCCAAAGAGAAAATAGGGATTCCGTATTTTCTCCTCCCCCCAGTGTTGGGGCATATGCACGGCCCGCCAGGCGTCCGGCGGGGTGGAACTGCACTTCTCGACCAGACGCCCGCATGCGCCGGCGACCGCGGGATCCGCGAGATTCTCCATGATTTTTTCAAGCCAGTGCGTATCGAGGACGACGTCGGCGTCGGCGGCGGCGACGAACTCGTTTCGTGCGGCTCGGAAGGCGGTGTTACGGCTTGCGGCGAGGCCGAGGTTCCCCGAATGCCGGATGATCTTTACGGGATGTCGGGAGGCGATCGAAACCGTCTCATCGGTCGAGCCGACGTCGATGACAAGAATATCGTCTATGGGAAAGCTCTGGGCAGTCACTCCAATGAGGCATTCGTCGAGCGTATTCGCGGAGTTGTAGCAGGCGACGT
>CAYWRA010000084.1:0-1600 GCA_964460305.1 uncultured bacterium
CCGCTTCCGCGAGAACCGTCCCCCAGGGGTCCACGATGAGGCTGTGGCCGTATCGTGGCGTGTCGATCCCGCACGCCCCAGCCCTCGCCGTCGCCAGGATGAAGCATCCGGTCTCGATCGCGCGCGCGCGGCAGAGGACGTGCCAGTGCGCGGAGCCCGTCGGTATCGGGAACGCCGCGGGAACGACTATTATCTCCGCCCCCCGCAGCGAGAGGTCCAAGAATTGCTCCGGGAAGCGCAGGTCGTAACAAATGCTAAGTCCGATTCGCCCCAGTCCCGTGTCGATGACGGGAGCGGGCGCCGAGCCCCCTAAGAGATCATCGCGTTCGTCTGTGGTGATTTCACCGGGGATATCCACCCGGAAAAGATGACGTTTCCGGTATTTGCCGATCAAGGACCCATCAGGCCCGAATAGGAGGATGGTGTTATACGGCTTTGCGCCCTCGACGCGTTCGGGGATTGTTCCCGGAGAGAAATAGATGGCGTGCTTTTTCGCAATCGCGGAGAAGCGCTCGGTAAGCGGGTCGGGGACAGGCACCGCGAGGCGGGGGAGATCATGGACGTCGCCGGTGAAGTAGAGATACTCCGGCCCGCAGACGAGCCGCGCCCCTCTTGATGCGGCTTCGGCGACGCGCGCCTCGAACTCGCGTAAGCTCTCCTCGCAATCGGGAGCGCCACGGAACTGTATGAGCGCTGTGGTGAACGTTTTCATTAACACCTGATTCAGCCGACTGACCTGATCGTTTTTACAAAGAGTAAAAGAGAACAAACCAGCTTGTTTATCTAATGATTGTCAGGGTTCCCCACCTGCCGAATGGCTGGCGGGGATTTGCCGAATTCGCGTTGAATGGTTGAGGGCGGGCTTGATAAATCAAGCCCCTACAAGATTAAGCATTTTTGTGACAGCGAGTATAGCTGCTTATGCTCTTCTCTTCCGCTCTTTTACTCTTTGTGAAAAAACCCGTGTGAATCCGTGGATGCAACCGCTGCCCTTTCAAATCCGCTCCATCCGCGGAATCCGCGGTGGAGAACAACGTTCCAGAAATAGTAAAAGAGATTTGTGAACGCCTGATAAGCATGGCACACATGGGGATCGGCGATCAAGGGGAAACCGTCACCGTCTGAATGGTGAAGGTGAGCGCGTTTTTCGATTTCGGCTGTGCGCTGGCGGGCAGGCAGGGTATTTGTCATTCTCAATATCGGAATTTGGGATTTTTCCTTGATGGACTACTGGACCAGCATCTTGATCCGGATTTCACAGAAGGCATCGGGTGTACCCGGAGTAGTGAGACCGGCGATTATTTCGTATTCTCCGGCGACTGCATTGAGGGGCACAAGGGCGTTCAGAAGCTCGTATGACGCTGTGGAGACATGCTCGGGCACATTGGTTGCAATTGGTAAAACGCCCTGACGTATAACGCCGGGGGCCGTTATTGAGAGATAGCGCCCCTCGGGATTTTTGATGAGCGCGTAGGCGTCAAACGGTTCGGAGACTCCGGCAACCTCTGCGACTATGCGCACCGCATCGCCGGGCTGGTACGTTTCGGCATTGCACTTGAGTGTGAGGCATGGGGGCGGTGGGGGAGGAAGCTTGTCGTCC
>CAYWRA010000084.1:1613-11823 GCA_964460305.1 uncultured bacterium
ATTACTTCTACGATCTCACTCGAAGGGATATCCTGCCCTCCCCGTGCATACCGGATGATACCGGTTGTGTCGATGACGTAACTATAGGGAACGCTTGCAATGGCGTAGTCGGCATACGTTGAACCGTTATTTTCGGCGATCACCTTTTGAGAGCAGTTGGTGGCGGCAATCATCGCGATCACGTCGTTTACGTCGTAGCCGCCATATGCATACGCGATTTGTGCGAAGACGACGTTGGGATTGCCGGCAAAAGATGGGAGCACTTCGGTTTCCACTTTCCGCACAAGGAATTGGCACAGCGGGCACGTTGGATTGTTGAACTGAAGATAAACGATCTTCCCGCTGCAGTCTTTGGACAGGCCGAAGCGCTGGCTGGTGAGCCCGTTGATGTCGCAGAGGTTTTCGGTAAAATCGGGCGCCTTCGTACCGGCGGCAAGCCCTGCCGTAAGAGACGCGGGCGCAAGTGTGACGGCTAAAACGATCAATGAAAACCCGAGATATCTTTTCATTGCAATAACCATCTCCGAACAACTTCTACTCCCACGGGTAAAATACCAGAAATAGTGAGCATTGTCAAGAGTGCCGACCCGAAATGGAGGATATAGTTTTCCACAAAGAGTAAAAGAGAGGAAAGAGATATTGCGGGGAGCAGGAGATTTACCGCTATTTCTTTAAATCTGCGTTCTATCCCTCGAAGAGGCCCCATTGGGGCGCGTCGATCTGAGGCAAACAACTTTTTCTCTGTGAATTCTCTCCCTACATCTAGAGGCCTCAGCCATCTTCCTTGACACATACCATAATATAACATTCAAAAGTAGAGATTCCAGACTTGACCCCTTTTGACTTTTCGCTCCTTTGCTCTTTGTGAGAACTGTAATCGCTGTGTTCCTTGCCGCCCACTCTCTTTAATCCTTCGTTGTGTTTTGTCATTTGAGATTTGGGATTTGGGGTTTGGGATTTTATTCGGTGCCCTCTTAGCTCTTGACTGCCGGCGTCCTCGTGGTATTATCGAAACGAGAAGTGCGATGCGGGGGGCTTGTAAGAAAAGGGAGGCCGGCCATGGCTAAAGAAGTTATATCCACTGATCCGATTGAGAAACCGGTAGAGGCAAAAAGTCCGTCAAGAAAATGGAAAACCATGAAGAAGGTTGTGAAACAGTCCGCCAAGAAATCGGTTGGCAAGGCCGTGGCGAAAGGCGCGAAAAAACCGGCAAAGACGAAGGGGAAAAAGCGCGTCCTCAAGATCGGGAAACAGGTAGTGAAGATTCCCGCCAATGCGCTCGGCCCTGGATCAGCGCCGACGATCCTGCTGTTAAAAGAGGGCGGGCAGGTTGAGCCGGTGTGGATCCAGTATTCACAGATGAACGCGGCAAAGCCCAGCAAGCGCCCGGGCGTCCCGACGGACATCCGTGTGGGCAACCTGGTCGGTTGGAAGACCGACGGCGGCAAAGACCGCATCGGTGTCGTCCAGGAATTCCTTTCCGACTCGGCCGTTGTTGGCATGGGGGGGAAGACCGAGCTCATTCGCATCGCCAGGCTCACCAAGCTTTCAGAAAAGGTGAAAGATCTCTGATCTCCGCGCCCTTCCCGGCGTGGAGTTACTCACGGGCGTAGCCGGCATATGAACGTGTCGGCTACGCTTTTGTTTATTCGGAGCGCGCGCTCACAACCAATTTTATGAAGACAGGCATGAAGGGTCGTCGTCGAATGGGGGCCTTAGATACAATTTTCCACTCGCTCCGCTACAGGAACTATCGGCTCTTCTTCGGCGGGCAGAGCGTTTCACTGATCGGCACATGGATGCAGCAGATCGCCATGAGCTGGCTCGTCTATCGGCTGACGAATTCGGCATTTCTCCTCGGCGCCGTAGCCTTCTGCTCGCAGATCCCCGCCTTTGTATTGAGCCCGCTCACCGGCGTTCTGGCGGACAGGTTGAACCGGCGCCACATCCTCATCGTGACCCAGGCGGTTGCGATGGTTCAGGCATTTATGCTGGCGGCGCTCACCCTCACCGGCGTCATTCAGGTCTGGCAGATCGTTTTTTTAGGGGTTCTCCTGGGGTGCGTGAACTCGTTTGACATACCGGCGCGGCATTCCTTCCTTATTGACATGGTTGAAAGGAAAGAAATCCTCGGGAATGCGATCGCCCTGAATTCTTTTATGTTTAATTTCGCCAGATTGGTGGGCCCATCGCTGGCGGGGATTCTCATCGCCTACAGCAGTGAAGGAACGTGCTTTCTCTTGAACGGAGTGAGTTTTATATTTGTCATCATCTCGCTCCTCGCAATGAAGATAACGAAATCGCGGCCGGTGGCGCGCGACTCCCGCTTGCTCCACGATTTGAAGGAAGGCCTCGTCTATACCTTCGGCTTCGCCCCCATACGGTCCATACTCATGCTCCTCAGCGTGAGCAGCCTGATGGGCCTGTCCTACGTCGTGCTCATGCCCGTTGTCGCAAAGGACGTTCTCCATGGGGGACCACAGACGCTCGGCTTCCTCATGGCGGCCTCTGGCACGGGAGCGTTGTTGGCAACCGTCTATCTTGCTTCAAGAAAAGACGTGCTGAGGCTCGGGAGGATGCTCCCCCTATCCACTGCGCTCTTCGGGGCGGGTTTGGTTGCGTTCTCATTTTCTCGGGTGATGTGGATCTCGCTGCCGCTCTTGTTCGTCGCCGGTTTCTGGATGATGGTGCAGATGGCGTTGAGTAACACCGTGCTACAAGTAATTGTCGAGGATGATAAACGGGGGCGGGTGATGAGCTTTTATACGATGTCGCTCATGGGGATGGCGCCTCTCGGCAGCTTGCTTTCGGGATTTCTTGCCGGCCGGATCGGTGTGCTTCACACGCTCATGATCGGCGGCCTCGCCTGCGCTCTGGCGTCACTCGTTTTCGCTCTCCGCATAAAGGCGCTCCAGCAGATGCTCCATCCCGTCTATCGCAAGATGGGTATCGTGCCGGAAGTGGCCACGGGAATCCAGGCGGCAGTGGAGTTGGCCACCCCGCCGGAGGATTAGGGGGCAAAGGAATACCGTAACAATGTTGAACCACGGAGTACGCAGAGGGTACCGAGACTGACTACAGTTTCTGGTTACTCGTTTCTCCGGCGTTTTTATCCACGGATTTCACGGATTACACAGATTAAAACGGGTTCTTCAAGTAACCAGAAACTTAAAATCGGAAACTGTAGTTCCCATCTGTGTATATCGGTGTTCATCCGTGGTTAAAATTAATTTGGGCTTTGTTTCCTCGGTGCCCTCGGAGTCTTCTCTGTGGACTCTGTGGTTGCCATTGAGGCTGATTTTTGCGAGACGCGGATTAGATTTGCAGGGAGCTCGGGATTATCATAGAATCTGCACCTGCGTGAGATTGCAGGGGGGTCATGAAAGGCGGGCGGATGTCCACGCGGACACTCGATAACAACGGCCAACGGCTGAGGAACCTTGTGCGGAGGCATGGGACGCCGCTCATGGCCGTGAGCCGGTCGGCATTGCGGGCGCAGATCGGCCGCTTCCGGCGGGCGCTTCCCAGGGTGGAGCCGTTCTACGCCATAAAGGCCAATCCCCATCCGGAGATCATCGCCACGCTCGTGGCGGCGGGGGCGGGATTCGACGTCGCTTCACGGGCGGAGATGGAATCGGTCCTCGATACCGGTGCGGCGCCGGGGCGCATTATCTTCGCAAACACCATCAAGCATGTCGGGGCGATACGCGCTGCGGCGCGACGCGGCGTGGGGCTCATGACCTTCGACAGCGAGTATGAGCTCGACAAGATCGCCGAAAACGCCCCCGGCGCGCGCGTCATCGTCCGCATCAAGGTGCCGAACGTAGGCTCGGTCGTCGAGCTGAGTTTGAAATTCGGGGCCGATCCGGCGGATGCGGTCCAGTTGCTCATCAAGGCGCACAGGCTCGGACTGAAGCCGACGGGCGTTAGCTTTCACGTGGGGAGCCAGTGCACGCACCTGGGCAATTACGTGGACGCGCTCGAGATGGCGGCGATCATCGTGCGGGACTCGAAGCTCAAGCAGCTCCCGATCGAGATAGTGGACATCGGCGGCGGGTTCCCGATCCCACACTGCGACGGCGACGAGGACGTGTTCGACCGGATGGCGAGCGTGATCTCCCGCGAGATCGACAGGCTCTTCGACAGGAGCATCCGCATCATCGCGGAACCGGGAAGGTTCATCGTCGGCCCCGCCGCGACGCTCGTCATGAGGGTGATCGGCAAGGCCATACGCGAGAACAAGCACTGGTATTATCTCGACGACGGGGTCTACGGGGCGCTGAGCGGTCTTATTTTCGACCACGCGAAATACCAGTTCAAGGTTTTGAAATCCGGCAGGAGGCAGCTCTCTACGCTCGCCGGCCCGACGTGCGACAGCCTGGACATCATCGCCCGCGGGGAGGACCTGCCCGAGCTCGAGATCGATGACATCGTCTACGTGAACAGCGTGGGCGCATACAGCTCCGCGAGCGCCACCGATTTCAACGGCTTTACCCGGGCCAAGATCGTCATGGTGCATTAGGTAAATGACAAAATTCAAATGACAAAACTACAATAGTGTTTTGACATTTGCCATTTGGTATTTGTCATTCTTTTGTCATTTGACATTTTTCATTGCTAGAACGGAGGTTGGATACAGAATGAAACGGACACACCGGATGCGTGAGAACCATTGTGAAGCGCCGGATTGGCTCCGGAAGAAGAAATATCCCCACAAGGCCCGCTATCTCTCCGGAAAGAGGATCATGCCCGTAGGGATTACGGGGAAGGAGAAACTCACCGCGCTGTTGGATGATACCTTTCTCGCCTACAACTCGGCGCGTTTGAGGGAGGGGTGCCAGCTTTTCGTCGATAAGATGCTTTGTCCCGACGTGACCATCGGGATGAGCCTGGCGGGGGCGCTAACGCCGGCGGGCCTCGGCTGTTCGTGCATCGTGCCGCTGATCAAGGCCGGCTTCGTGGATTGGATCGTCGCGACGGGGGCCAATCTCTATCATGACCTCCACTTCGCCTTCAATCTCCCGATGCACGTCGGCAGCCACCTCGTCGACGATGCAGACCTCAGAAAGAACGACGTCGTGAGGATATATGATGTCCTCCTCGGCTATACCGATTGCCTGATGGCGACGGATGAGATCCTCCGGAGCATTCTGGTACAGCCGGAGTTCCAGAAGGAGATGGGCACCGCCGAGCTGCACTACCTGATCGGGAGGTACGCCGCTGAGTGGGAGCGCAAGGCGAAGATAGGCGAGGTCTCCGTGCTCGCGGCGGCCTACCGCTGCGGCGTGCCGGTCTACACGTCCTCTCCCGGCGACTCGACCATAGGCATGAACATCGCGGGTGTCGAGCTCCGCGGCAACAGGCTGCGCCTCAATCCAGCCATCGACGTGAACGAGACGACCTCGTTCGTGCTCGCGGCCAAGCGCTCGGGAGGCAAGAGCGCCGTCGTGCTCATGGGGGGCGGCAGCCCGAAGAACTTCATGCTCCAGACCGAGCCGCAGATCCAGGAGGTCTTGAGGATCAAAGAGGTGGGGCAGGATTATTTCTTCCAAGTCACCGATGCGCGCCCCGACACCGGCGGGCTCTCGGGGGCGACGCCTCACGAGGCCGTGAGTTGGGGGAAGGTCGATCCGACCCGCCTGCCCGATGCGGTCGTTTGCTACACCGATACGACGATCGCCCTGCCGTTGCTCACGCACGTCGCGCTCGCGTCCCATCCAAAGCGCGTTCTGAAGCGCCTCTACGAAAAGCGCGGAGAGCTGATGGAGGCCTTGGTGCGCGAGTACTTCGCACATAATAAGTAGAGGGTATGAAATAGCGGGGGATGGAACGGTTGTGGAGTGATACCCCCCTCACCCCGGCCCTCTCCCCCCGTTCATCGGTGGGAGAGGGAAGGTCGGAAGTGTTGCCTATGTCCCCGGCCGAACGGAGGGGGGGCAGCCTACCGAGACTGATAACGGCATCGTCCGAACGGGGGTTCCCGGTGCGCGAGGAAGGCGTTGTAATCGGCGTGGATGGCGATAAGGCGAGGGTCCGCATCGAGCGCAGCGATGCGTGCAGCAGGTGCCGCGTTTGTGTCCAGATGGGAAACGGATCGATGGTGATTGGTGCTAAGAATGTCATTGGTTCAGGCGTCGGTGAGAGGGTGAGCGTAGAGATCGACGATTCACGGCATCTGCGCGCTGCGTTCATGGTGTTCATTTTACCCCTCGCCGGTTTGCTCGTGGGCTGCCTCATGGGGTTGGCATTCACTGGTTCCGAGAAGATCGGCTGCCTGACGGGGGCGGGGATGTCCATCCTCGTTTTTATGGTGCTCCGTTGGTGTGACAGGAAGATAGGGACGCGCGATCAATCGTGGCCCCGGATTGTCGGCAGTAAAAACACATCCCCAAGGGGTCCGTTGGGGAGATGATAACGCGTGCCGGCGTTGGGCGTAAGGCCCGCCTATTGGATATGCAGAATGTGTCAAGGATAGTTTGGGCGATTGACTTTGGAAGATGGAGCGCTTGATATTCGGCGGGCAAGCATGACGGCGTGATTGGTATTTACGCCTGACACCCCACTCCCTACGCCCAACGCAACTCGGGATTTATACGGAGGAGATAAAAATGCGTAAAAGGGTGGAAAAGTCTCAAGTGCTGGATGACGTGGTCATTTCTCGTGCGATCATACGGGAATTCACGAAAGATTTTCTGGACTGCCTGGAGAGCGACGTTGCGGTGGTCGGCGCCGGGCCGGCGGGGATGATAGCCGCCTACTATCTCGCGCGCGCGGGGAAGAAGGTGGCCGTTTTCGAGCGCACGCTCGCCGGCGGCGGCGGCATGGGGGGCGGGGGGATGATGTATAACAAGTGCGTCTTCCAGGAGGCCTCGAAACCGATCCTCAATGAGATCGGCGTCAGGATGAAAAAATGGGGGAACGGTTACTACGTCACGGACTCTCTGGAGACCGTGGCGACCCTTTGCGCCTCTGCGGTGAAGGCGGGGGCGAGAATATTCAACTGCATCTCGACCGAGGACGTGATGATTCGTGGGGAACGGGTGGCGGGCGTGGTGCTGAACTGGAGCGCCGTGTCGATTGCGCATATCCATGTCGACCAACTTTCCGCGCGAGCCGGTTGTGTGGAGGATGCGACCGGTCAAGACGCGGAGGTCGTGAAGATCGTCGTCAGGAAGCTCGGGAAAAAGCTCTTCACCGAGTCGGGCGAGTTGATGGGGGAAAAGTCCATGTGGGCCGACGTGGGAGAGAAGACGATCGTGGAGAACACAAAGGAAGTTTACCCAGGGCTCTACGTGGCCGGCATGGCGGCGAACGCGGTCTTCGGCGGGCCGAGGATGGGGCCCATATTCGGCGGGATGCTGCTCTCCGGTAAGAGGATCGCCGAGCTCATCCTTGGGTTGAAAAAGGGACGGTCGGCGCAATGATGATTATTATGCAAATGAAGATGGAAATTAGTTGCAAGTAAATCCAGGATATATGATAATGATTTAACTTAAAGATATATTAATGCCGACACCAAGCCGCGGGAGCAATGGGGATATCGCGGATAGGCTAGGCTAGAGGAAAGGAGAGGGAAGGTATGAAGAAGGTAGTATGCCTCATGGTTCTCGTGATCGCGGTGAGCTCGCTCGCGCTTGGCGGCTGCAAGAAGAAAGAGTCGAAGCCGGCGGCGCCCCCGGCGCCCGCTGAGAAGAAGTAGTTTAGTCTGAACCATTCATAGCAGTGTTGTACTATTGCCCGGTGGCAGGATTACTGTTGCCGGGCAGTTTTTTTGTAAGAAGTCAGTTTCGGTGATGCAGCCCCCCACCCTTATCCGCCCCTCCGCCATAGGCGGACAAGCATCAAACTTGCTCGCCTCCGGCGAGAGGGGGAGGGGATATAAATTTCATCCATACTGGATGGAAGAGAGCCACGATTAAAAGATGCTTGCGTTTGTTTTTTGTTCCCCGTTCTCTCTTGTACTCTTTGTGAAAAACTGTTTCTCTCAGTGTCTTGCCCGAAGGGGCCCCGTTGGGGCGTGGTGGAAACCCCTATTTTATTGTGAGCCCCCGCCCTTTTTAGTACGATTGGGCCAACCCAGGGGATAATGCTCATGCAGATGAAACCAGACCTGATCTACTCAGTCCTGTGCGACGACGTGCGGCAGGAGGTGAACGGTAAGTTCATGTTTATAGGCGTCTTCCAGAATATATGGGCGCAGAATTTCCCCGCCGTGCACCATCGTATATGCATTGCGAATTCATGGTTTAACGGCATCGGCGAGTTCAACGCGCGCTCGGCTATCATCGCCCCTGACAAGAAAACTAGAATAATCGAGAGCATGCCGGTGAAGATTGTGCTCAATGAGGAGAACCGCGGATCCATCGTGGTGAATTTTTTCCAAAACGTGCGTTTCATGGAGCCCGGTATCTACTGTGTGGAGGTCAGCCTGGATGAGATGCTCGTGGCCCGCTATCCCTTCCGCGTGGCCAAGCCCAAGGTAGTGAAACAGCCCCCACCTGCGGCATAGCTAGAAACGGCGAGTGGGAGAATCGCCCCGAAGGGGGCCCTTTGGGGAAGATGATAATGCGTGTCGGCGTTGGGCGTAAGGCGTGACGGCGTGATTGGTATTTTCGCCTAACGCCCCACTCCCTACGCCCCACACAGCTTGGGAGTTAGGGAGTAGTCGACGATGCAAGCCGTAAGCCTGGGGGATGACCGCTGGTGCTTCGCTTGCGGTGAGAATAACCCCCATGGCCTTAAGCTTCAGTTCACACTCGACGAGCAGAAGGTTCTCCACACCTCCTTTACCTTCCGCAAGGAGCATCAGGGTTACACGGACATCGTCCACGGCGGATTCCTGGGGCTCATCCTTGACGAGATCATGCTTAACCTTGCGTGGCAACTTGGCATAAGGGCCGTGACCGCGGGGCTGGATCTGCGATTCAAGAAGGTGGTACGCGTCGGCGAGACGGTGGATTTTACGGGCTGGCTCGGCGAGCGGAAGAACCGTCTCCTGAGCGCGCATGCCGAGGCGCGCGACGCTGGGGGTGACATAGTGGCCACCGCTTCCGCAAAATGCATCGTGGTAAAAGATTCTGATTAAACCACGGATAAACACGGAGGAATAATTTTTCACAGAGAGCAAAAGAGAACGATGGGTAAGGGAATAGTTAGTGGGTTGTAATCACCCCCACCCATCCCTCCCTCCACCATAGGCGGACAGACCTTCGGAGGGGGAGGGGGGGGGCTTGCCTACTTGATTTCTCTTTTCCCTCGTTTACTCTCGAAGGGGCCCCTTCGGGGCGTGGTAAAAAAGGTTCGTTGAGATGAAAATTGCGCTTGCGCAGATAAACCCGACCGTCGGCGATTTTTCGGGCAACCTGAAAAAGATCCTCCTCTTCCTGAAGCGGGCCGAGAGGGGCGGCGCCGGCCTCTGCATATTCCCGGAGATGTCGATCCCTGGATATCCGTCGCGCGACCTGTTGTTAGACCCCGACTTCATCGACGAAAATCTTAAAACGCTCGACCGACTGGCAAAGAAGGTAGGGGACACCGCCGTCATTGCGGGGTATGCCGCGCGCACCGGGTCCCCAATTGGGAAGGGCCTTTTCAATGCCGGCGCGCTGATCCGGAAAGGGAAGGTGCAGCAGGTCTTTCACAAGATGCTCCTGCCTACCTATGACGTGTTTGACGAGCTCAGATATTTCGATCCGGCCTCAACCGTTTCGCTCGCAACGATGAATGGGATCGAGTTCGGTCTCAGCATCTGCGAAGACATATGGAATAATCCGGGTCTCTGGAAGCAGCGCTTCTACACGGTGGATCCGGTGGAGATGCTCGCCAAGAAAGGCGCCGAGGCGCTGGTGACCATATCCGCCTCGCCGTTCGCCATCGGGCGGCGGGCGCTCAGGCAGCGCATACTCAAGAACATCGCATCGAAATACGGGATGCCCGTTTACTACGTCAATCAGGTCGGGGGAAACGACCAGTTGATATTCGACGGGTGGAGCCTCGCGTTGGATCCGCATGGGGAACTGATCGCCCAGGGGAAGGCGTTCGAAGAGGACATCATTTTCGTGGAGGGCCGCTCGCCCTGCGCTACCATCCCGTGGACCGAAGAGCCCCTGGAGGAGGCCGTGTACCGCGCGCTCGTGCTGGGGGTGAGGGATTATGCGAGGAAATGCGGCTTCACGGCCGCGGTGATAGGCCTTAGCGGCGGCATCGATTC
>CAYWRA010000085.1:0-11643 GCA_964460305.1 uncultured bacterium
CCCCCTGTTCCATCTGTTTGTCCATCCCCCTAAGGTTATCCGTGGTTGAAAGCAATGTTATCTCCCCCTGAAGATGCCGTGGTTATTCCGCCTCTTTCACGTACAGCATCTTTGTGAGGGCGACGACGAGTTCCCTCACCCCTTTACCCGTGGCCGCCGATATCGGGTAGATCAACCCGCGGTACCCTTTCGCCCTTCTGCGGAAACCGGCCAGTCTGGCCACCGCATCGGGGAGGTCCATTTTATTGGCCGCGATGAGGCGCGGTTTTTTCAGGAGTTCGGGCCGATGTAGCTCAAGCTCCGTTTCGAGAGTCGTGAGCACGTCGAACGGCTCATGACCATCCACCGCGGCCATGTCTATGACGATGAGGAGCAGGCGAGTCCGTTCGATGTGCCGCAGAAACTCATGGCCGAGGCCGACGTTGCGATGGGCCCACTCGATCAGGCCGGGGATGTCAGCGACCACGAATGATCTGTCCTCGCCGCAGCGGACGAGACCGAGGTGGGGTTCGCGCGTGGTGAATGGATAGGGCGCAATCTTGGGGCGGGCGGCGGAAATCTTGGATATGAGCGTCGACTTGCCGGCGTTTGGATATCCCACCAGACCAACGTCTGCGATGAGTTTGAGCTCGAGTTGGAGAGCGCGTTCTTCGCCTGCCTCGCCCTCCTCGGCTATTCGAGGCGCCCTCCTCGTGGAACTTTTGAAATGCGTATTCCCGCGGCCGCCGCGCCCCCCCTTTGCCGCGAGGAGGCTTTGTCCATCCGCGCACATATCGCCGACAACGGCGCCGGTGCCCGCATCGTGAATTATAGTCCCTATGGGAATGTGCACTACCAGGTCGTGCCCGGCGGCGCCGCTCTGGAGTTTACCCCTCCCATGCTCGCCCTTGCCGGCTCGCAGTTGCGGCTGGTAATAGAAATCCAGGAGCGTCGCAAGGTTTTTGTCGGCATGAAAAACTACGTCCCCTCCCTTGCCGCCATCGCCGCCGTTCGGACCGCCACGGGGGACGTATTTTTCACGGCGGAAACTCACGCAGCCGTTCCCCCCGTCTCCCGCCTTGACCAGCACCTTAATCTTATCTATAAACACGTAATGTCGCGTTGCTCCACTGGGAATTGCAAATTTGAAACTTCCAATTCGTGATCTTAATTTATGCGACGGGCAATACGCTTACCTTCCTGTGCCCCTTATTCTCCCCGGCAAAATTGACGATGCCGTCGATAAGGGCGAAGAGGGTGTCATCCCTCCCCCGGCCGACGTTCACGCCTGCCGCGAACCGCGTCCCGTGCTGCCTCACGAGGATGCTTCCGCTCGTGACGCGCTGGCCGCCGTACCGCTTGACTCCCAAGCGCTGCGAATTGCTGTCGCGGCCGTTCCTCGAACTACCCATTCCTTTTTTATGTGCCATGACTCGTTCCTCCTAAATCCCAAATCCCAAACCCCAAATCCCAAAGTGGGATGGAAGCTTACGGCTTGCGACTTTGGTATTGGTCATTAAGTTGTTTTGATCTCCTTGATCCTCACCGCGCTCTTCGTCTGCCGGTGCCCTATGCGCCGAGTGTAATTCTTCCGCCGCTTTTTCTTCAAGGGGTAGAGCTTGACCCCTTTCTCTTCGGCCTCTATAGTCCCGGTGACGACGGCCTTATCGACCGTCGGACGCCCCACAAGCACCTTATCCCCTTCTGCGACAAGCAGAACCTCCGTGAACCTGATATCCTTCCCCTCGGTGGGTTCCACTTTTTCGATGAGTATCCGGTCGCCCTGAGACACCCGGTATTGTTTCGAACCGTTCTGAATTATAGCAAACATCATCTCCTCCTTCAATTCTTCGATGGTGGGCGACACTATACTTTTTTCATCGCCCTTTGTCAAGGCCGAACTTGGGGCATGATCTTATGGCTGGCGGCTGGCATGGCCTACAGCGCGCGGGCGGTCACGTTGGATAAACCGCAGTGGCTTCCAGAGCCGAAGTCTTCCTTACAAAAATTCTCTATCAATCCGCTTCTCCCACCCGGGCAAATAGGCAGATATGAGACTTTTGAAAAGCCTCCCGTGATTTGGTATCCGCAAGTGAAGCAGCTCGTGGACGATCACGTATTCTTGAAATACCACATTCTCGCTCAACAGGTCCTCGCTAAAACTGATCCATTTACCTGGAGAGCAAGAGGCCCATTTGCTCCGCATCCTCTGAACGCGAATCTGCGTCGGTTTTGCCTTGATGTGCGCGGCCCATTCTCGGACCGAAGCCTTGAACTCGGACTTCCCGCGAACAGGTCTATGCCTTTTCTTTCGGCAGCTTCGCACGCCGCATCTCTGAAACAAAGGCTGTATCATTTTGCCTCCACCCGCAGCAATCTCCCCGCAATCTGAATCATGTTTTTCTTGCCGACTAGGGGAAGAAGCGTTTTGTAAAGCTCTGCTTTTAACTGCCTGAGCTCTGAGATATTCTCCCTATGGTTCGGGAAACGGTCGAAGATGTCATGGATAACGGTTGCTGTTCTGTCAGGGTGGGCCATGCCTTCCTGTTTCAATGTCCAGTAGAACGAGAAGGTCATCGCGTCAAAACCCATTTTTTCTTGCTGGCGTCGCGCTTCGACGATTTCCCGGATGATGGTTTCGATCTTCTTGAGGGCTTTTTCAGTTGTGATCTGACGATCGTCGTATGCCTCCATAATCGCTTCTGCGCGGTCGCCGATCGGCCTTAAGTATGGGTTGGTATCTGCGTCATCAATCACCGCTTTCCTGACACTGTTTACCAGGTTGATGATCCTGACGCTATCGGACTGGCTTTTCTCCTTGATGGCGTCGAGCGTCTTCTCATCGATCTTCACGGCAGAGAGAGTTGTATCAAGGCCATAGCTCTCGGTTTTCTCCCGGACCAACTGCTCCGTCTTTCGGGCGACATCTCCATACAGGGTCGTCTTCTTTAGGAATGCGTTTTGGACAATCTGATATAGAAGTGACAAGCGCCCGTAGTCCTCAATATAATCGCGCAAGTCCGGCGATGGAGAGAGAATCTCGTAAAGCGTCTCTATCTGCTTGTATAGCTTATAGAAAGCTTCGCGCCTTTCTTGTTCAACGAACATTTCTATCGCCTTCTCGACGGTCTTGTCGCCAAACGGCCCTTTGCAAAGCCGAAGGTATTCCTGCGCGGGACCGGCCATGAATTCCTTGAACTTAACAAGGAGGATATCGAGGCCCTCAATGACTCCACTGACAAATTCCGAGTCGAAGGCGAGGGCGCTCTCCAATTTCTCGAATATGCCGAAGAAATCAACCACCAGCCCGCAGGGCTTCTGAATTCCCCCCTCCCTTTCATACGGGCGGTTGACCCGGGCAATCGCCTGGAGAAGGACATGGTCCCGCATCGGCTTGTCGAGATACATGCTGTACAGAACCGGCGCATCGAAACCGGTCAGCAGCTTATCGGTAACGATGAATATCTTCGGCGGCGTATCGGCCTTGAGAAACAGCTTCCGCGCCTTCTTCTCCGCCTCGGGGGAAATCTGGTGCTTGTACACAAGGGGATACTTTTCGCTGTCTTGCTGGGCCGGCGTGTAAATGGGCAGTGCGTATTCCGGCGGGAGAAGCTTGTCCAGCGCTTCCTTATACATGGCGCATGCCTCCCTGTCGACCGCAACAAGGAAGGCTTTGTATCCCATAGGCTCGACGCATTTCGTAAAGTGTTCGGCCACGAAAGCCGCAACCTTCGCGACCCGATCGTCGGTTTTCAAGAAGGTCTTCAGCCGCATGGCATGATCGAGAATTTCATTAAGCTCATCAACGTCGCTTATCCCCTCGGCTTGAGCGAGACTCAGGAACTCTTTTTCAAGTTGTTCCCTCGGAACCCTGATTTCACTGGGCGCGAGCGTGTACTTTAACGCTACGGTCGTGCCGTCTTCGATGGATTCCGCAATGGTGTACCTGTCGAGATACCCCTTTTCATCCTCTTTTCCAAAGACCTTGAAAGTGCCCTTGCCGTAGGCGGTTTTGTCGATCGGCGTACCCGTGAAACCGATCAGCGTCGCTCTGGGCAACGCGCCTAGCAGATAGTTTCCCAGGTCGCCTCCGGTTGTCCGGTGCGCCTCGTCCACAAGCACGAATATGTTCTCGCGCATATTGATATCTTTTGGAATCCCGTCGAACTTGTGGATCATGGAGATAATGAGGCCCCTAAAATCCGAGGATAGCAACTCGCGCAGTTTCCGCTTGCTGGCAGCGTGTTCGATGTTGATGTCATGGGCCGACAGCTTGCCGAGGATGCGCTCGACCCATCCGGCCAGTTGACCCTCAAGCTCGTTGCGATCGATCATCATGATGACCGTCGCCTTGCCGAACGTGTCCCGGCCCTGAAGTATCAGCCGCGCCGCCGTGATCATGGTGAACGTTTTGCCGGCTCCCTGCGTATGCCAGATAAGGCCCGTCGACTTTTCTTTGTCAGCGCAGCGAGCGAGGATGCGCTCGACGGCCCGCGTCTGATGCTGGCGAAGGACGGTTTTCCGGAGCTCATCCTCCTTGTAGTAAAACAGTATCCAATCCTTAAGCATCGTCAGGAAACGCCGCCGGTCGAAGAAGCGCTTCACTTTCTTCTCGTAGTTTCCGGTTTCTTCATAGCGCCAGTTAAACAGATTTTTGCGGTCAAGGTTCCACGTAGCCCCGTAGTAGTAGTCGATCAAATGTGTGAGGTTGAAAACCTGGGGGGCTGTCAACATCTCCGGCGTTTCGCGGTGATATTCCCGAATCTGTAACAGGCCCTCCTCAATGCCATTTGCCTTTGCAGCGCTCTTGGTTTCCACAATCGCCACCGGAATCCCGTTGATCAGGAACATCACGTCCGCGCGGTTCGTTTCCCGCCCGTTCGTGTACCGCCATTCTTCGGTAACTTGGAACACGTTTCGGTCCGGCGCCATGAAGTCGATGACCGTAACATTACGCGCCCGATTCTCGCTAGGATCGTCAATGCTCTGCTCCCCGCGCAGCCATGCGAGAACCTCTGCATTTCCCTCGATCGTGTTGCGCACCGACTCAATACGCTTGATGACCTCGCCGGCATTTTCCGGAGTAATCAGCCCCGGATTCAGCTCTATCAGCTTCTCTTCGAGAATGCGATTGAACAGCATCCCCCCCTCACCCTTCCGAAGCAACAGCGCCTCAGAGGGTGATACGTATGTCCACCCAATCTCCTCCGCATAGCGGATGAGGGGAGTTTTTACTGCGCCGGCTTCCGACCCTATTTTGCCCATCTTTTCTCCTGATTTTTCCGTGATTTTCCGTTGACATCCGGCTAAATAGCTGCGAATATGAATATATAAATATCTAAATATCTAATTACTCATTGGCCATTCCTTACGGATGTAAGAGCCGAAGGAGATGGGGTCGCCGTCTGAGCGGCCCTTCTTTTTATAGCTCCCGTGCGGCGTATTTCCTCTCAAAATCCCTTCGCGTGTATTCTTTATCGATATAGAAAGATGTGATCAAACGCCTGGATATGTCCATATAGCGCTTCATTATGACCACAAAAGCGTGCTTTTTGATCCAGACATAAGTTTTGATAACTCCATCGCCTTCCTTATAGTCCCACGCAAGAACTTTGAGATCGGAGGCATTATGAATCAAGGGATTGACCCAAGGTAATCTTTCGCATCGCCGGAGATCCGGGAGCCGCTCGCAAGAATCTTCACGGAGCGTTCCTTTCCTCTCGAATCTATGTTTGCGTCGAGGCACGGCTTTCACCACCTGCTTCCGTGTAGTGAGATGCCAGAAAAGCACCTCCTTCCCATCTTCTTTTTCTGGAAACATCCATACCGGATGGCCACAGTATTTCAGCGTCGCATCGCGGATATCCCGGCAGAATATTGTGTAGAGGTCGTCGTATGTATTATGTCCCCATGGATTGATACGGAATATCTCGGGCAACCAATCAATCATGTGCAAAGCCTCCGATCTCGGGATGCCAGAAACATAGATTGAATTTGCGAACCGTCGGAAGTGTATTCCATGTCAGGGTTAAACCGGTGCGTTCCTTGATTCGGCTGACGATGGCACATTTCGCCGGGCTTGTATCCAGCCGGCAGGCATTATACGCGACAGCCCCGATGATAAGATCGGCGAGTTGCATCAAACCGATGTCATGTGAATGCACATGTTGAAGTCTTTGAATAACTTTTCTCGAAAAATCATAATGGGCATTTGTTACTACTCCGTGCAATTTGCGTAATTTTTCACGGCTTCGTGTGTCCTTGATGTCTACATAAATGTTATATTTCCACCCCGGCCAAATCAAATTGCGGATGAGATAGAAATACATCTTATAGTACCAGTCATCATGCGTCTGGTTGTAGGCTTCATGTCGAAGAATGCTTTTGTCCGGTATGACCCATGCTCGAAAACCTGATATTTTGCTATTAAAAAATAAATCGAGCAGTTCAAGGTAGAAAGGCAGTTTCGCAGGAGATACCTTTGTCCATTTGATTTCAAAGTAGCGCGATAGGTTATGCTTTGCTTTGAGAGCGGCGATTGCAGCATTGAGTTTGGCTGCCTTCGTTGCTACACACCACAAGGCGCCCAACACCATGCATCGCTCATGGTCATTGGGAAGATGACGGCTTTCATCACAATAGATATTGATAGTCTTTTCCATGGCCCCCCAATCTTTCATATTTGATATATCACACAGGTTATGGACCTGTTTTTCAACCTATCGCTCAATTATTGAACAGCCCCCCCCTCTTCCGCATAGCGGATGAGAGGAGCTTGGACTGTTTTCTGCTCTGAGCCAAGTTCAGCCACGATCTAATTCTCCCATGGATTACCCGATTGTCATTTTTGTCCAAATCAGCTTCGCCAGTTCCTGTATTCGGCTATTGGCCGATTTCTCCAAGAACTTCACTTCTTTCATAAACTCACCATCAATCAGCTCGCATTCATTCAGAACTGTTAAGCCAATAATCGTTGTGCCCTCATCATCTAGGAGAACAAGCTGCTGCATGATCTTGTTCTGGAAGCGACGCTGAACTTGGCTCTCTACTGCCCTCAGATTCCTGGCTATAAATTTGAGTAAGCTGATCTGACTTTTTAACCAATTGGAGTCATCCTTCAAGCGCCCGCTGCAAATCTCGATAATCCTGCCGCCTCCTTGAATAGATATAAGCGGATTTATCATTTCTCGGTGTGCCTCGATCTGATTTCCCCAATCAAAGCATATGTTTCCGATACTTTTCGCGTCCTCTGCATCAATTTGTTTATGCCAGAGAACAATCAATCCAACTTGCAATACTTCATCGATGTTTTTTCTATTTTTCAGTAACTCGCGAACTGCTGCTGAGCTTTGCGGACGGTCAATTCCCAATAGAGGAGCCAAAGCCTCTGCCCACACTTCCACATGCTGGGTGTTGCCATTTGGTGATAATCGCCTCAGTTTGAGCCCTAGTAATTTATCTACCCTTGCCGACAGGGGCCATTCATACTCGGCAAATTTCGCCAGAATATTACCCTGTGACTTATTGATGGCCGATAGCGATACCATGTTTTGAGATAGGCGTGCAAAAATCCCGTGCGTAAGGATAGTCCATTTCTCCAGCTTCAGCTTTTCTTTCGGTTCTTTTCCAACGTAATCCAAAAGCCAAAGTTGTGTTGGTTCCCTCAGAAGCCATTGCGCTAGGCACTCCCCCAATTTCTCGATGTCTGAATTTAGGAGAGAAAATAAACAAGGGGCCAAGGCATCGAGTATAACCTTTGCATCGCGAGCGGTATTTTGATGGTTGAGCCAATTCTGAAAATAGATGAAGATATTGGATATCTGGTCGCTTTTGACAATCTTCAACAATTCGCTAACAGTCCTCCACGCAGGTCTTACTCCGGGTGGTGCCTGAGTCAAAGAACCTGGTGAAGCCAGTTGCCCTTGAGCACCAAAAAGGTCTGTGACTACCTTCCAGGCAGCATCGCTATCGTCGCCAATCAACAGTGTGACAAGTTGGGATCGTGGCCACTTATCTGGCGTCTCCTTCATTTCTATATCACGATCATCTGTCCATCTCTGCTTCTTAGCCAGCATCCCCGCAACCTTAGGGGCAAAACCATAGCATACCTTACGTGATTCATCGCTTGGGATTAGATCAAAAAAGCGCTTTACAAACTCATCGTCGTTACTAGTGCCTTTGGTTTGTTCTAACATCCATGCCTGTAAGCTCTCCTTAATTGCTGGGTTCTGTTGGTCAGCATGCCGGAGAAGAAATGCCAACTCTGGATTACCACTAGCTGTATTTTTAAGGAAGTTAGCATGAAAAACCCCTATTGCTATACTTCTCACAGCAGACGACAGCAACGGCCACATTAATTCTAATTGGTCAAAATATTTGAAACCTGCAAGCGCTTCACCCAAGGATGCCCTTGGCGATAAGGCTCCCCCAACACAATCGGCCATATACTGACGATCATCCTCATATTTTTCTGCGTGTATTAAAAAGAGTCTTAGAATGCCACGGAGTTCCGCATCAGACTTCGCAGTCCTGGACTTCTTCAGGAACCAATTTTTGACCCGGTCGCGGCCTTCGGGAGATACACTCGATAATGCTTTACTAAATTCAGCATCCTCCTGGTTAATAAAAGATCTTTGTAGATAGCCGCCTCCTGGCAGATCGCGTAGTTCGGGATCGAGCTTTCCATAAATCAGATTGTCAGCGGTAACCCTTGATACGGCTCCCGCTCTCAAAATCATTTCGTTTGCTTTCTTATATTCTTCTGCAAATGATTTATTCTTCTCATCTGCTACGGGGATAAGTTTATTGATGTCGGTAGAATTTATGCAAATAAATCTGTATGCGCGAGGAACAGTTTCACGAAGTGCCACTAGCAATCTTTCAGTCTCCACGAGTAAGGGCATTTCCTTTTTATCCGGGAGAAGTTTACCGCACCTTTGATCGATGCTCTCGTGCGAGATGCGTAGTGCATTCAGAAGTTTCTTCACCTCCCTGGGGTCACGTGCGCCGGCTATGGCTACAATCTCGCGGCACTCCTTTTCCTTAAGTCCGGCTTCCTGGCAAAGCGCTGCGGCATAGTCGGTCATGTCATCCGGGAGGATATCATTCATCCGGACAATTACGTCAAAGAACTTACGCAGGAGTTCAGTGTGGTAATTGTGATAACCTGTTTTACTCTCGTTATCTTCATAACCATCTGTTTCTAAAGCCAATACAACCTGTTCCTCATCACACGGCACCAGGAATTGACATCCTTTATCATCGCTCTCAAGAAATTTAGCCAGTTCTTGCGAATCGGAGAGCTGACGTAATGCAGCTAACGCCTGTACGACAGTCTGCGGGTCACATCGATCGAGATCATCCACAACGACAAGAAGTCTATCTTTACCTGGCTCCTTCAAATAAGCGCAGAGATTATTCAAAAACACTTCTTTGAATTGCTCGGGATACTTCAGTCGCTGACTCTCAGAAATCATTTCCACGTTTCCAACTAAGAACAAATACTGTTCCTTGACTTTATTGATCACATATACGAGCAGGAACGCAAAGGCGGGAAGAAAAAAAGCTGTCGCTATCGTTAAGAAGAAGTTGCAATTGATTGCATCTTTGCATGCTATTGCATAATGCCGTGCTTTTATTGTGAAAACTATTGCTAGTATGACGCAAATTACACCTAATGACGACGGCAGCGCTAGCGACCAGTCTGAGAAAAATGACTTGCATGTAGCAACGAATGCAAGCTTATTTTTTTTCTGCCGTTTCACCATTGTTTCGATGCATTCCCTAATTACTTCAAGGCCAGCAAATTTCTTGAAGCTCTTACATTTTTCCTCGGGACATATATCCTCAAGCACTTCCAGAAGCAACTGACGTCTAATAGAGTCACCACGAGCTTTCCAAGCATTAAAAATCACCACTTTGTATCGTTCGGGCAATAGTTGTTTCAATAAGTTGATAATTGTGCTCTTACCCGAGCCCCATTTCCCAAATAGACCAATGCTGATACCTGGTTTATTAGAGATCAGAATTTCTTTGAGCATTTCAGCATAAACTTCATGGTACAGCTTATCTTTACCCGCCTGTGCCGGCAAATCGTCAAGTAGCTTCAATTTTCCTATGCCACTACTCATTTCTCTACCTCCTTCACGTCGATGTCCAACTCCGCTATGTTGATTTCACCAGTCATCAACCCGTTCGACATGGTCTTGAAGAGACTTTGCAATGCGGATTTCTTTGACTCCTGTAGTGTTTCAGCATTACCTAGGACATCAAGTACATCGACGATATCAGACTGCTCGTCTCGACCTGGCTTCGGGAGGTAAAAGTTCTTGATGTCTGTTAGGCTAATGTTGGCCCGGGCAATTTCCTTTTTATTGAATGCGATCTCCGCTTGGCCTTTGTCCGTAAGGAAGAAATACATGGCAAATCTAGGATACATATCACCTGATGCCATACGGGTAATTCCTACAGCCTGATTTGTATTTGCGCCCTCAAGACGTTCATCTGCTATGGCCACTCTACCGATGGAGGCACCAACGAGGTTAATAAGCATATCGTCCTTCTTAACAATGGAGCGCGCCTCTTTGGTATTGAACGATGGGTCAACATATGCCACATCATCCATCAGTAACCGCCCCCAGCCAACATTTTGGCTGCGTATAAATAAAGTGCCCGCATCCTTATATGTAAAGCCCTGCCATCTAGGAGATGATCCCTTCGTTACTTTCTCCGCAAGTGTTCCCAAAGAAACCACCTCCCAACTCTCAGGGATCTCGCCTATTTCGGTCATCTTTGTTTTCTCGCCGTGGAGGCCGTGGGTAAAGAGATGCTGCATGGTGGATTGCTTGAGATCGCGGAGCGACTGGATGATCTTGTCCTGCGTCTCTATCGCCCGCTGAATCTTCAACAGAATTGCCGCGATTTTCTTCTGCTCGGGGAGGGGCAAAGAGATTGTTTTAAAATCCTTTAGACCAGACCATGAAGTGCGCGGGTGATTGACGCCGTGAGTAGTCTGGTTTGCATATTCAACGAATCGATCCGAGTGCAAAATGCCGCATAAGTACCATGATGGAACGTTTCGGGGCTCTAGGACCAAAATGTCTGTTGAGCAAATGCCTTCAAATTCAGCCACTACAGCCTTGTCCAAATAGGGACGCAGCTTCCCGTAGAGTACGTCTCCTGCATGAAAGCGCATTTTGGAACTCCGAACCTCAGAGGGATTGCCATAACGGGTAAGAAAAAAGCGGCCGGAATCGATGTGCTCCAAACCGACATAAATTCCACTCTTGTACTCATGCGGTTCGCAGGTTTCCTTACGTAAATTAGACAAAGTACCCAAAGTTGTTTCTGCCCACCCATCTTTCATTTCGTGTCTTTCGTGTGTTTCGTGGTTCCTTCTCCGCAGTTTTCTTTGCCTCCCCCACAGCTTTTTCGCCCTTCCAGCATTTTCCTTGTTTTCTCCAGTTCTTCAGCGATCATCTTTTCATTAGGGAGCACAGTCCTGTATTCCGCGGCCAGCACCTTGTTCGCCAAGCCCTCCAAGGCATACCTGGCCATGGCCGAGCCCTTTTGAGCGCAGAGGATGAGTCCGACGGGCGGATTCTCTCCCGGGCGTGTCCAATGTTCGCGCGCATAGTTAAGATACAGGTGCATCTGTCCGGCATC
>CAYWRA010000086.1:0-11611 GCA_964460305.1 uncultured bacterium
CCAGAGAAGCGGGGTACGCCGCATTGTTCTCCAGATAGTAGTGCTGCAGCGCCTGCTCGATGCTGGCAATCTGTACCTTCGCGGCTTGTATCTTCGCGGGTTTGATACGCCGCATCACCCGAGGGCCGACAATGCCCACGAGGAGCCCGAGGATCACCATCACCACGAGAAGCTCGATCAACGTGAATCCCATTTTTCTACGCATCATAGTCCACCCCCTTTGTTTGATCTTTATACCTTGGGCCTTACGCTTTAGGCTGTGGTTACTTTACCATCTGGTTCATTTCAAAAATCGGCAGGAGGATGGCGAAGACGATAAATCCCACCACGCCTCCCATTATAATGATCATCGCCGGTTCGAGGAGGGAGACGAGGGCCACGACGGCGTTCTCCACCTCCGTGTCGTAGGCATCGGCGACGTTCTGGAGCATCTCCTCGACCCTTCCGCTCGTCTCGCCGACGGCGATCATGTGCGTGACGATCGGAGGGAAGACGCCGCTCTTTGCGAGCGGCTCCGCGATCGACTTTCCGGCGCCAACCGCCTCGGCCGCCTCATCGATGGCTTTCGAGAGCACCTCGTTGTTGACGATGCTGCGGACGATGCCCATCGCCTTCAGGATCGGCACCCCGCTCGCGGTCAGTATGGAGAGCGTCCGGGCGAAGCGCGAGACCGCCATCTTGCGCGCAAGCTGGCCGAAGACGGGCATATGCAGTTTCACCCTGTCCATAACGAGTTTGACGCCCTTCCTTTTCTTCCCGCGCTTCACGGCGACGGCGATGGCCACTACCGCGAGGATGAGCGCCCACCAGTAACTTTTCATGAACCGGCTCACGTTCAGGAGCATGACGGTCGGTCCCGGTATGTCTTGCTTGGTCTCCAAGAACACCTTGGTGATCGTCGGGACCACGAAGGTGAGGAGAAGCCCCACCGCAAGCACGGCGATAATCGACATGAAGATGGGGTACACCATCGCCGAGCGGACCTTGTTCTGGAGCGCCAGTGTTTTCTCGCTGAAGTTGGCAAGCCGCTCCAAAATGCTGTCGAGGGCGCCGGCCGACTCGCCGGCCCGCACCATGTTCACGTAGAGATCGGAGAATATCTTGGGGTGCTTCGCGAATGCGTCGGCGAGACTCCCCCCCCTGTTGACGTCTTCGCGCACCTCGATAATGTGCGTGCGGAGCGGGCTGTCCGCAAGCTGATCTTCGATCGCCTGGAGCGAGCGTACGAGCGGGAGGCCGGCCTTTATCAGCGTCGCTAACTGCCGAGTCACCACGGTGACCTCGCGCAGGCTCGTCCGTTTGAGCAGGTTTTTGACGCTCACCTGCGTGCTCAGGCTGATGCCCTTCTCGGTCTCCTTGATATCAACCGCGAAGAGATCCTGGGTACGGAGTTTGGCTCGCGCGTCCTTTGCCGAATCGGCGTCGATCACGCCGCTGGTCGCGTTTCCGTTCTGGTCGAGCGCTTTGTATTCGAATGCAGGCACGGTGACGACAGTCCAAGGTTTAAGGTTTAAGCTGATCTATTCATCCCAAGCAGAAATGACAAATACCGGATGAATGACAAAACACTATGAGGTTTTGGCATTTGAATTTTGTCATTTGCCAACGCTACACCTCAAAGACCTCTTCACGGGTGATGCGCAATACCTCCTCGATCGTGGTTACTCCCGCACTGACTTTCTGCGCTCCGTCTCCTCTTAGCGTGAGCATCCCCTTCTCAATCGCCTTCTTCTTGATGATGTTGGAAGAGATGCGGTCGAGGATGAGCTGGCGTATCTCGTCGTCGACGATTAGGAGCTCGAATATCCCGCTCCGGCCGAGGTAGCCCGTCCCAAGACAGGACTCGCACCCCTTGCCGCGGAAGACGGTGCGGTCCTTCGGCGTCTTGGAATTGATGCCGAGTTCCCGCAGCGACTCCTCCGGGGCCTCGTATGCCTCCTTGCATTTCGCACAGATCGTGCGCACAAGGCGTTGGGCCATGATCGCGATCACCGACGAGGAAACAAGGAACGGCTCCACCCCCATGTCGATCAGACGCGTGATCGCGCCAGCCGCGTCGTTCGTGTGGAGCGTGGAGAAGACGAGGTGGCCGGTGAGGGAGGCCTGGATGGCTATCTCGGCGGTCTCGAGGTCGCGGATCTCTCCCACCATGATCACGTCGGGGTCCTGCCTGAGGATATGCCTGAGCCCGCTCGCGAAGGTGAGATTGATCTTAGGCCTGACGTGGATCTGGCCGATTCCCCCCATCTGATATTCGACGGGATCTTCGATGGTCAGGATGTTCCTGTCCTCCGTATTGATCTTGCTCAACGCCCCGTAGAGCGTCGTCGACTTGCCGCTGCCGGTGGGGCCGGTGACAAGAATGATCCCGTACGACATCCGGATAAGCCGGCTGAATTTTTCAAGCTTGTCGGGAGAGAAGCCCATCTCCTCCAATCCGTAGAACATGCTCCCCCGGTCCAGCAACCGCATGACCACCCTCTCTCCATGGACGGTGGGGATGGTGGAGACGCGCAGGTCGATCTCCCGGTCGGGCATCTTGATCTTGATGCGGCCGTCCTGGGGAAGGCGTTTCTCGGCGATGTTCATGTTGGACATGATCTTGATTCTGGAGATGATCGCCGACTGGTACCGCTTGGGAGGGGTTAGCGTGTTGTGGAGCACACCGTCGATGCGGAAGCGAACTTTAAGCTCCTTCTCGTACGGCTCGATGTGGATGTCGCTCGCCCTCGATTTCGCCGCCTGAAAGATCATGAGGTTGACAAGCTTGATCACCGGGGCCTTGTCGTCAATGTCCATCAGGTCCTCGGCCATTTGCTCCGAGAGATCGAATACCTTTTCTCCCGCCTCCTCCTTCTCGGCCCCCATGTCCTCGATGAGCTCTTCCGCGGCGCCCTCGGCGTGCGTGTAGACCGTGTTGATGGCATGGGCGATTTCGGATGGCTTTGCGATTACCGTGCGGGTCTCGCATTCAAGGAGGAGGCCGATGTCATCGAGCGGCTGTGTGTTCAGGGGATCGGCGGTAGCGATGGTGACTACGTCGTTTTCCCGTTTGAGCGGGATGACTTGGTAGGTCTGGGCGAAGTTGCGCGGAACCTTTGCGATGAGCTCGTGGTCGACCATCTCTGGGGAAAGCGCCTTGAGGTAGGGAAGGCCGAACTGTTCCTCCAGGGCGATCAGCAGGTCGTCTTCCTTGATAAAGCCAAGCTCAATGAGGATTTCCCCAATCCGCTTGTTTGAATCCTCCTGCTTGGCGAGGGCCTCGTCGAGCTGATCGGGGGTGAGGGCCCCGTTCTTGAGAAGGATCTGTCCGATGAGCTTTTTGCCTGCCGCGGTCATTCTATGCCTCAGGTGTCATACACGGGTTAGCCCAGCCGGTTCCGGAGCCGGGACGACGGGGCGGGATCGCTATTGCTTTACCCCGTACGGCTTCTTTGCCTCGCCCTCCGGCGGCAGTTTTTTCACCGATTCGTCGCTGCTTTCCCCCGTGAAGCGGCCGAGCATGCGTGGCGGACGGCTGTGGGCCTCCTCCAGGAACTCATCCCCCCGGTCCCTCGTCTTCTGCGTCACCAACGCAAGCTCGGTGGGGTTCCGCACGATGCGCGGGGTGATAAAGACGATGAGATTGACCTTGCCCACCGAATTCTTGCGGTAGCGCGCGAGGAGGCCGATGATGGGGATGTCGCCGATGATGGGCACCTTCGATTCCTGCGTCGTGTAGGAATCGCTGATCATGCCGCTGATAACCACGGTATGGCCGTCCTTCACCGTGACGACGGTCGCCGTTTCCCGCTTGAGCGTGGCGGGGGTCAGCGGTCCGCTGATGTCCGACAGGGAGACGCCGACCAGTTGCTCCACGGACTGGTCGACCTCGAGCCGCACGAACCGGTCCTTGCTGATGTGGGGGATGAGCTTGATTTTAGTCCCGACGTCGCGGTAGTCTATCTGCTGGATGGTGTCCGTCCCCGTGGTCCCCGATCCGGTGGTCAGGGTTGATGTAAGGATCGGCACCCTGTCGACCACGCTGAAGGAAACCTCTTCGTTGTCGCAGGTGAGGACCTGCGGGGCGGCGAGTACGTTGATGTCTGTATCGGCCTCGAGGGCGTTGAGCAGCACCGAGAGGGGCCCGATCGAGTTTGAGTCGCTCGAAGGGGTCCAGATATAGCCGTAGTTGAACCCGGTGCCGGCGCTCAGCGGATAGTTTGTCTTGTTCTTTATTTGATCCAGGACCAGCGACCTCAGTGAAGGCTCGAACTCGGTCCCCTGCCAGTACTGCGATGTCGCGGCGTTATCACCGGGAGTGTAGTTGATCCCCTTCAACGACTGCATCTGGACCTCCAGCGAGAGCGACTTGCTGAGATCCACCTCGGTGATGATGACCTCCACCATGACTTGGTCCCTCGGTATGTCCAGGTCATCGATGATGTGCGTGAGGAGGTCGTAGTCCTGGGGAGAGGCATCGATGACCAGCGCGTTGATCTCTGGGTAGCTGCTAACAGTGATCGGCGGCATGCCCTCGCCGGTCCTCGCCGCAGTCAGGGATGAGAGGACGCTCGCCACGTCGTCGGAATTGGCGTAAGAGAGCCGCTTCACGCGGACCCGCGTCTTACTCTCCGGCGTCTGGCGGTCGAGCTCCTCCACGAGGGCGAGCACCCGCTCCGTATCATCGGGGCTCGCCACGATGATGAGGGCGTTCGTCCGCTCGTCCGCGAACAGCTTGATGGAATCTTCTCCCCCCGCTGCCGCCGCCGGCTGCGCGGGCGTCTTTCCACCGCGCCTGCGCGATGCGGCGGGCTTCGCGGCCCCGGCACCCTTCTGCGAGACGATCGAGAGGACCTCCTCGGCGAGGAGGCTCGCCGCCGCGAACTGGCACGGCACCACGGTTATCGTCGATTCAAGGCCGGGGACGTCCACCTCCTTGATGATCTTCATGAGCCGATCGAGGTTCGACACGGTGTCGGAGATGATGAGCGTATTTGCCGGGGGATAGGTGATCACGCTCGAATCGCGGCCGCAGAGCGTCGAGATGAGCCTTTGGACCTCGTTCAGGTCCGCGTACTGGAGCGGGATGATCTGCGTGACAAGCGTGTCCTCGGGCGAACGATCCATCACCCCCTCCGCCGATTCAAACTCCACCGGGCTCCGTATCGCGTCCCGCCGGGGCATTATCTTGATGAAGTTGCCCGATGGCACCGTGGCGAGGCTGCGCACCTCGAGGAGCGACTCGAGGACCTTGGGGAGCTCGTCGACGGGTATTTTGGTTGGAGACATCACGGTGACCGTACCACGGACCTGGTCGCTCAGGATATAATCCTTGCCCGTGAGATCGCTGATCAGCTTGATGACGTACTTGATTTCGACGTTGTCGAGGTCGAGGGAGACAAGCTCCTCTTCAGAGGCCTGCGCGGTTGCGCCCGCGCCGCCCGTGGGTGCGGCCTCTCCCTCCTTTTGTTCCTCTTGGGATTTGGGATTTGGGATTTGCCTGCCCGCAACGCTCTCGCTTGCGAGGCGGGCGGGGGATTTGGCAGCGGCGTCTTCACCCTTCTTCGATGCCTCGCCTCTCCCGATCGATGCCGTACCCGTTGCGACTGACGCAGGCTCGGTTGACGGCGATGTGGACGCTGGCTGGGAAGGGCGTGGACGCGGTCTCCTCACTTCCTTCTTCGCGGAGGGGCGTGGCTTATCTTGCCCCTCCTGGGCGAGGAGCGGCGCGATCGCGCAGGCGGCGCCAAGGATCAGCACCGTTACCCACACCAGCGAGCGGAGGCGTATCTTCATAGCGTTTCTCTACCCCATTGAGTTGCCCGGCTACGATTCTATCCGAAAAGACAAGTCCGTAGAAACAAAACTTTGCGCATTAACCTGATCTATTCATCAACCTTGCTCGGTTGATGAAGATCTTACCGTGGCGCAAATAGTTATGCAAAACTGCCGACATTCCGCACCAGACTAGTCGGTGCAGGTTAAGTTAGTTCGCCACTGATTCTCACAGATGATTAACCGATATACACGGATTATAACCGCAGCGGAAAGCTGAAAGCAAAAAGTTCAAAGCGCAACCACATCTTTGGGCTTTCGACTTTAAACCTTCGGCCGCTTTTACAATCCTAGGCTGAAACGCCATAACTGTCCCCTTGCCTCATTTTTCCGGCTTCTTTGGCCCCCCTTTCAACAAATCCTGGTCGGCCGGATACAGCTCCAGCATGTCAATCTGTCCCTGACGATCGATGGTGACGCTCGTACGTGTAATGTCGATGATCTTCGCGCCGTCGCAGTCGGGAATAACGTCACCCTTCCCGTAATATTCCGTCTTCCTCGTCTTCTTGTTATAGATGATGGCCTTCATGTTTCCCCGGAGCCGGGAGATGGTGGTCCCCTTCAACTCCAGTTCAAGCTTGGGCAATAGCGGCGTCGGCGTGGGGACGGCGGTCGGTTCGGGCGGCGGCGTGGGGACAATGTCTTTGTTTCGGAATATGTTCACCTCGTTGATGATCGAGTAGCGCCCGCCGGTTATTTTCTGCGGTTCCGACGGCCCCGGCGCTTCTTCCTTTTTTTGGGTTTCGGCCTTCGGGGGTTGCTCCACCCCCCAGAAAGAGTGGATGGTGCGATAGGAAACGCATGCAAGGAGCGCCGCCAGGACGACATTGGTGACGTAAAGCGATCTTAATGGGATCAACGGCCTCCCCTTTCCCTCAACCGATTGAGCAGGTCCATCCTGGTAATCTTATCTCCCATCGCATTTCCCGTGCCGATGAGGCGCTCGGGGGATTGTCCGCTGATGGCGCGGAAGATGCCGAGTGAGTCGTCAATCAATGCCCGTATCTTAACGCTCTCCGCGTGTGACGCCTCTGAAGGCCGCGAGAGCCGTTCGCTAAGCCAGATGCCTCTGTAAAGCATATCGCTCTCGGCAATCTTCAGCGTGAGCTCCCTCCAGCATCCGGCGTCCGCCGACGCCGCACAGCGTGACGCCACCGCAACAAGCGCCAGGCTATCGTCGAGGTATGAATCCAAGGCGTCACTGAACCCACGATCTCCGGGGCGCGTGTGGGCGATGGTGCTCCCCATCTCTTCGATAGCGACCTCGGTGCGGGCGGGAACCGATTCCCGCCGCGTAAATAGATACCCGCCGAGGGCGCAGATGACCAGCAGCGCCGCCGCCGCCACGACCGGCCTCTTCAAACTATATGCGAGCGTAGAGAGGAGCCGAATCACCGCCGGCCGCCGCTCGCGCTCAATGGCGCCGTGCAGTCCCACCCACCTCGCCGCGTCGGGCTCCATTCTCGGGAGCTCGATGAATCCCCTCAGAATACCGTCGGTCGCCGTAAGCTCCCGCGCACACCGGGGGCACGAGGCGATGTGACGCTCGACCTCTTCCGCCTCCCGGCCCGATAGCTCGCCGAGGCGATAAGCCAGAATCTTATCATAATCCAGTGTGCATTTCATGGATATCAGGCCTGCAAAGGAGAAATCCCAAGCTCCAAATCCCAAATCCCAATGTTAAAAGGGCCCCTTCGGGGAAGGGGTGGGTGGGGGTGATTCCAGCCCCACAACTGTCCCCTTCCCTCTCGTTCTCTTTTACTCTTTGTGAGAACATGGGTTTCAGTGTCCTCTGTGTGCCTCTGCGCACTCTGTGGTTCAACAATGTCCAGAGTTCACCCCCAGAACTCCTTCAACCGCTCCCTGAGTATTTTCAGCGCGGCGTGCAGGCGCGACTGCACGGTGCCGAGCGGGCAGCCGGCGACCTCGGCAATCTCCGCATACGCCATCGAATCGATAAAGCGCAGCACAACGACCTCCCGCTGCTCGGCTGAGAGCGCGCCGAGCTCCTCGCGCAACCGCATAGCGAACTCTCTGCCTGCGGCGGCCCTTAGGGGCGATGCCATACGCCCCGCGGCGTGGCCCGCCGGCGTCTCGCGGAAGAGCGGGAGCGTGAGATCACGGCGCCGCGCCCTTTTTCGCAGCTCATCCCGGCAGAGGTTGGCCGCGATCGAGTATATCCAGGCGGAGCAGCGCTTAGACGGATCAAACCTACATGCGTGCCTGAATACCCTCAGGAACGTTTCCTGTAAGACGTCCTCCGCGGCAGCCCGGTCGCCCAGCACGTAGGAGGCGTAGGTCATCAGGCGCGACTTATACCTATCGTAGAGCACCCTTAAGGGTGCGGGCTCGCCGTCAGCGATCTCAAGCAGCAGTTCCTCGTCTCTCGCTTCCATATATTAATACGCTCCGGCGGCGCTTTTGTTCGTTTCCTCTGCATTTATTTTTTTGAGCATCGCCCGCGCCATCTCGTCGCCGGGCATGCGCCGGACCGCCTCTTCCAGGTGAATCCGCGCTTTGTCGAAGGACTCTTCCCTCTCATAGAGCACAGCCAGGTTCTTCCGCGCCGACGCATCACCGGGGTCGAGCCTTACCGCCTCTTCGAGCTCGTTCAGCGCCTTTGCGGGTTTCCCACTGTAAAGGTATGCGAGCCCGAGCGCGGAGTGGGCGAGCGCGTTTGCGGGTGCGATGCGTACGGCATCCCTCGCCTCGCGCATCGCCCCTCGCGCATCGTCCTCGCCGAGCAGGACCGTCGCGAGATTGATGCGGGGCTCGGCATAGGACCGGCACATCCGGCATGCTACTTTAAGTTCCGTAATCGCTTCGGCGGTGTTACCCTCATGGACGGCGATCAGGCCCAGCATATTGTGCGCCTCCGGGAGCTCGGGATAGCGCGCGAGTGCGCGGCGGAACATGTCTCTCGCACAGCCCTTAAGTCCCAGTGTGAAAAAGAGCTCCCCAGCGCGGAGCTCCTCTATAGGGAATAAGTCGTTCACAGGCGCTATCTTGAGATTACAACCATTGAGATCGAGGCGTGGAGGCGCCGGGACTCCGGAGCGATTTCTCAAGAAGACGACCGCCCTGGAATCGGCGTAGACGGGTGTCCAATTGGCGCTTTTCCAGAGCGACGGCAGCAGGGCTTTGACGTCCCGCGCGCTGTGCGTGAGGAGCGCCGCGGAGATCCCGTATTTCTCGGCGAGGGCGTCAAATGCGGCGACGTCTCCCATCGCGTTGAGGTACGCCTTGAAAAACGCCTCGCCATAGACGAGGTTCCTCCCATCGATGAACACCGCGCGGCGGGGATGGAAGCGCCCGGCAAAGTAGCTTCCGATATCATAATTGCAGAAGATAGGCCCTTCGATCCGGGCCGAGTCGATGAAATCCATGGCCGCATCCGGGAATGCGATCTGTGACTTCCCGAGACCGAATCTTTTCAGGCTGCGCTGCCTTACGTAATACGAGTTGTCGGTCACGTCCCGCACCAGCGCGCAGAGAAAGAGGAAAATCAGTACGGCGACTGCTACGCCGCAGATCCTCATCGCCCCCACCCATCGTTTCGCGAGAAGATGCGTGGCCCCCGAGAGGTTGTACGCGAGGCTAGGGGCGGCGAGCAGTGCGAACAGCGTCATATGCCGGCGCGATTGCATCGATAGGAACGCGAACACCAGCATTATGATCGTGTGGGAGGGCCGTAAGTTCCTGATATTGAGGACCGCGGAGGCGATGCAGAGCGCCAGCATCAGCTTGAAAAAGAATACCGACGATGGCGCTGGAAAAGCCGACGAGGGCGGCGTCCAGGGGATGACGGTCGTACTGAACAGGTGCGAACCCGTCTGGAGCCAGGGCTGGGGAAGCGCGGAAAAACCGTACGGGTTGAGGATGCAGGAAGCCGAGACGCACATAAAGACCAGGGCGAGCCTTTTCCACGGGTATGCGGCTCTCGCGGCGGGCCGTATCAATGCATCAAGGAGGTAGACGAAGATAAGGAACGGGCCGAGAAAAAACGAGGGGTGGGTATTCACCCAGAGTATCTGGAGCGGCACAAGTAGCCAGACCCGCGCATTGTCACCCGAACTCACACGCTCAAGGAGCGAGATGAATGAAACCGCGAGGAGGAGCGAGATGAGGTGCGGCTTGATGAGAAATCCATCGTTGGAAACGAGGAGCGCGAGCGTGAGAGTGCAAATCGTAAGCGTGGGAGAGGCGTATCGCCGGCAACAGCGGTAGAGGATGACGAAGATCGCAAGCACGAGCGCCAAGCGGAGGATGGTGAGGCCGACTGCTCCGGCCGCGGCATAGGCGGCCCAAAGTATAACCTGCGCGAGCCAGTGAACGTCAATCCATGGCGCGCCGGCGGCGGTGTAGGAGAAAAAATCGGTCCTGGGAATGCGCAGGTTATGGCAGATATACTCGCCGGTTTTAACGTACAACCAGACATCGGTGTCGATGACCTGGAAGCAGCCAAACGCGGCGACGGCGAGAAAGAAAAGTAGCCACGGGATGGCGCGTATCGCACGTCTCATAGGAAGGGGTATTGTAACAAAAACGCGCGCCGCCGCGGCCCGAAATGCGCGCCACGACGGAAACCACAGAGGCCAGAGAGAACTCTGAGAAGGCAGTTAATGATAACCACGGATAGAGCGCCTGCCCGCCAGTTTGTTAGGAAGGGATAGGCACGGATTTCTCACAAAGAATAAAAGAGAGGAAAGAGAAGATATAGACTACAGAGGGAAAGAAATAGCGGGGAAGAAACAAAATCACCCCTTCGCCGTTTCTCCCACTCTCCATCTCTCACATTAGGATTTTATCTACAACTCTGATGCGCGGGGCAGCCACACAACTTAAGCGCGATGCATGCGGGATAAGTGCGCATGGCACCCCGCGCCGTCATGCCTGCCCGGTTGTCAGGTGGGGGATTTGGGATTTTCCACCGGCCTACGGCCAGGTTATCATCGGCATCCCACCATCACGCCAAGGACGCACGATGAAGGGCATGCCGGGCCATATCTCATACCCTTCAGGCGGATACCAACCCCACACCTCACCATCGTAGGTACCAATGGTGTCGACTTCCGATTGATTCGCCACATCCCAGACCGCAATGGTCAATGTGTCACCTTCTTCGGGCGTGAATGCGGCGCCGATCGACTCGCCAATATCTACCGTCGTCGTAAGATACCCCTTATTCCACGGCAGTGATATCCAGTTATCGTTGTCATCGTCACCGCTCAGGTCGTAAAGATCAAACTCAAACGGTTCAAAACACCCCGTGAGCGTTAGATCACCATAGTCATATCCTGCAGCTCTTACTATGGTTACCTTATACATCGCTCCAATCACAATCGGATACCCCCCTCCCGGAGCCCAGCCCCAGGTAGTCCCATTGTAGGTACCTGCCGTCGTCTCCGTATCCTGCGTGCTCCCTATCCTGCGCTCGATAAATATACTGTCATCTGTATCGAACGTGAACAGAGCTGCTATCGCATTCCCCAAATCTTCAGTCGTAGCTATTCCTGTGCCTTCGAATGGAACCGCTATCCAGTTCACCAACCCCGGATTCTCGTTTGCATAGAGGGTATACGTGGCCGATGCCTTCCCTACCGCGTGGAGCTTGTTGTCGCTGGAACCTATATAGAGCTTTCCGCCGGAACCGACCGCAGGAGAGGAGTTGGCCGACTCACCCACCACATATGTCCAGACGATGGTCCCGTTGGATTCGAATGCGTATACTCTACTATCCTGCGCTCCCACGTACACCCAGTTCCTGGCGTCAATCGCTGGCGAGGAGTCTATG
>CAYWRA010000087.1:0-11198 GCA_964460305.1 uncultured bacterium
GCTTGAACATGCGGTCATGAGGGAGCAGGTAACGCATTCGCCCTGATTATGTTATAATTCCCCCGCCAAAAGGCGAGGAGGGGATGCGGAACTGAAATGCGGGAGAGCGACATGAAAATTCTGGTTATCCATGGGCCAAACCTCCAGCTCCTCGGCGTTAGAGAGAAGAACGTATATGGGGATACGCGCCTTGATGAGATCAATGCGGCGCTAAGGAAGATCGCCGTCGAGGAGGGGGTTGACATTGAGGTTTTCCAGTCGAACCACGAGGGCGAAATCGTGGACAGGATCGGCAAGGCAATGGGCGATTGCGACGCGATTCTCATCAACCCGGCGGCCTATACCCACACGAGCGTCGCGATCAGGGACGCCATCCTCTCCGTGAAGATACCCACGATAGAGGTGCACATCTCTAACATCTACGCGCGGGAGGAGTTCCGCCACACGTCGCTCATCGCCCCCGTGGCGGTCGGCCAGGTCTCCGGTTTCGGGGCCCAGAGTTACTATATGGGCTTTAGAGCCGCAGCAGCTTTTTTAAGAGAACGCGGGCATGGCAAACCGTAAGCGTCTAAAGCACCTCCTCGCGCTTCTGGAATCGGAGGGGCTGGAAGCTCTCTTCCTCACGAGCCTTCCCAACATCCGCTACGTTACCGGCTTCACGGGGAGCTCGGCCGGCTGTCTCATTTCTCCGGCGGGCTGCCGTTTCTTTACGGATTTCCGCTACCGGCTTCAGGCCCGCGAAGAGATACGGGGATTCAAGGTGGTTATGGTGGGTGCCCGTGAGCTGTTTCCCCGGCTCGCCGCGCAGGTGCGCAGCCTCAACATCACGCGACTGGGGTTCGAGCCGGCTGCCGTATCCTATGAGGCCTACCGCGGTTTAAGGCGCGCTCTCTCGGGGATATGCAAACTCACCCCAGCCCCGGCGATGGTGGAGCGCCTGAGGATGTTCAAAGACGGGGGGGAGATTTCGCTGATAAGCCGGTTGGCGCGCATGTCGGACGATATACTCTCCTCGTGCCTCGATGAAATCGGCGCTGGCATGACGGAAAGAGAGGTCGGGACGCTCCTGGAGCGCATTGCGAGGGAGGCTGGCGCCGAAGGGATGGCATTCCATCCGATTATCGCATCCGGACCGAGATCGGCCATGCCTCACTACAAGTCGGGCCGTGGAAGGCTGAAGAGGGGGGAACAGTTGCTCGTCGATTTCGGCATAGAGCGGGATGGGTATAATTCCGACTTGACTCGCACATTTCAATTGGGTAGATTAACAAAACGGTACCGTGAGATATACGGAGTAGTGCTTGAGGCGCAACGGATTGCGCTAAAGGCAATTAGGCCGGGCATAGCGGCCTTCTCCATTGACGCCTGCGCCCGCGAATATATCGCTTCCCGGGGATTTGGCAGCTGTTTCGGACACGGTTTGGGGCACGGTATCGGCATCGAGGTGCATGAGGCGCCCCGTATCAGCCGCGAGAGCCGGCAAACGCTTGAGGCAGGCATGGTCTTCTCCATCGAGCCGGGGATCTACGTACCCGGATGGGGAGGTGTGCGGATCGAAGACATGGTATTGGTCGTGGCGGGCGGTTGCAGGGTATTGACTTCTTCGGCGAAAGGGATAGAGGAAAGCATGCTATGAACATAAAAGAGATCAAAGACATCGTCGCGCTCATGAATGAGAATGAGATCACCGAGTTTGTGATCGAGCGGGAGGGATTCAAGCTCTCCATCAGGAAGGGGCAGCAATTTGAAAAGGGCCCGGCTATCGCACAGGTTGCGCTGCCGGTCGCTCCCGCCGCAGCGCCACCCTCGCCGCCGTCCGAGCAAAAAAAGGAGCCGGAGGGGACGTTTATCGTTTCACCCATGATCGGCACCTTTTATACGGCGCCCTCTCCGGACAGCCCGCTCTTTGCGGAGGTCGGCCAAGAGGTCGATGAGGAGACCGTGGTCTGTATCATCGAGGCGATGAAGGTCATGAACGAGATCAAGGCCGAGAGAAAGGGCAAAATCCTCGAGATTCTCGTTGAAAACGGGGAGGCGGTCGAGTTCGGCAAGAAGCTTTTCAGGATAAGTGGGGATCAATGACAAATGACAAATACCCCGCCTGACAACCGGCCTCGTCCCAAAGGGATCCCTTCGGGAAAGAGGCCCCTTTGGGGCGGGCAGGCAAATGACAAAACACGATGAGGTTTTGTTATTGGGTCGTTTGTAATTCATTTGCCATTTGTGCTTTGGTATTTGTTATTGCAAAAGGATGTGGACATGTTTGAAAAGGTCTTAATTGCGAACCGGGGAGAGATCGCTCTCCGGATCATCAGGGCATGCAAGGAGCTTGGGATCCGCACCGTGGCGGTATACTCGGAAGCCGACGTGAACTCGATGCACGTCCGGGTTGCCGATGAGGCGATCTGTATCGGCCCCGCACAGAGCGCGAAGAGCTATTTGAACATCGCCGCGATCATCAGTGCCGCGGAGATCGCGGACGTCGAGGCGATCCATCCCGGTTACGGCTTCCTGGCGGAGAACGCGCACTTCGCCGAGATATGCGAGAGCTGCGGCATCAGGTTCATCGGGCCTCGCCCCGAGAACATCCGTTTGATGGGAGACAAAGTCGAAGCCCTAAAGGCGGCCAAGAAGGCTGGCATCTCCATATTGCCGGGGAGTGACGGCGCCGTGAACGACCGCGACGCGGCCCTCATCGTAGCCAAGCGGATCGGCTATCCGGTCATGATCAAGGCGGTGGCCGGCGGGGGCGGCCGCGGGATGCGTATAGCGCATAACGACGTAAGCCTTGCGAATGCCTTCCTTACCGCGCAGGCGGAATCGGAGGCCGGCTTCGGCAGCTCCGCCGTCTACATCGAAAAACGTCTCGAACAACCCCGGCACGTCGAGGTCCAGATCCTCGCGGATACCCAGGGGCACGTGATTCATCTCAACGAGAGGGATTGCAGCATCCAGCGGCGGCATCAGAAGCTCATTGAGGAGTCGCCGTCGCCACGCCTTTCCCCCAGGCTCCGCGCGAAGATGGGGCGGGCGGCGGTCCGTCTGGCGGAGACGATCGGTTACGTGAGCGCGGGAACGGTGGAATTCCTCCTCGATAGGGACGACTATTTTTATTTCCTCGAAATGAACACGCGCATCCAGGTGGAGCACCCCGTGACCGAGATCGTCACGCAGGTTGACATCGTGAAGGAGCAGATGCGGATCGCGCGGGGGAAGGCCCTCAAGCTCCAGCAGGGCAACATGGGGCTTTTCGGCCATGCCATCGAGTGCCGCGTCAATGCAGAAGATTGGGAGAGAGATTTTGCGCCCTGCGCCGGGAAGGTGACCGCCTACAGTCCCCCTGGTGGCCCCGGTGTCCGCGTGGACTCCCATGTGTATGCCGGTTATGAAATCCCATCGTACTACGATTCGATGATCGGCAAGATCATTTGCGTCGGGCACAGCAGGGAGAGCGCCATCAGCCGGATGCGGCGGGCGCTCGACGAGTACATCATCGAGGGTGTGAAGACGACGATCCCTCTCCACCGTCTCATTTTGAGCGATCCCCGGTTCCGGAGGGGGAAGTATTATACGGATTTTGTCGACGATCTCATGGAAGTACAGAAGAAAAAGAAGGTGTGAAAGGATTGCCCTGGGTGGGATCGGGCACAATAATCGTGCCCGGGGATTGGATTATTGCAGGGGGGAGAACGAAATGAAACTTATACGGCCGGTCATCGTAGTGATATTTATCGCGGGTTCACTCTTCCTCGGCATCATGCTTGTCTGGGCGTTTCTAACGGAGAAGGGTATTATCGCGATGCCATTCGATCTCGTGGCAACCGCCAAGCAACTCAGCTCCAGCCCCTGGAACTGGCGGTTGGGGTTGGCGTTCCTGGCCATCGGCGGCGGACTGATTATGTTGAAGATGAGGGAGCTCAGGCAGGAGCAGTGCATCGCATTCGACAACCCAGGGGGAGAGGTGGCCATTTCGATGGATGCGGTTGAGGATTTCATCCGGCGCAGCGCAACCGAACTCCACGGGGTCAAGAGCCTCATTCCGAGGATTCACGCTGGCGCCGACGGGATCGGCATCGACATACGGCTCGATGTTTGGGCGGGAACTAACATACCCAGGTTGAGTGAGGAGCTTCAGAATTCCGTTAAAACCAAGGTGCAGGATTCCCTCGGGATCAACGTTAGCTACGTCGGTGTCAACATCGGGAAGATCGCCGGCAGCGCGGAAGAGACGAGCGAGGGGGAGGCTGAGCAGGTCTGATAGGAAAATGACAAATGACAAAACCTCATCGCGTTTTGACATTTGGGATTTTCCCTTGGTATTTGCCATTATCAGTGGGAGAGTGTTGACATGAAAACGATCGGGATACTGACGGGCGGTGGGGATTGTCCCGGCCTGAATGCGGTGATTGCGGGAGTGGTACGCAAGGCGATGGTTGAGGGGTACGGGGTCCTTGGGTTAAGGCGCGGCTGGCGGGGCATGCTTGAGTGCGATCGGGTGGAATTTTCGCTAAAAGATATCGTCGGCATCGTAAGTCAGGGGGGGACGATCCTACACACGTCCCGCACCAATCCGTGCAAGAGCGACGAGCTGATGCGCCGGGTAATGGATAATTTCAAGAAGATGGGCCTTTATGCGCTCGTGGCGGTGGGCGGCGATGACACGCTCGGGGCCGCCAAGAAATTGTTTGAGGCCGGACTCCCCGCGGTGGGAGTGCCAAAGACCATCGACAACGACTTGTCGGGGACGGACAGGACGTTCGGTTTTGACACGGCGATCAACGTCGTCATGGAGGCATGCGACCGTTTGAAAACGACCGCGGAATCGCACGAGCGCGTGATGGTGGTCGAGATCATGGGTAGGCATGCGGGATGGATCAGCCTCTGGGCGGGCCTCGCGGGCGCAGCCAGCTACATCCTCGTCCCCGAGGTCAAGACGGACCTGGACGATCTCTGCCGCGCGTTGAAAGAGAGGCACGAAAACTACGCCAAATTCAGCATCATCGCCGTCGCCGAGGGCGCCGATCTCGGCGGGAACCTGGCTCTCCAGACTGAGGAGCGGGACGCATTCGGCAACGTCAGGCTCGGTGGAGTAGGGGAGCGGTTGGCAAAAGAGATCGAGAAGCGGACGGGGTATGAGACCAGGTATGTGGTGCTGGGGCATCTCCAGCGGGGAGGAAACCCGACCGCCCTCGACCGTTTCATCGGTCTCCGATTCGGGGTTCACGCCGTCGAGTTGATAAAGCGCGGCGAATTCGGCCGGATGGTGAGCCTGCGAGGCAACGACGTGGTGTCTGTCCCGCTCGCCGACGCGGTCGCGAAGCTGAGGACGGTGCCGAAGGAGCTCTATGAAGAAGCGCGCCTCTTCTTTATCTGAGATAAGAAAGGACATATCGGCTCAGCTTGAGGAATCGGCCGCGCTCATATCGCGTGCCGGACGGGACGAGGTTGACGCCATCCGCCGGATGGCCGAGATCGTGGTCGGATCTTTCCGGCGTGGCGGCGCGCTACTCGTCTGCGGGAACGGCGGAAGCGCCGCTGACGCGCAGCATATCGCCGGCGAGCTGGTGGGACGCTTCCTCAAAGAACGCGAGCCTTTAAAGTGCATCGCCCTCAGCACCGATACGTCGGTGCTCACCGCCATCGGAAACGACTACGGATACGAAGAGGTGTTCGCTCGTCAGGTGGCGGCTCATGGTAGAGCGGGCGACGTCTTGCTCGCGATATCCACTAGCGGCAATTCTCCCAACGTCCTGAAGGCCGTCGAGAGGGCGAAGCGGCTGAAGATGAAGGTAATCGCATTGAGCGGCAAGGGCGGCGGTGATCTCGCGCGGGCCGCGGATATCTGCATCACCGTCCCCTCGGGCATGTCCCCCCGCATACAGGAAGTGCACGGGACCATCGGCCACATCCTCTGCGGGCTGGTTGAGAAGGCGCTCTGTGGGGGGTACTAAAAGGGTATAGTAGAACCATATCCCAACGGGACCCCTTCGGGGGAGGACACAGAGAAGGCACGGAGAACACAGAGGAATAGACCAAGCTCATTCAGGGTCAAACCTTTACTCTTTACTCTTTTAAGCCCCGCCACTTGGGGCAGGGAGATTCACTACGAATTTTTACAACGGAGCAGACGAAGACAGTGAATGTCCCGCGCCTGATTATTCTGATTTTCTATGATAGTCAGGATCATCAGGTAACTCAGGTGCTTAAGAACCTTCCCTGAAGGGGCAACCTCTGTATGCCACAGAAGATTTTATCACGGAAGAAATTACGGGGAATCCTCCGCGCCCTCAAGGCCACCGGCAAGAAGGTCGTGTTCACCAACGGTTGTTTCGACATCATCCACGCGGGCCACGTGCGCTATCTCCGCAAAGCGCGGTCTCTCGGCGATATCCTCGTGATCGGTATGAACAGTGACCGGTCCGTCCGGCGGTTGAAAGGCTCCGGCAGGCCCCTAGTCCGGGAGGCCGACAGGGCGGAGCTGCTCGCGGCATTAGAGATGGTCGATTACGTGACGATTTTCGGTGAGGATACCCCCGCGGCTCTCATCGGGGAACTCAAACCGGATGTCCTGGCAAAGGGAGGAGATTACGGGCTTAAGGAGGTTGTGGGGAGGGAAACGGTCGAGGCCTCGGGAGGCCGAGTGGTGATCGTTCCATTCGTCAGGGGGCGGTCCACCACGGGGCTCATTAAAAAGATTCGCGGCGCGTCGCAGGGCCGGTAATGTCCGAACCTCCCTATGGGTTTACCGTGTGTGAAACAGAACCTTGCACTCGATCTCTATGTGATCATTGACAGGACGGCGCTCGCGGGGCGCGACGCTACGGACGTCCTCCGGCTGCTCCTCGGGGCCGGCGTGCGCTGGTTCCAGTACCGCGACAAGGGTTCGGGAGACGACGAGATCGTACGCGAAATCGGACTTATGCTCCCCCTCTGTCGGGAGGCGGGCGCCCGTCTCATCGTGAATGATCGGGTGGAAGTGGCATCGCGGTTGGACGCCGACGGAGTTCATCTCGGACGGGATGACGCAGCCATCGAAGATGCGCGGCGCATCCTTGGGAAGGAGAAGATCATCGGTTACAGCGCCCGGTCGATGGAGGTGGCCAAGCGCGCCGAAGCCGCCGGGGCCGATTATCTCGGCGTCGGGGCCATCTATCAGACCGGCACGAAGCGGGATGCGCGCGTCATTGGATTGGCGGGGCTCGCCGATATACGCCGGGCGGTGAAGCTCCCGGTGGTCGCCATCGGAGGCATTACCCGTTCACGGGTTGGCGATGTCCTTGCGGCAGGAGCGACGGGCATCGCGGTTGTTTCAGCGATTCTCCATTCGAAGGATATCCCAAGTGAGGCGCGGGGTATCCTGGGGGAGATCGGGGCGTGGAAGGCATTGCATGAAGAAGGATGAAGTTTTGCGGGTTATCGAGGCGAGGCGCGGCAATCTCACCGATGAAGTCCGTAGTGTGGCATCCGCCGAGGGTGTGTCTCCCGAAATAATCATGAAATTCGTTGCCGAGGGGACGGTGGTGATACCTCACAACCGCTGCCACCGGACTGCCAAGCCGTGCGGGATTGGGAAGGGGTTGCGGACGAAGGTCAATGCGAACATTGGCACCTCGATGGACGTTGCGGACGAGGCGCGTGAGATGGAGAAACTCGCCGCGGCGCTCGACGCCCGCGCCGATACCGTGATGGATCTCTCCACCGGCGGCGACCTGACCGTGATACGTAGGAAATTGCTCGCCGCATGCCCCGTTCCATTGGGGACGGTGCCCATCTATCAAGCGGCGATACAACGCGCGAGGGCCGGCGGCGGCATCGGTAGCATGACCGCCGACGACATGTTCGCCGCCATCGAGGAACATGGGAGAGATGGGGTCGATTTCATCACCGTCCACTGCGGAGTTACGCTCTCGTCTCTCGAACGACTTAAGAAAGAGGGGCGCGTACTGGACGTGGTGAGCCGCGGCGGGGCGTTTCTCGTGTCGTGGATGATCGTTAACGGCAAAGAGAACCCGCTCTACAGCGATTTCGGCCGGCTCGTCGAGATCGCAGCAAAGTATGACATGACGCTCAGCCTCGGCGACGGGATGAGGCCGGGCTGTCTCGCGGACGCGAACGACAGGGCGCAGTTCCAGGAATTGATCACGCTGGGAGAGCTTCAGGCCTACGCGTTTGGCGAGGGAGTGCAGGTGATGATCGAGGGGCCGGGGCACGTGCCCCTTGGGAAAATCGAGGAAAACGTCAGGCTCGAAAAGGAAGTCTGCCATGGCGCGCCTTTCTACGTCCTCGGGCCGCTCGTCACCGACGTCGCCCCCGGCTACGATCACATCACCTCGGCCATCGGCGGCGCGATCGCGGCGAGCGCCGGCGCGGATTACCTCTGTTACGTGACTTCCACGGAACACCTCGGTCTTCCTGGACCCGATGACGTACGGGAGGGCGTCATCACGACGCGGATTGCGGCGCACGCCGCCGACATTGCGAAGGGCATCCCGGGAGCGGAGGATTGGGACCTGGCGATGGCCGGGAAGCGCCAGAAGAGGGATTGGGAGGGGATGATAGCGCTCGCCCTTGACAGGCGGAAGGCGGAGTCGATACATGCGGCGAGCCCCGCGCGCAGTTCGGACGTGTGCACTATGTGCGGCGACTATTGTTCGATTAAATTGGTGGAGGAGTACTTTAAAACAGCCCAAGGCCGAAAGTGTAAGGCCGAAAGCAAGTAATACTTGCTTTGAACTTTCAACCTTAAACTGGAGTTACCGTGAGTATTTTAGTAGTGGGTTCAGTGGCTTTGGATACGGTGGAGACGCCGTTCGGGAAGAGGGAGCGCGCGCTCGGCGGCTCGGCGACGTTCTTCTCATTCTCGGCGAGTTTTTTTGACCGGGTCAATATGGTCGGGGTAGTTGGCAACGATTTCCCATCCGAACACGTTGAGCTCTTGAAATCCCGCAGTATAGACACTAAGGGCTTGCGGGTTCTCGACGGCAAGACGTTCCACTGGGCGGGCGCCTACGGGTATGACATGAATACCGCCACGACACACTCGACGTGCCTTAATGTGTTCGAAAATTTCAAGCCCGAGATCCCCGAGGAATACAGGAAGAGCGACTGTGTTTTCCTCGCCAATATCGACCCCGAGCTCCAGATGGAGGTGCTCAGGCAGATCGAGCGTCCGCAGCTCGTGGCCTGCGATACCATGAATTTCTGGATTGACGGGAAACGCGATGCCCTCATCAAACTCCTGGGCATGGTGGACGTGGCTATTCTCAATGAGGGGGAGGCGAGACAGCTTACGCGGCAGCCGAACCTCGTGAGGGCGGGCAGGATGATCAGGGAGTGGGGGCCCGAGCAGGTGGTGATCAAGAAGGGCGAGCATGGGGCGCTGCTGTTCGGCGACGGCCACATCTTCGTCGCTCCCGCTTACCCGATGGAAGAGATCGTCGATCCCACGGGGGCGGGAGACACGTTCGCCGGAGGGTTCATGGGGCATCTGTCGCGGGCGGGGAACGCCGATTGGAGCACCATGCGGCAGGCGGTGATCTACGGGAGCGTAATGGCGTCGTTCAACGTGGAGGATTTCAGCCTAGACAGGATGAGGACGCTCACGGAGAAGGAGATACACGCCCGCTACCGCGAGTTCGTACCCCTCTCCCATTTTGAATGAGAGGAAGAGTAACCACAGAGTGCACTGAGGAATGATCACAGAGGACACAGAGGCTTTTACGACAGCAAAAACAGTTTCTTGTTTCTGGAGTGAGAAATAATCCGTGTTCATTCCTCGACGGGGCCCCTTCGAGGTGTGCTTGCCATTGAGAATTATGTGCCGGGAAAAATGAGAGTGATTGCAGGTAATCTTGTGGATGTGATACTATTCGCTAAGTAATTGGTTTTTTTCTTACGAAATACGCAAGACGCGCTACGAGTCACGGTAGTTCAAGGCGGGTGTAGCTCAGTGGTAGAGCTCCAGCTTCCCAAGCTGGCTATGAGGGTTCGATTCCCTTCACCCGCTCCAATCCTTTCTCATGGGTTGTGTGGATGTCTCCTCTCCCGAGGCTGCCACCTAGGGATCCAAGGGCTTCATGCAACTTGCGTTCACTGCGTTCCGCAAGTTACTGAATCCCTAGGACAAGCTGGCTATGAGGGTTCGATTCCCTTCACCCGCTCCAATCCTTTCTCATGGGTTGTGTGGATGTCTCCTCTCCCGAGGCTGCCACCTAGGGAGAGGCGTTTTTACATAATCCTAAAAACCCGAGCAGCTTCCGGAAGAGGGACCACCGACCGACTCGGCATTTCTTTTCCACAGACCGATCCTTGTAGTACGCGACGGATTTGAATTTAGCCGTTATCCCCTCGCCATCTCGCATAGACTTGACTACCATCCGATTGATGAGCGCAGGCTCATACCCTGGATCGAGTTCAAGGGCCTTGTTCAATGCCTCAAGCGCCTTTTCCCGTTGCCCCAGTTCCGCGTAGCAAAGCCCCATATTCCCGTAACTCTGCACATGCTTTTTGTTTTTGCTCAAACACGCCTGAAAACCCGCGAGGGCTTTTTGCCACTCCCCTTTTTCCATGCAGGAATATGCTTCGGCGAAAATCTCGCCGCCCCGTATATACGTGTCCAGATCGATGCCTTCCGTTTTGCCGACGCTCTGCTCCAGCCCCTTGATGGCTTCCTTGGCTTGTCTTACCAGATCGGTTTCCGGATCGCCGAGTGCGATAACTTCCTTGAACGCTTTTGCCATGTTTACCACGTCGTAGCTCGCCTTATACGCCACCGCCTTATTGAAGTGGGCCTCGACACAATAGGGAAAAACGTCGATTGCCTTGTCGAAGTATTTTATGGCTTCCGCGTATTCGTTTTTAAAGGCATGGACAAGCCCTTTCCCGTGAAGGACCTCATGATTCCTCGGGTGGTCTTCCTCTAGCTCCCGGATAATGGCCTCCCCCTCTTCTATGTTCCCTTTCTCCAGAAAGGCAAAGGCTTGGTCGACGGCCTCTTCGACGTCCGGGTCGATCTCGGCGATAAAAGGCTGGGTTCGAGACTTGCCTGTTTTCGTTCCCGCGTATCGGCACGCCATTTCGTAATATGTGCAGTCTCCGCAATCCGTGCCGCGAAGCTCGGCGCAGCATGAAGGGCAAATCGTTTTGTTCTGCCGTGTCGGGCACACACGCTTGCCTTTTCTCTGCGCGCATATCGAACA
>CAYWRA010000088.1:0-1581 GCA_964460305.1 uncultured bacterium
GGCTGCGTATTGGTAGTGGAGTTTTTCGTCGGCGTGTTGGTCGGGGTAGTGGTTTGCGTAGGTGTATTTGTGGGAGTCGACGTTATCGTAGGCGTACTCGTCGGCGTCGGTGTGCGTGTCGGTGTTTCTGTAGGAGTCGGCGTAATTGTCGGGGTGTTTGTCGGGGTTGGGGTGGCCGTCGGCGTGTCTGTCGGGGTGGGTGTTATCGTCGGCGTCTCGGTCGGCGTCGGCGTGATTGTCGGGGTCTCGGTCGGCGTCTCGGTAGGCGTTTCCGTAGGATCGGTGAGTGCGTAGAGTATGTTACCGTATGAGCCCACATACACCGTGCCACTGCTTATCGCCACCGATGATAAATCGAGCCCCCCGTACGTCGCGAATGTCCATGCGAGGCTTCCGTCCGAATTGAGGCTGTAAATGTTGTTGTCATATAAACCGATAGATGGCCTACCTATGTATGTAGTATCGGCGCTGCTCAGCGTAGGCGAGGAACCGATATAATTCTCCGTCTCATAACTCCATACGAGCGCGCCCAGCGAACCGTCTTCGTCACTGATGCAATAAACGTGGCTATCACCAGCGCCCGCATAGACCTTGCCGGAACCGATCGCAATGGATGAACCCATAGAGAGTGCGGTCGCATAGCTCCACCGCAATACCCCGAGCGAGTCGATGCTGTAGATATTATTATCGCCGGAGCCGATATATACCGCGGCCTTTCCATCCAACGCAGCCGCAGAAGTGAAATGCCCGGCGGTCTCGTAGCTCCACAGGAGCGAGCCGGGTGAGCCGCTGATCGTGTTGTCATCAATACAATATATGCGGTTGTCATAAGAGCCTGCATAAACGGTGTCGACGGTGCTCAGCGCCGGCGAGCCCCAGACAACACTTCCCGTGGTATAGCTCCACAACAACACCCCGAGAGAATCGATGCTGTAAAGATTCTGATCGAAGGAGCCGATATAAACCGTGTCGGTCCCATTCAAGGCTGGCGATGGGAAGATAGCGCCTCTGGTGAGATAGCTCCATGAGAGCCCTCCGGTCTGGGCATCCAGGGCATATATGTTATTATCGCCGCCGCCCACCCATATTTTGTCGGCGCCAATCGCAGGCGACGACGCAGTCCGGCAATCATCGTCATAACTCCAGAGAAAAGAGCCCGCGGAATCGATGCCATAGAGCATGCCCGCGTAAGAATTGATAAACACAGTATCGTTTTCACCCAATACCGGCGAAGAAATGATGTTGCCACCCACGTTGTAACTCCACTTGATCGCCGGGACGAGAGGGCCTGCCTCAGCGCTCTTCCCCGTCCGCTGGGCGTTATTCTGAAACATCGGCCAGTTGTATTGCGCCGCTACGTAACCGGTTCCAACACAGGAAAACAAGATCGCAACAATGCACACTACTCGCTTCACCGCACTCCCCCTTTTGTTGACATGTACATCTACATGTGATGGTCAAATAATCACGCTCAGTTGACTACCGCGGCGCTCTTACCTAGATATATAACATACGGGGTGGTCGGAGTCAAATCGGACGGCTTCTTCACCGGCGGCATCTTACCCGCCTGCACCGCCACTC
>CAYWRA010000088.1:1681-11157 GCA_964460305.1 uncultured bacterium
ACGTACACTGTGTCAGTGCTTATTGCCGCCAATGATTGGATAGCGCCGCCCGTCGCGAACGTCCATTCCAGGCTTCCATCCGAGTTGATGCTGTAAACATTATTGTCAAATGAGCCGAAATATACCGTATCCGTTCCGCTCAGCGTGGGCGACGAAAGGATGGCTCTCCCCGTATCATAACTCCACACTAACGCGCCATCTTCGTCGCTGATGCAATAGATGTGATTATCCGGAGAACCCACGTACACCACATCGGTACTGACAGCTATGGATGACATCATATCGCGTGCGGTCGCATAGCTCCACCGCAACGCTCCGAGCGAGTCGATGCTGTAGATATTATTGTCGTAGGTGCCGACATACACCACATCCGTTCCACTCAGTGCGGGTGCGGAAGCGATCCAATTGCCGGTCTCGTAGCTCCATAAGAGCGAGCCGGGCGAACCGGTGACTGTGTTGTCGTCGATACAGTAGAGGCGGTTGTCAGAAGAGCCAATGTAAACGATGTCGGTGCTGGTGTTCAGCGCAGGCGCGGACCGGATCGTATATCCCGTAGCATAGCTCCACAATAGCGCCCCGAGCGAGTCGATGCTGTAGAGATTATTGTCCCCGGAGCCGATGTATACCGTGTCGGTCCCGTTCAGCACGGGTGAGGAGTAGACACCGCCTGCGGTGAGATAGCTCCACGAGAGCCATCCGGTCTCGGAGTCCAGGGCGTATAGGCTACTACCGTCGGCGGGGCTTACTACCCATACTTTATCGGCGCCGACCGCGGGCGAGGTCCCGCTACTGTAGATCGAGTTATAACTCCAGAGGAAAGAACCCGCGGAATCGATGCTACAAAGCATACCCATCATGCCGAAACCGATGAACACCGTATCGCTTGCGCCCAATACAGGTGAAGCAGTAACATCGGCACCGGCGTCATAACTCCACTTGATCGTCGGAACCAGAGGGCCGCCCTCGCTGCTCTTCCCCGTCCGCTGGGCGTTGTTCTGAAACATCGGCCAACTATAGGATGCCTGGAGGTAATCCACCGTCGTCCACGCGAGTAAAACCATTACGACAGCTACCACAACGCAGCTCCGCTTCATAGCCTGCCCCCCCTTCCGTTAGTATGAGAAATATCTTACCACATATCCGTAGATAGTCACAGCCGTTTTCACGTTTCGAGTATCGCACCGTTCTAAAATCGCATTGTCATGGAAATGTAAAAGAAATGTAAAAATGCGACCCCTTATCCGAGGCGCACCCAGACCCGATGTTTGATCTTCGATCTTAGGGACACCATACCCAAGATGGCCCAGAGCCAGCGGTAATTGCCGGGGCTGGAATAAAGATCGACGACCCTAACCACCCTGCATATCCAGTGGAGGGTATGAAGGCGATTGAAAAACAATTCCCTCTTTTCGATCTGCCGTATCAGGAAATTAGGAAATATCCTGAATTGCGCGAGAGAGAACAACAGATAATAGTACTCGTGCATTTTTAGGAAGCCATGGTATTCTTTCCTCGAATCGAAAGTGGTGATCCAGTTGCTGCCGGATGTGCCGATGTTCCCCTCGATGTCCTTCTCGGTTATGAATCCATTGGCGAGGTAGGTCTTGGTGAGCACGTAGTTCGGGAAAAAAGACAGGTTGAAGGCCTGAAAAATGAAATTCTTTGGGAGCTGCAGGAAGAGATCCAGGCTCTCCCGCAGGTCTTCCTTTTTTTCGAGAACGTTATTCTTAACGTAGTCGTAATAAATCCTGAACACGCTGGCAGGGCGCTTGATCGCTCTCAATCCATCGAGCCTGCGCGCAGCCTTGATCACCTGCGAGTTCATTTCCTTCCTGTTGTAGAGGTCCTTCCTAATGGTCTGGCTGCCGCTCTGTATTCCCATCACCGTCACGCACCACCCGGCCTTCCTCAGGGCGACGAGGGTCTCCTCGTCGACGCAGGAGGGATGGGAGTAGGCAAAGAACGGAATGTTCACCTTTTCCCTGTATTCTCTGGCGAATTCGAGACACCATTTCTTGTTGACCTGAAAAATGTTGTCCCAGAAAAAGACCATTTTCAGCCCCGGGTTCCTCCGCTTAGCTTCCAGGAGCTCGTCGATCACGTGGGATACGCTTCGGCGCCTGAACTTCTCGTGCGTGAGGGCGTTTACGCAGAACGAGCAGTTCATCAGGCAACCGAACGAGGTCATCGTCTGGTGGATGGTCTTCAACGGGTCATCGGTGAGGCCATAGCCGAAATAATCGATGTTTCTCTCGGGTTGGAGGCGACCGTCGTCTATGTAGCTCTTGTGCTCGCCGTCATAGCTCGCGAAGGGCAGGACGTCCAGGTTGTTCAGGAGGGGCCGCCTCTCGTTCCTGACGGTCCCATCAGCCTTGTTTATCCACAGGTTCTTGATGTCTTCGTATGGCGAACCCTCGGCGATCCGGCGCGATAGTTCGAGCAGGGGATCGAAACCCTCTCCCACGCATATCATGTCCGTGTGGGCGATGCAATTCTCCGGGTCGATCGTCGGGTGCGTCCCCCCCCATATGACGGGGGTGGAGAATTTCGCCTTGATCGCCCTCGTGATCCGCTGCGCGACCGGTAAGTGCGATGACTGCACCCCTATACCTATGAGGGATGGGTTCTCCTTCTCCAGTTGGGCAAGCAGCGCGCCGATGTCCTCTTCCGTGGCCTCGGTATGATAATCGTTCATCTCCATGAAGTCGTTCTTGAGGGTCTTGGTCGACTTGTGCCGCATGCGCTTGAAACCGATGAAAGAGACCTGGATCCCGTTGGCGCGCAGGTACGAAAAGAGGCTCCTGAGCGCGAAATTTTCATAGTGAAACAGTGCGATGAGGACGACTTTCATGTCTGCTCCCGCATCGGCAACCCACGTGAGGAAAGCGCGGCATACCCCTTAGGGGCTATCGGCCGATGCGTAAAAAGCTGTACAAAACGCCACATAAAATGCTAAGCCCCGTCTTCCACAATGGAAAGACGGGGCTTGCAATCATTCGGTCAATGCGCGCTTAAGCACTCTGGCGCTTAACATTGACGGCCTGCTGGCCCTTTCGACCGGGGGCGACATCGAACTCCACAGCCTCGCCATCTTCAAGGGTCTTGAAACCCTCTTGCTGGATTGAACTGTGATGCACGAAAAGGTCCTCACCGCTCTCCGGGGTGATGAAACCAAAGCCCTTCCGCTCGTCGAACCACTTAACTTTGCCTCTAGCCATGTGAATAAACTCCTTACTCTGGCTCGGGGGCGGCTCCTATGTGTATACGGCGCCACTCTAATGAATCGTGCCGCAACCGCCCTGATCAGAATCAGCCAGGCTACAAAAAAGCCGTGAGACGAGTAATTCGCTCACGGCTCATAGATTACGCAACCTATACACCAAGCTATACTCTAATCTTAGAGTATAGTGTACCAAAGCAGTTCAGGCTGTCAAGACAAATAATTCGGTTCTGCTCGCTAACCTGGATTATTCATGAACGATAAAAAGCAACCACCGATTCAGCCGATGGAACTGACAGGGAACTACCAGAATCCACGGATTTCACGGATTACACGGATGGACAAACAGCCTGAAGTTTAAACCACTGAGAGCACTGAATGCACTGAAACAAAAAAGAAGGTCTTTTCAGTGACTTCAGTGTCTTCAGTGGTTAGAAAAAAGTTGGAGTATGCCATCGGTGGTTGGTGAATAGATCAGGCTAAATGAAATGCCCTATTTTTGGATTCCTGTATACCCCCTTCTCGAGAGACATTCCTCCCTGCCCCCCGAGGGGGGGGCAGGGAAGCTCTCCCTCAAAAGCCCACACTTTAATCTACATCACCGCCCCGCCCCCGAACCGATTTGTGGACTTGTAAATAACCGCTCTCTATGCTATGATTTTTTGGAAAATCAGGGGGGTGGCGGATGAAAGCAAGATGGTTATGGAACATCGCCATAATCGGCGCATTCGGTCTCTGCTGTGCGGCGGCATCCTCGGAGACGCCTGTTCCCAAAAAACAGGGGCTTCACCTCTCGGTGGAAAATGCGACTGTTGAGGCAGGGGCCCCCGTCGATCTTCACTGGGAAATCATACCCGACGGCCAGGGCTCCGTGGCGATAGTACTCGGGCTCATCCGCCCCGATGGCAGCGTCCAGTGCTACAAGGGGCCTGGAAAAGGATTTGCCGCCCTCGGAACAATCGAGTCGGCAAAACGCCTCGTGAACGATTTCCCGTTTAGTACCGAGATGAGCGCCATCTTAAGCGTTACGATCCCCGCCGATTGGCCCAAGGGGACATACCAATTCGTCGCGGCAGTGCTGGACGGAAAGACAATCCTCGAAATAGACTACGGCAACTCCTTCACCGTCCAATAAAAAAGGCAGCGATCTTCCGACCGTCGCCCTTTCTTTTTCCTCCACTATCTCTACCCGTATTAGTTAACTCTTATCACTGCAGCGCGGGTGCTGCTTTCCACTTTCAACGTTCGGCCGTAGTGCTGGTGGGCAGGGAAGGATTCGAACCTTCGAAGGCAAAGCCAGCAGATTTACAGTCTGCCCCCTTTGGCCACTTGGGTACCTGCCCCAACTACAGCCCAACGTTCAATGGTATAAAGTGTAAAACCCCATCGTATCTTTACACTTTAAACCTTACACCTTTATCTATATGTCTGGAGCCGATGATCGGAGTCGAACCGATAACCTGCTGATTACAAATCAGCTGCTCTGCCGGTTGAGCTACATCGGCATTGAAACCGATTAACGCCGGCGCCACCCATAACTACCTCATATTATCAAACAGATAACCTTATGCTCAAGCGCTACAATGCGGTGAGATGGATTTTTAGCCTGATCTATTCACCATCTGTGTGTGGGGGGGATGCCTAATTATTACAGCGACAGGGCCAAACTCTGCGCGTCCTTCCGCGCCTGGAGAAGAGCGGCTTGCTGGGCCTCGGGGCCCATGTCCATCGGCTGGGCTATGATAAAAGAAATATCCGCGATCCCGACAAAGCCAAATATGAAGCGCAGGTATGGCTCCTGGAAATCGGAGCGCCGGGCCTCGGGAGAGGAGTAGTCGCCGCCCCTACTGGTGATAATGACCATCTTTTTATCTTTCACCAGACCCTCGACGCCGCTCTCGGTGTAGCGGAAGAGATATTTCGGTTGCACGATAATGTCGATGTATTGTTTCAGGACGTAGGGAATGCTGAAATTCCACATGGGCGTGCTGATGAGATAGGCGTCGGCGGACATGAACCTCTCTATATGCGCGACGATATCCCGCCATGCCTCCTTCAACTCGCCAGAGAGGTCCCTCCCCCCGAGTAGGACGTATTTTCCGTCGACGCGTTTCACGGTGAGAGACGGCAACGACTCCTTATGGAGATCGAGGTCCTCAATAACCCAATCCGGATGGCGCTCGCGGAACGCTTCAAGAAATGACCCGGTGACCCGCAGCGTCCGTGATTCCCCCCCCCTGGGCGTGGCAATAATATGGAGTAACTTTTTCATGACCACCCTCCTCATTTGTGGCACACATTTTATTGGAAAGTATGACACTGCGGCCGCAATATAGCAAGTGTCCCGCTCCCCTTTCCCCTGACTTACTTCCACCTTGCCGACATGAGCCGAATTTACCACAGATTTTCACAGATAGACGCGCTCCGAAGGGGATTCCGTGGTTTTCCCGCACCCACAAAGAATATTGTTTCGTCCATGCCCCGCAACTTTGTTACAATCGTCACCCATGGGATTTCTGCTGGCGAGGATAAAGCCTCTCCTTTTGCAAAGGCAAGATCTCTCCACCGCGGCGTGACAGGCCTTTTCGGAATCTGACAAACGTAATGGAGGTGCGAACACATTGAAGTCACTGTTCAGAAAGATATTGGATACCGTGACCGGACGGGCGAAGTCGGGGGACTTTGCCCACCCCTACGTGAGATCATCCCGGCAGGATAAGGAGATAATCACCCCTTCGGGGACCGCTCCGCATCCGCCACAGGAACAGCGCCATCGCGGCGCCCCCCCATCCAGGGGGAGGTCCATGCGGTCGCATCCGCACCCCTACAGGAGGGATCAACGGGGCAGGGCATCCGGGCGGCCAGGCCATCATCCACGCCAGCGTCCCGACGGCCGTCAGCCGATGCGGACACCCGACCGGCGGCCGGCCCCACGGCCTTCTCGCGGTCCCGTTCAGCAGGCTGCCAGCCAGCCCGTCCAGCAATCCATCCCTCTCCACGCGGCGGGCGGACAACCATTCATCAGCCCGGAACTAAAAGGCAGTCAGGAAAAACCCATCCAACACCCTGCGCCTCCGCATCCGGCAGAGGAACGGCAGGGCCAGGTCCGAGGCGGCCGCCCTCAGCACAGAAAGGTAATACCGCCGCTGCCGCCTCTCATCCCCGTTCCACCTGCGGAGGGGAAAACCCGCTTCACCGACCTGGACATTACGAAGGAGGTCCTCTGCGGCATCCAGGATCTACAGTTCGAATATTGCACGCCCATCCAGCAATTGTGTCTCCCGCACCTCCTCGCCGGAAAAGACGTCACCGGGAAGGCGCAAACCGGAACGGGGAAAACCGCCGCTTTTCTAGCATCCGCGCTCACGCATATCATGCGGCGACCATCGGCGACGCGGGCGCCCGGAACCTGCCGGGCCCTGGTTCTGGCGCCGACGCGCGAGCTGGCCATCCAGATCTACAAGGACGCTGAGGCGATCAGCAAGTATTGCGGGCTCAACCACCTAGTCCTATTTGGCGGTATGGGATACCACGAACAGCGGGACGCCCTTAAGAGGCCTATCGACATCCTCGTTGGCACGCCGGGTCGCATCATAGATTATTCCCGCAGCGGCCACCTTAATCTATCCAAGACGGAGATACTGGTCATCGACGAGGCCGATCGGATGCTCGACATGGGATTCATTCCCGACGTCAGGCGCATCGTGTCGAAGCTCCCGCCGGCGGGAAAGCGGCAGACGATGTTCTTCAGCGCCACGCTCACGCCTAACATTGTGCGGCTCGTCGATCGCTGGCTGGTGGATCCGGTGACGGTCGAATCGGAGCCAGCGCAGTTGGTGACCGGGCTCATCGACCAACGGTTTTATTCCGTCGCCGTCGACGAGAAGTTCGCGCTGCTCTGCTGGATCATCGGCCATGATGATGCCAGCAGGATCCTGGTCTTCTGCAATCGAAGGGACGGCTGCCTGAGGATCGCCCGGCGCCTCACGCATTACGGCATCCACTGCGGCCTGCTCACGGGCGACGTTCCCCAGGAAAAGCGCCTGAGAATACTCGAACGCTTCCGCAGCGGCGCTACCCCCGTTCTCGTCGCCACCGACGTCGCCGCGCGCGGGATCCACGTGGAGTCCGTGAGCCACGTCATCAACTACGATTTGCCGCAGGACCCCGAGGATTACGTTCACCGGGTCGGCCGCACCGGAAGAGCGGGCGAAAAAGGGAAATCGTTGGCGTTCGTGGACGAGTATGGCGCCTTCGTGATTCCCGCCCTGGAGAAGCTCCTGGGAAGCAAGATCGCTTGCACCCCCGTGACGGAGGATATGGTGCGGGTCCCTGCCTCACCAACCTCCTCGCCGGATTCGACGCACAGGCCCCGCCCAACAACCGGCGGGCAGGCCCATCGCAGGCGTGGGAGGGGATACGGCCGCCGTCACTCCGGAGAAAATCATACCCCCGCGGATACCCAACTGCAACACCGCCCGGCCGAACAGGCAGAGAGTATATCAAACGACCCAGGCCCGGGAATCGAAACACCCGGCGGCACCGCAGGATAAATCCCAAACCCCAACGAGGATAATAGTAGTAAGGATTAAGTACTAAGAATTAAGCCCTCACAAAGCACAAATGCTCCGCGGTGAACTACTAACCTGGTTTTGCCGCGGTTCCTCGTTCATGCATAATCCCGTCCAATGCTCCAATCCGTCTCTCCCGTGCCACAATTTGGAACAGGAAAGGCAGTTGTAACACCGAGCCCCGAGCAGGCATCTCCAAAATTGCGCCTGCAATACCTTGCAATGAAGTGCATTGTGACAATAACCCCTTTTGTGGATACTGCTGATACAATGGCACACATTATGCTTTCATGTAAGGGTGAGAAAGGAGGTACATTATGCGAAAGACTTTAGTTGTGGCGTTGGGGCTCGGAATGCTGGTCGGAGCAGGAATAGCGGCTGCCGAGCCGAGGCATGGTGGTGGATGGAGCCGGGATTATTGCGGCGGATGGGGAGGCCCACGACACGGTTGGGGCGGTTATCACGGCGGCTGGCAAGGCTACCATGGTTACCGGGGTCCTGGATGGCCAAGATATTATGGCGGCTGGGGATGGTACGGTCCGGGATGGCAGGCGCCCTACATTGTCAACTCGGCCATTAATGCGGGGTTGGCGGCATATGCCATCCATGAAACCGCCCAAAACTCGGATGGGTATGCGGGATATGGCTATCCCCAGTATTATCCCGCGCCGGCATATTCTTATCCATCGTATTATTCCGTCCCATGCTATGGCCCTCCAGTAAGTTACGAGCCGCTGGGAAGCCAGATTGTCACGGAGACGGTGACTGTCGTCGAGTGAGCATTCGCAGACGTTTTATGTAATTCGTTCTTTAGAAGAGCGTTGTGGAGATATTCGTCGGACGGTAAGTGCGTCAATTCAAGTCCATACAACCTTTACCACAGCTTATTGCACAAAACGTCGTAACCCTTCCGTTCCAGGATAGTCATCAACCCTCCTCACCCCCCAGCGGGGGCGGGGAGGGGGCTACCCTACCGAGGCCGGCGCGTTTTGCAAACGTCTACAATTGCTGTTGTATTCTCTTTCGTAGAGAGTTATCATGGTGGTTGTTTGACCGGTCATTTGGCTTATCTCGCGTGCCAGTGTGGCACGGCAGAAAAGGGCCAAGGCTGGTCTCAGCAAAAGGAGGGTAGCAGTGAGTACCAGGTTCACGAAGGTGGTAGCGCTCGCAGCATGCTCCGCGGCATTGATATGGGTTGCCAGCGGCAGCGCCGCCGAGAAAACCGCGGCAAAGCCGGATTTCAAGAAGATGGACACCAACGGTGATGCGAAGCTCACGATAACGGAGTACGATGCATATGTCGCCGCGTATCCCGAGCTCGGCCTCACAAAATCCGTCTTCCAGAAATGGGACAGCAACGGTGACGGCACGGTAACGCTCGAAGAGTACGACATGTACAAGCCGATGGAAGAGAAGGCTACGTCATCGAAAGAAGAGAAGAAAGCGGCGAATTAATAGTCTCTGCAATCTTCGCACGTATTTAATCAGTAAAGAAACACCCGGCCCACCGGGTGTTTCTTTTTTAGGCACAATCCCCAGGATATGGGGCCTGTAACAGTATTTACCCGATTATCCTGATTGTCCCTGAATATCAGGGAAAATCAGAGGAATCAGGTGCAGGAACGTTCGTGGCGTAATGGGACAGTTATGGGGTGTATAGGCACACAATTGAGGTGATGTGATTT
>CAYWRA010000089.1:0-11023 GCA_964460305.1 uncultured bacterium
CGTACGCCCGGTGGTGTGGGAGGACGGCGGGAGTAATCCCGCCTCCTACCCGATGGGGGGAGGGGAATGATCGTTTTAGAGGATCTTTTACGGCGGGTGGTGGCTTGCGGGGGATCCGATCTCCATTTAAAAGCGGGGCGCCGGCCCATCCTGCGCCTGAACACCGGGCTCGTCGACATGGAAGGCCCCGTGTTGACGCAGGCTGAGGTGGAGCAAATGGCGCGGTCCCTCGTGAGCGAAAAACAGTGGGAGATTTTCCAGAACAGGGGAGATCTCGACATCGCCTACTTGAGCGATGGCATCGGACGTTTCCGCACCAACGTATTCCGGCAGAGGGGCATGGTCGGGGTGGTTATGAGACACGTACGGACCGGGATCCCGGGCTTCAAAGAATTGGGGCTGCCACCGGTGATCGAGAAGATCGCGCTTGCCGAGAGAGGCATCATCATCGTGAGCGGCGCGACGGGCTGCGGGAAATCCACAACGCTCGCTTCCATAATCGACTTCATCAACGGTAACGTGCGCCGGCACATCGTCGCCATCGAGGATCCGATCGAATATATCCATGCCGACAATAAATCGGTGATCGACCAGCGCGAGGTGGGCATGGACACAAGGACCTTTGAGGCGGCGCTGCGGCACGTCATGCGGGAAGACCCCGACATCATCATGGTCGGCGAGATGCGTGACCGCGAAAGTTTCGCGGCGGTGCTCTACGCCGCCGACGTGGGCCGCCTCGTGATGACGACCCTCCACTCGCCGGATGCGGCGCAGGCAATGCTACGGGTGATGGATTTCTTCCCGCCGGCCGACCGGGAGCAGGTGCGGATCCAGCTCGCGGCAAATCTCGTGGCGGTCATTTGCCAGCGATTGCTGCCTCGCTGCGACGGGACCGGGATGGTCCCCGCCGTCGAGATCATGCTCGGCACCCCCACCGTGCGCAAGTTCATCCGCGAAAACAAGATCGAAAAGCTGACCGATGCCATTCAGGACGGGCGGGATGAGGGGATGCAGACCTTCAACCAGTCGCTGGTCGATCTGGTCAAGTCATCGGTGGTTACGGAGCGGTCCGCGATGAACCATTCGCCCAATCGGGAGAGCCTCAAGATGAATCTCCAGGGAATCTACCTTGATGAGTCGCGTAAGATCCTCGGAGCGGATTGATCCCGTCTGGAGAGCTATCGGGCTATCCAGTTGTCGAGCTTTTGTTCCCACGCCTGCCCGCCTCAAACTTTTGGATTTTAGATTTTGGATTTAAATCGTCCTCCCCTCCGATCTCATGTTGTATAATTCAGTGCATGCACCTTATAAACCTGTCTTTTCGATCGAAGAAAAACAGGTGCGCTCCCCTATGAACTATGCGGTAATTCGTGAATTAAAGCGTCTCAGGTCCTTAGAGCGCGGCGCCATCGATAAACAACCGGCTGAGTGCTCCATTGCCCTCGTCTATCCGAATTCCTACTATGTGGGTATGAGCAGCCTGGGATTCCAGCTCGTGTATGGGTTCTTAAATGCGCTGCCCGGCGTTCGGTGCGAGCGCGGATTTTTAATGCCGGGGAGCCAGACATATACCGTGGAGAGCCTCAGGCCCCTCAGGGACTTTGATTGCGTGGGGTTTTCCCTCTCCTCCGAGCAGGATTATTTTAACGTGATCGAAATTCTGCGTCGCGCCGGGATGCCCCTCGACGCGCGGGAGCGGGACGAGCGATATCCTCTCGTCCTTGGCGGAGGCGTTTGTGCGTGGCTTAACCCCGAACCGATCGCCGATATCTTTGATCTATTCGTGCTGGGTGAGGCTGAGGCCGTTTCCGCGGAGCTCTTCCGACGAATCGCGGCAAGCGGCGGCGATGGGCGGGAGGCCCTCTTGGAAGCGCTCGCCGAGATCCCCGGAGTATACGTGCCCAGGATGTACGAGCCGCACTACGGGAATAACGGGCGGCTCCTGGCCGTGGAGGAAAGGCGATCGGGACTCCCCGGTCTCGAGAGGCGATGGGTAAGGGAACTGGACGGCCTGCCCGCTCTTGCTCCTATCATTACCCCCGAAACCGATTTTGGTGAGAAGGCAATCATTGAGATGATGCGCGGCTGCGGCAGGCAGTGCCGGTTCTGTGTCGCTGGCTATGCGTACCGTCCCCCCCGGTTCAGGAAGGGGACCGTAATAATGGAAGCGGTGTCACGGTCCCTCGCTTCCGGAAGCGGTATCGCCCTCCTCGGCCCCTCGCTAACCGATCACCCCGATCTGGAAGAGGTCTGTGCTGAAATCGTAAAGAGGGGCGGACGAATCTCGATATCGAGCGTGCGGCCGGGCCAGGTCGGAGACCGGTTGCTGGGCATCCTCGTGCAAGGTGGCCTTAGGAGCCTGACCGTCGCGCCGGAGACCCCCATGGAGCGCTTGCAGCGGCGGATCAACAAGGAAATTAACGCAGGGGATCTGTTGCGTTTTGCGAAATGCGCCAGGGACGCGGGGTTGAAAGAGCTCAAGCTCTACTATTTGCTTGGGATTGAAGGAGAAACGACGGCAGATCGGGAGGCAATCGTTGAAGAGATTAGTAGCGTTGCCTCGCGGATCGCCGTGCGCGTCAGCGTGGGCCCGCTCATCCCCAAGGCGAGAACCCCGCTCCAGTGGGCGGAAATGCAGGGGGAGCGCGAGCTGGGGAATAAATATTACATGCTGAAGAAATCGATTGCAAAGATCCCAGCGGTCCGCATGAGCGGCCATAGCATCAAGGGGGCGATGGTGGAAGCGGCGCTCTCCAGGGGGGACAGGACGTTGACGCGCCATCTCGTCGCCGGAACGCTGCCGCGCTCCGCCGTCGAGCGGCACGCGTTGCACCGGCGGGGTGAGCGTGAACCGTTCCCGTGGGAGCATATCGGCGCCGGCGTCAACCGGGAGTATCTCTGGGCCGAATATCAAAAGTATATACGGGGAGGATCGACTCCGCCATGTATCCCCGGCGAATGCTTTACTTGCGGGGTATGTGGACGAGAACATTGAGGTAAGTGCATGATCAATCATGGTGAATATTTTGAGTTCACGCCGTTTCAGACGATCGGCTGGATCCGGCATTGCTTCACCACGAGGCAGTTTATGGGAGAGGCTGAGGGAAGGATTGAAGCGTGCCGGAAGCTAAAAAGGCGATATTTCCCTTCGGCGAGAGCGGTGATATGGGGAGAGCAGGTCCATGGAGCTGGTGCCGCAACGATTGCCGGAGCTACCCATAACGATTTGGTCGAAATGCCTGAAGTCGACGCCCTAATCTGTGGGGAGCCCGGTGTGTGTCTCGTCGCCTTCGGCGCCGATTGCCCCATAGTCTACATCGCAGACGTCGAGAAAAGGGTGATTGCGCTGGTACACTCCGGGAGGAAGGGGAGCGAGAAGCGCGTTGTCACGGCATGCGTGGCGAAGATGGCGCGGGGCTTCGGCACGTCGCCGGCGGATTGCGCGGTTGCCATAAGCCCCTCCATCGGGCCATGCTGTTATCCGGTCGATCTCTGGAAAAGCATCGAGGAGGAATTTCGAATCCTCGGTATTAATAACGTGAGCAATCCCAGGTTGTGCACAGCCTGTCACCCGGAGCATTTCTTTTCCTATAGGAAAGAGAGGGGGAATTGCGGCAGGATGCTTGCGGGGATGATGGTTGCTACGGTCGAAGGTTTAAAGCAGAAAGCCGAAGGATCGGACTTGACTTGTTCACCAACCACAGCAGGAATGAGAAATCCCCCGACTACGCCAAGGCTCCGTCGGGCAGGCAAATGACAAATGAACCCAAGCCTGACAGATTTTCATCAGTTTTGGATTCCGAGTTTGTTTTTAGAGTTTCGGGTTTATATTGATGTATCCGGGCATAATAGGTTTTGTTGTACAATGGGTATGCAAGCCATGGGTACGATCGCCGACAACTGCTCAAAGGTGCGTGAACGCATCGCCGCTGCGGCGCGGCGCGTGGGGAGGCAGCCCGACGAGGTGACGCTCCTCGCCTCGACGAAGGGGCGCTCCCTCGCCGAGATAGACGAGGCGATCCGTGCCGGCGTGAGGATCGTGGGTGAGAACAGGGTTCAGGAGGCGGAGGAAAAGCATTCGCACTTGAGGGGGCGCGTGCAGATGCACATGATCGGCCACCTCCAGCGGAACAAGGTGAAAGAGGCCCTGCGGATTTTTGATATGATTCATTCGGTGGACAGCCTGAGATTGGCGGAAGAGATCGAGAGGTTTGGGGAGCGGATGGGGATGGTTGTGCCCGTCCTGCTGGAGGTGAACGTCTCCGGTGAAGAGAGCAAGTTCGGCGTGGGGCCTCCGGATGTTTATCCGCTTCTGGAGAAGATTTCACGGATGAAAGCCGTCCGCGTAGAAGGTCTCATGACCATGTCGCCGCTCGCCGACGACAAGGAAAAATCGCGACCGATTTTTAGGCGTCTAAAGGGGCTCGCATCGGAAGTCATGAGGCAGGCGTTTCCCGGCGTCACGATGGGCCGGCTCTCGATGGGGATGACGCAGGATTTTGAGGCGGCGGTGGAAGAGGGCGCGACGATCGTGCGCATAGGGACGGCGATATTCGGGATTTGATTTCAATGGCCGGAAGATTTAGCCACAGATGAACACGGATAAACGCTGATGGTCAAAGGTACTAACAGCCGTAAGCTTACAGCTTATAGTTTATGGCTTATTTTTAAGGATAATCAGGTAAATCAGGTACTAAAGAAACATCTTTAGCTTACCGCTAACATTGGGATTTGGGATTTGGGATTTTGCAGGGAGGGATGCGTTATGGCTCATGCATTCGATAAAAAAATAGGATTCATCGGCGGTGGCAACATGGCCGAGGCGTTCATCCACGGCCTCCTCAACGGCAGGTTGTGTCTCGCGTCGGACATATGCGTGAGCGATCTGAGGAAGGAACGCATCAAGCATCTGAGGGACATCTTCGGCATCAGCGCGGTGGAGGCTAATGCCAAATGCGTGGGTTCGAGCGGCCTCATCATTATCGCGGTCAAACCGCAGAACATGTCCGAGGTTCTTGGCGAGCTCTCCAACCTTGATATGGCTGGGAAGCTGATACTCTCCATCGCCGCGGGGGTCACCATTGCGAAGATCGAAGCGGCTCTCCGAGGGGAAGCGGCGGTGATCAGGGTCATGCCGAATACCCCGGCACTGATCGGTGAGGGTATCTCCCTCTGGGCGCGCGGAAGACAAGTGGAGGATCCGGATATCGAGCGTGTAAAACTTATCCTCAGGGCGATGGGGAAGGAGATTGAGGTCGGAGAAGAGCTGATGAATGCCGCCACCGCCCTCTCCGGGAGCGGGCCCGCCTACGTATATTATTTCCTTGAAGCCATGGCGGCGGCGGGGGAGCAGCTTGGTTTTCATCCGGAGCAGGCATTGGCAATAGCGATCCAGACGATGCGCGGCGCCGTCAGGCTGGTGGAGACATCCGCCCAGGCGCCGGAAGAGCTGCGTAAGCGAGTGACCTCTCCCGGCGGGACGACGGCGGCGGCGATAAAGGTTTTGGAAGATCGCAAGGTGAAAAAAGCGATTGTGGATGCGATCAAGGCGGCGTGCGAGAGGGCGGGGGAGTTGAGTAGGGAAGGATGATTAAATCCCAGCCCGCCATAAAGGCGGGCTGCCCCGCCGCATGGTGGGGCAAATCCCCCGCCCGCCTCGCAAGCGAGAGCGTTGCGGGCAGGCAAATCCCAATGAAAAATCCCAAATCCTCCGCCCAAGGCGGATCCGCCTCAGAAGGACAAATCCCAAATCCCAAAGCGCTTAGTACAGGGCCGGGAGTTGGAACACGTGAAAGCAAGCGGCTCTCGATAGAGATAAAGGAGCGGGGAGGGGAGCTGCTTATCAGGGTAAAAGTGCAGCCGAAGGCGTCGGCGGATGCGATCGTGGGAGAACACGGCGGGGCTTTGAAGATCAGGGTGGCTGCCGCGCCGGAGAAAGGCAAGGCGAACCGCGCCGTTGTGGAGTTCATTGCAGAGAAACTAGGTTTGAAAAGGTCCGATGTCTCCATCGTTTCAGGCGAGCATTCGAGAGACAAGCTTCTCGCCATAAGGGGGGTGAAGAGGGAAGAGTTGTTGGATATTCTGTAGTCCGTCATTGCTCCTCTCCGTGTTCTCCCTCGAGGGGGCCCCTGTGGGGTGTGCTAATCCGTGTAAATCTGCGGTAATCATTACCATTTCCCCCTCCCAGTGGTAAAATTTAGCATAAAGATACGCACGCTTTTCTATTGATTCTGCCTCACACACCTGATATCGTATTGCCTTAAGCCGGCTGGGGAACCCTTGGACTATCCTCCAGTCGGTTTTTATTCAACGGGAATAAGTTATGGGAAAAGTCGATTACAAAGCCACCCTCAACCTGCCCAGGACGAGTTTTCCCATGAAAGCCTCCTTAAGCTCGAGGGAGCCGCTCACACTCGATCGTTGGGTAAGGGATGACATCTACAACGCGTTCTGCTCCAAGCGGAAGGGGAGGGAGAAATTCCTCCTCCATGACGGGCCTCCCTATGCGAACGGCGAAATCCACGTGGGGCAGGCGCTCAACAAGATACTTAAAGACATCGTTATCAAGTATAAAACGATGCGGGGTTTTTGCGCGCCGTTCGTCCCCGGCTGGGATTGCCACGGCCTTCCCGTGGAACATCAGCTTTTCAAAGAGCTCAAGATCAGCAAGCACAAGATCAGCCGGACGGAGTTTCGAAAAAAGGCGCGCGAGTACGCCCTGAAGTACGTCGCGATCCAGAAAGAGCAGTTCAAGCGGCTCGGCGTCTTCGGCGATTGGGACAATCCCTATCTCACCCTCAATCCCGATTATCAGGCCACGATCGTCGAATGCTTCGGGAAGCTGTACCTGGATGGCTACATCTACCGTGGGTTGAAGCCGATCCACTGGTGCCCAACCTGCGAGACCGCGCTCGCCGAGGCTGAGGTCGAGTACGGCGATCATACGTCTCCGTCGATCTTCGTTAGCTTCGCTGTGCGATCGGGTCTTGAAAAGGCGTTCCCCGGTCTGAAGGAAGCGGCGTTACTCATCTGGACCACCACCCCTTGGACGCTGCCGGCGAACATGGCCGTCGCCGTCAGGTCCGAATTCGAGTATGTCGCGGTCGGCTTTAAAGGGCGCACATTGGTCCTTGCCCGCGAGCTGCTCGACCGCGTTGCAAAGGAGCTGGGTGAGGAGCAGTACCGTATTCTCGGCTCCTGCAAGGGTGGTGCGCTCGAGGGAGTGATAACCTTACATCCGTTTGTCAAACGGGAATCCCCCGTGGTCCTTTCCCCGCACGTGACGCTTGATCAGGGGAGCGGTTGCGTACACATCGCGCCGGGCCATGGCGAGGAGGATTATCAGATCGGGCGCGCGTACGGGCTTGAGGTGTACGCCCCCGTGAACGAGAGGGGAGAGTTTACAAAAGACGCCGGGCAGTTCAAAGGCCTCAAGGTAGAAGAGGCGAATGCGGGGATAATAAAGCTGCTGGACGAACGGGGCGCCCTCGTAGCGACGCGGGACATCGTCCACTCATATCCGCATTGCTGGCGTTGCCGGAAGCCGGTGATCTTCAGGGCGACCACGCAATGGTTTATGGGTGTCGACCGCAAAGATTTGCGTAAGCGCGCTCTTTCACTGGTCGGGAACGTGAGATGGATCCCCGAGCGCAGCCGGAACAGGATCGGCAGCATGCTCGAACAGCGCCCCGACTGGTGCCTCTCCCGCCAGAGATATTGGGGTGTGCCGATCCCCATGATGTATTGCGCGAAATGCGGAGAGCCGTTTCTCGACGAAGGCATTCTCGGACGCATCAAGGATGCGATCGCGGAGCGGAACGCCGACGTCTGGTTCGAGGAGCAGGCGTCATTCTTCATCCCCGACGGGACCGTTTGCCCCGCTTGCGGCAACGGGGAGTTTCGCAAGGAAGAGGACATTATCGACGTCTGGTTCGACTCCGGCATCAGCCATCAGGCCGTGCTCGCCAGACGGCCCGAGCTTGGGTGCCCCTCAGCGCTCTACCTTGAGGGGAGCGACCAGCACCGCGGTTGGTTCCAGACATCGCTCCTCACCTCCGTCGCGCTGAAGGGCGTCGCGCCGTTCGCGAGCGTCCTCACGCACGGTTTTGTGACCGACGGCGAGGGGAAGAAGATGTCCAAATCGGCGGGGAACGTGATCGCGCCCCAGCGCGTCATGGAACAGTACGGGGCCGACATCCTGCGCCTCTGGGCCGCGTCGGTCGACTACTCCGTAGATATGCGCATCTCTAATGAGATCATCGAAAAGCTCGTCGACGCCTACAGAAGAATCCGCAACACCTTCAGGTTCATCCTCGGGAATCTCTGTGATTTCTCCCCTGAGAGAGACGCCGTGCCGAGGGACCGGATGGGGGAGATCGACCGCTGGATCCTCAGCCGGACGCAGCGGATGTTGAGCGAGGTGACCGCCGCTTACGAAAGATACGATTTCTGCGAGGCGTATCACAGGCTCCATAACTTCTGCGCGGTCGAGTTGAGCAGCCTCTATCTGGACGTCATCAAGGACCGACTTTACACGCGGGGGGGCCGGTCGGCGCAGCGCCGGTCGGCCCAGACCGCCATCTGCCATATTTTCGACGCGTTGGTGAAACTGTCCGCCCCGATACTCGCATTCACGGCGGAGGAGGCGTGGCAGGCGGCGCCGTGGGCGGGCGATCGGCGCGAGAGCGTGCATCTGGCCGATTGGCCGGTCCCGGACGAAGAGCTCGTAGACGAATCGCTCGATGCGGAATGGGAGCGTCTGCTCGACGTGAGAAGAGAGGTGTCGAAGGCCCTTGAGGTCGCGCGTCAGGGAAACATGATCGGGAACGCGCTCGAGGCGGAGGTGACGATCGCCTGTTCCGACGAGGAGGAGCTCGGTTTTCTCGGGAAGAAGGGGGAGCTGCTTGCCGATCTTTTTATCGTATCTCAGGTTGTGCTTGAAAAGGCCGCTGCTACGGGAAGCGAGAAGACGCGCGAAGTGCGCGTGGCGCGCGCGAAGGGCGAGAAGTGCGTCCGGTGCTGGAAATATTCCGTTAGTGTCGGGGAGTCCGAAGATCATCCCGTAATCTGTCGGAGGTGCGTGCAGGTAGTGGAAGGACGCGATCGGTGAGAGGAGGAAATGCGATGGGAAAGGCAAAAGGGGCGCAATCTAAGGCATCGGTGAAGAGGAAAACCGGCGCGGTGGACGCGAAACAGAAGGGTGCGACAAAGCGGCCGAGGGGTAAGATAAAAACGCCGCTCTCCACGGCGACCCTCAAGAAATTCAGGGATCTTCTCATCGATCACAAGGAGAGGATCATGGGGGACGTCGCGGCGCTCCGCGAGACCCATCTTCGCAGCTCCCAGCGCGATTCGACTGGCGATCTGTCGGGGTACTCGCTGCACATGGCGGACATGGGGACCGATACCTACGACAAGGAATTCGGGCTTGCGGTAGCCACCACGGAGGGGGATATCGTTTATCTGATCGATCTTGCCCTAAGGCGCATCGAGGAAAAGAGCTACGGGCTATGTGAAGCGTGCGGTCGGTCGATAAAGATGGAGCGGCTGAAGGCCGTCCCCTGGGCGAGGTTGTGCATCGCCTGCAAGGCGGCGGAAGAGACGGAGGGGAGAAACCCTGAATGGCAACAATCCTGACCGCCTTAAGCGTTTTCGTCCTTGACCAGTTGAGCAAGTATTGGGTCAGGGCTGCCATCCCCGAAGCGGAAACGGTGGTGGTGTTCCAGAAATTTTTCAACCTCACGTACGTCAGGAACATGGGGGGGGCGTTCGGCATTTTTCCCCAGCAGCAGTGCCTCTTTGTCTTCCTCTCTCTCGTCACCATCGCGGCGATCGCGTATTTCTACCGGGGTTATGCGCCTAAGCGAAACGGATGCAAGATCGCGGTAGGCCTGGTGCTCGGCGGCGCGGTGGGTAATCTCATGGACCGCATGTTGTTGGATAAAGAGGGCTGTGTCACCGATTGGCTCGACGTCTATTGGGGGAGTTGGCATTGGCCGGCATTCAACGTCGCGGACGCGGCGATCAGCGTGGGCGTATTCATGCTCCTCTACATTCTTACGGTGAGGGCTGAGGCTGGCGCAACGGGAGGAGGATGACGCGCTACCGCGCTCATCGAGGTACATGCATCCCATCATCATTCAATTCGGACCGTTTACGATCTATTCCTACGGGCTGTGTATCGCTATCGCATTCCTGGCGGCCATCGCCACCGCTGCCGCGAGGGCCAGGAGGTTCGGCTGGGGCGCGGAGAACGCGTATGACACATGCCTGTGCGCAATGATCGCCTCGCTTATCGGTTCGCGACTTTTCTACGTCCTTGAAAGCCCGTGGGAGTTTGCGTCCGCCCCCTGGGAGGTGTTTATGGTCTGGAAGGGGGGGCTGTCATACTATGGGGGCTTCATCGGAGCGGTCGTCGCAGGCGCGGTTTATCTTAAGAAGCGGCGGCTGGGCGTCGCCGAGGGTTTCGACCTGCTCATCCCATCGGTTTCGCTCGGGCAGGCCATAGGGAGGATCGGTTGTTTTTTCAACGGCTGCTGTTTCGGCAGGGTGAGCGACTTGCCTTTTGCGGTGACGTTCCCCGAGGGGAGCCCCGCCTATTCATACCAGCTTTATGAGGCTGGTATCATACGTCCGGGGAGCGCCTGCACGCTTCCCGTTCATCCCGCGCAGCTTTATGAGACGCTCATGGATCTCGGCATCTTTATCGCGCTCTCGTGTGCGCTGTCCAGGAAGAAATATAACGGCCAGGTCTTTCTCCTCTACTTCGTGCTCTACGGCGCGGGAAGGTTTGCCTTGGAATTCCTCCGGGCGGACAATCCGGCCGTAATGTCCCTGGGCGGATTCGCCCTGAACCTTCAGCAATTGATAAGCCTTGCCGCGCTGGTTATCGGAACGGTGGTGCTCTTATGGGCGGGAGCCCGGAACAGAAAAAAGGCGGTGGTGAGCGGCCCTGCCCTCACGCGCGGGAAGAGCGATGCCTAGTCGACGAGGGGCATGATGGAGCGCGACTGGATAAGTTCCT
>CAYWRA010000090.1:0-10853 GCA_964460305.1 uncultured bacterium
GCGGCCCAGGGACTTATGAATCTCGATATGCCCCAGTTGCGAAAGTCAGGTTAACATAATCCAAGCCTGCTCCGGGGTAACGCCTGCCGGCATCGGCCAATATTTAAATCTATCCCAATAGACATATTCCGTATTTGCTTTTTTGATAAGGCCCTGTAGGCCAGGCAGGGTATATAATTTTAAGAAATTGGCGGGATCGGACATTAAGCCACTCTTGTCCAAGGAAGGGCCTTTCTCTAATAGTTTCATTTTGCGCTCTTTAGTTGTTTAGCAGTATGGATAGTATGCTAAATTGCCACTTAAGGGTCAAGTTAATATCTACTAATTTTTAAAAAATTAGTAGATATTGTAAGTGTCAGGATATAACGTGTTTGATGGCAAGGTGTTAAATTTTTGAAATGGCGCAAATTTGACTATAAAATACAACCATTGACGGCACTGAATGCGCCGAATGGTCTCTTTAATCAACCAATTGGCTGATTTTGCAAACCAATTACTAAATAGCTGTAAGCTAATGATCCTTCTTTAGCCTGATCTATTCATCAACTTTGATCGGCCGATAAATACTTACTGTAGCGCAAATAGTTATGCAAAACTGCCAACATTCCGCACCAGACTAGTCGGTGCGGGGCTAACCCCGAACCGTCCCGCCCTTTGGGCGGGCCCCAACGGGGCCCCCTCGGGGCCTGGTGCGGCCCGTAGGGTGGATTATTCATCTCGCATTTCAAACGAGATGAATAATCCAGGTTAGCACCTGATTTACCTGTCTATCAGAGAAATCAGGTGCAAAAATATTATCCCTAACTCGCAACTAGAAACTGTAGCACATCACCCCCACCCTCCCCTACCCCATCAAAAGGGGGAGGTTTGGAGAGAGGTTTCTTCACATCTGTTTCTTTTTAACTTTCTCTCCTGCCGCACAAGGCGGCAGGGGGAGCTTACTGCGGCAAAAACAATTGCTGGTTTCTGAAACAGAAATCCGCGTTTATCTGCGCTAATCCGCGGCTAAAAATTCTTGGGTCAATCCGCGGCAAAATAGTCCATAGTCCATATTCGTGCGCTTTTCCGTCCATTACGAGCAACGGGAAACTATCAACTGTGGTCAGCCATGCACCTCCTGCAGAGGGAATGGTTCATGCCGAATAGCAGCATCACCATGGCGAACATCAACATCCCGCGGGGGGATATTCCCATCGGAAGAGTGCCCCTCAGTTTCGTGAGGACCGCCGCGGCCGTCGCGAGGGCGGCAAGTGCGGCCGCAATACAGGGAACATTTCTCAACATGTTATCCATCCTTTCATGAGAATGACAAATGCCAAATGACAAACGAATTACAAATGACAAGTGAAAAAAACTCATTGTGTTTTGACATTTGTCATTAGCTATCTCAGTGGATTCAGTGCCCCTGCTCGCCTCTGGCGAACTCAGTGGCTCTGCCCTTGACAATCCGCGTCCATCCCCCGAAGGGGTCCCTTAGGGACGCGGCTAAAAACTTCTCGGCTGTGTATTTACCCCCACCTCACCCCCGCCTGAGGCGGGCAAGTCTGCGGTGAGATTTAAGGACTCTGTCAATAGATGAGGTTTGACCCTGACGTTTCTAATCTGTGTAAGCAGTGCTTCTCACGCGCCACGGCGGCGGAATTCATGCCAGAGCTCGGCCAATTCGGCAGTCTTAAGTATGTATGCAAAAGCAAGATAACCGAGGAATCCGGCGCCGAGCGGGATAAAGACCCTGGCGGATTTTGCCGTGAAACCCGCCCCCGGCATAACGTATGACATCGCCCTGAACGTAACCCACGAGACAAGCGCCATGACCGCCGTGGACAGCAATATCTTTGCGAGCGACACGCCGACCTTCCGTAGACCGAGACAGCCTATCTTCCGCCGCAGCAACCAGAGGAGCAGGCCCAGGTTGACCATCTGTGCGATGGAGGTCGCTAGCGCCAGGCCGCCGTGCTTCAAAGGCCCCATGAGCAGATAGTCAAGGACGATATTGGAGGCAACGGCAATCACCGCAATCCGCAAGGGCGTCCTCGTGTCCTCGAGGGAGTAATAACACCGCACGACAACGGACACCCCGCCGACCGCAAAAACACCCAGCGAATAAAAGATGACCGCCCAGTAGGTGGGGTCCGTTGAGCGGTCGAGGAGAAATTCGCCGCGCTCGTACAGGAGCTGGATAATGGGCCTCCCCAACACGATCAGGCCTACCCCAGCGGGAATGGTGATGAAGAACGCGAGCCTAAGCGCGTAGTTCAGGGCCTCTTTCAGCCTCGGCATGTCGCCAGCGACGGCGAATCCCGCCATGAGCGGGAATGCCACCGTGGATATTCCTATCGCGAACGTCCCGATGGGGAACTGGATCAGCCGATTGGCCGCAAACAGATACGTGACACTCCCCTCGGGGAGGAAGGACGCAAACAGATTGTCTACAACGAGATTAACATGATACACCGCAAGACCGGCTAGGGCGGGTATGATCAATCGTATAATCCGCCTTAGCTCGGGGTGATTCCATATCTTGCCCACCACCAGGTAAAATCCCTTGCGCTGCAGGACGGGTATCTGTATCCCCAGTTGCACCACTCCGCCCAGGAGGACGCCGATAGCGACCGCAAAAATATGGTCCTGGGCTCGCAATCCCCACCGCGGCGCCAGGAATATGGTCGAGAAAATTATGGTGAGGTTGAACGCGGCCTGGGCTAGCGATGGCACGGCAAAATGGTGGAGCGAGTTGAGGATCCCCATACAGAGGGCGACGAGGGAAACAAAGATGAGATAGGGGAACATCCATCGCGTAAGACTCACCGTGAGGGATAGTTTCTCCGGGTCGGAGCGAAAACCGGCGAGGAGTGCATGCACAATCCACGGCGCGCACACGACCGCAATGATGACGATGATGCTGGAAACTATCACCAGGGAGGCGAGGACCGCCGTGGCAAGCTCCCATGCCTCCTTTTTGCTCCGGTTGCGGAGGCAATCGCTGAAGACGGGTATGAACGCCGCGCTGAGAGCCCCCTCCCCCATCAGATAACGGAGTGTGTTAGGCAGCCGAAAGGCGGCATAGAACGCGTCCGTCAGGTGCCTCCCGAACATGTTCAAGATGACTATTTCTCGCACGAGGCCGAGTACACGGCTCGTAAACGTCGATATCCCCACGACGGATGCCGAACGCGCCAAACGGATCTTTTCCATGAAAACCTCTATTTCAGATCTGAAGAGCAAAAGAATCTTTTATCCACGTATGACACGGATTAATAGAAACCGTCGAAATCTTTTGCGGTAAAATCCGTGTCAATCCGTGCTCTGCCCCGTCCCGAAGGGATCCCGTTGGGAAAGGGATCCCGTTGGGAAAGGGGCCCCGTTGGGGCGTGGATTCCAACCTCCCCAACAACAATTCAACAACAATTCATTGACAACATTGATGGGAGGTGTTATATATCCTCCTCACACTCGCACACGGGAAGACCCCACAGGAGGATATTGATATGCCGACGAGAAAATCTGGCGCAAAGCACATGCGGGCAGACGAAAAAAAACGCCGCCTCAACACGCAGGTGAGAGCGACTCTTAAAACACTCACCAAGAAATACGGGCTCCTCATCAAAGCAGGAGAAATCGACAACGCTAAAAAACTCCTGCCGACAATCTCATCCGCCCTTGATAAAGCGGCAAAACGCGGAATCATTCACAAGGGCAACGCCAGCCGTACCAAGTCGCGTCTCGCGAAGAAGCTCGCGGCATAAAGGGAGCCGGCTGTTTCCACAAGGCGATATCCCGCTCCACCACGGCCTCTTACCACCGCTCAGTGATGCGTTCCACAACGTGGTCTGCAAGATTATCGAGGGCAAAAGGCACCGCAATCCGCTCCGACTCCGGCAGCGTGATGGTGACAAAAAATGTCTTTTCTCCCTCTACTCTCCTCGCGGTATAGATGACCTTATTGGTCTTTGCGTCCCTGAGCACGCATTCCGCGCCGATGGTCAATCGATACTCCCTCGTAACATCCATCTTGTCATATCGGATCGCAGACCTGTTGTAACTGACAAGCGTGACCTCAAGGACGGCGTCCGCATCATTCTGGTTGACCACCGTATAGGAACCGTCTATCTGGAATGCGGTGACGATCTCGCTGGTCGCGCGCGCCTCGATGCCGGGCTCGGCAGTCTTGTTTTTAGCGTTGGGGATGTAGATTGTCTTGATCGGGTCGTCCGGGTTCACGGAGCCTACCCTATATCCGCACCCCGCGAGACAGATAACGACAAAGAGAATACTTGCGGTCGCCGCAACCGTTCTCATCATTTTTTCTCCTCTCTGAAATTCATGCGTGGAAACGACCGTAATGATAGACTTTCCATTCTGAAAACGCAATCCCTAAGCAGAAATCCCAATATTGAAAATGACAAAACACATGGAAGCCAGAATCCAGAATACCGACTACTGGACTCTATCTTCCGGATTCTAACCCAAGTGCGTTCATTCTCCAAAAGGGCCTTTTGGGGGGAGAATTACTACAGCAAAAACAGTTTCTGGTTTTTAGTTTCCGGACTATTTCTTCCCCTCTGTCAGTTCTCCTGGTCTCTCTTTTACTCTTTGTAAAACAACCGCCTCGTTTCTCTCTGTGTTCTCCCCCGTCCCAAAGGGATCCCTTCGGGAAAGGGGCCCCCTTGGGGCGCGGCAAAATTTATTTCTTCCCCGCTGTTTCCAATCAGTTAAACTTTCTCTCCTGCCGCACAAGGCGGCAGGGGGAACCACCGCTATTTCTTTCCCACGGTTTCTCCAAATCCGCGCTTATCCGCGGTTTCTAGTCCTTTTTCTCTTTTACTCTTTGTGAGAACCTTGCTGCCGCTCCCGTTCGATCCACTCCGTGATCCTCGCTGCCTGTGGATCGTCGGGCCGCAACTCGAGGTATTTCTCCCAGTAGCCAGCCGCCTTCCCCCTGTCTCCCAGCACCGACTGATAAAGTTGTCCGAGACTGAAGCAGGAGGGTGCGAATGAAGGATCCAGCTTCAGCGCCTCTTCAAATTCACGCCGCGCGCAGTCGTAATCGCCAAGCTCCTTGCATGCAACTCCCAGGCCATGGCACGCGGTGGGCTGTTTTGGATCTATCTCCAGCGTCTTCCGGAACGCCTCATACGCGCCGCGGAAATCCCGTTTCGACGTGGAGGCGATGCCAAGGCTGTAGTAGGCCCTGGGGTTTGAAGGCTGCAGCGCGATTGCCTTCTTGTATTCCTCGATCGCCATGTCAGCCTTCCCATGCGACTGACAGATATCGCCGAGGGAGAGGTGCGCCTCCGCGTCATCTGGATTCTTGCGGAGCCTAGCTTCCAGTTCCGCGGAGAGTTCGGCATACTGCTGGCGAGCGCTCTCCTCGCGTATCTCCTTGAGCCCCTCGCTACAGATGCGAAGCTGGCGCGATACGTCTTCACTCCTGTAATCGGGCCGTACCCTCCTGAGCTCCATCAGCTTGAGCGATGCGCGATCGTAATCATCGAGCGCCTCATCCCATTTCCCGTGCATCCTTTTCTGGTCGGCCGCATTCGCCATCTCTTCGGCATCGCTGTAGATGGACTGGCAACGCTTCAAGTCCTCCGACTCATCTTTTCCGCCCCGCCCTGCACTAGGGGAGAACCAGCCCCATATCCCCGCTCGCTTCCCGGGGGCGGCTGCCTCCTCCTCCCCACCCTCAGCATGGGCAGCACCTTGAGGGACTGTCGTGGATACGGAAGGGGCGGAGGCACTTTTCCGAAACCGCCACCAGTGCGTAACACCCGCCTCCGGAGGCGCGCTTTCCCCACCCTCCGGGCCCGCCCCAAGGAGCGCGCGCCGCTGCTGATACTGCTCCCGTATCCGCCGCTCTTCCACGGCGGTGGATTCCTCAATCTTCCCTATACCAGCGCGCAATTGCTCGAGCTGCGCCTCTTTGTTCCGTGCAAGCTCTTCCTTTTTGGCGATCTCCGCCGCGGCCGTCTCCAGCACGGCCGATTCGGCATCCGGCAGATCGCCGATCTCGGAAAGTTTGTTCTGCGCCACCTGGAGCTCGACCTGGGCGCTATGGAGATCGTCCTCAATCTTCTCGATGGCCGATTCCGCGTTCAGCATGCGGAGGCGGTTCGCCATGAGCTCTTTTTTCTCACGTAAATCCAGTTTGGCGAGGGATAGACGCCCTTTGAGCGCGCCTATTTTCTCCTGACGCTCGGCAACCTCTTTCTCCTCCTCGGCGGACAGCTTCCGGGGAATCACGTACCTCCAGAACTGATAGCGCGTGCGCCCCTTGCCCTTTATCTTCCCGATCGTGGAATCCTGCCCCCCGATCAACCTCTCGATCTCATCCACGCCTGCCTCTGCCTGCCTGATCGCCTCGGCCGCCTCGAGCTTCCTCTCCTCACGGGCGGTGATCTTACGCGCCTTCTCGGCGAAACGCGTCAGGGGATAATCCCGTATCACCTCCTTGAAATAGATGAGGGATGCCTTGGGATTGTCCCGCGTCTCGTAGAACGAGCCGATCTGATAGAGCGCGGCGGCCTTTTTGCCCTCAAGCTCCGTCAACATCTCCCTGGCAAGCTCCACGTTCTTATCAGTGGGATACGCATCGACGTACTCCCGCAAACGATTTATGGCCTCCTGCGCCGCCTCCTGATCGTATGGCGCCGAACTGGATTGCCGGTACGCGCAGTCGCCCAACTGGTACTTAGCGGACGCCACGAACTCACTGTGCGGATACCTGATGGGGATCTTCTCGAACTCTATCGAGGCTTCCGTGTAATCCTTCTTATGCATATAGGCCATGCCAAGATTATATTGGGCGTTGGGCGCCAGGTCGCTGAAGGGGGCGTTTGAAAGGATTTTGCTGTAGATTGCGATCGCCCGCTTGTACGAGCCGATAGGATTGATTTTGAGAAAACTGATCGTCTTGCCCTGGAGGAAAAGGTTGCCGATCTTGAACTGGCGTTTCAGAATGAGGTTGATCTTCGGATAAGAGGGATAATTATCGAGAACGGCCTGATAGGCGTTGAAGGCCGCGTAGTAATTCTTCGTCTTTTCAAGCATCTCGGCGACGCGGAACTGCGACTCCGCCGCGACGGGTGACGCGGGAAAATCGTCGACGACCTTCTGGTATGCATCCGTGGCGCGCTTGAAATCCCCCTTCGACTCCAGCGTCTGCGCGTACTCGAACTGCTCCTGGGCGCTGGGGTACGATTTGGCGGCGAACGGATTCCAGCCGGCCATGGCGTCGGTGAAAAACGCCGACTGCGCAATTACGGCTATGATTGATGCGATCAATCTCGTACGTGACATGTGTTTATCCCGACCCATTCTTCAACCACAATGGGAATGACAAATGCCAAAGCGCAAATTACCAAATGACAAATGTCAAAACGTATAACATCAAAGGTTTTGTCATTTGGTATTTGTCATTTGTTATTTGGTATCTGTCATTTGAATTTTGTCATTAGCTCTCTACCGATACCAGATAACCACGGCCAGTATTAGCCTCAGAAGTAGATTGCCATATATTCCCGCGACGAGATCGTCCAGCATGATCCCCCACCCAGCCTTTGCGCTCTGGGCCCCGTACGCTGGGAAGGGTTTGACGATGTCCAAAAGTCTATTGAGGACGAAACCGATAAGAAGCGTCATGGGCGTAAGCGCGAGCCCCATGAAGGTGACCATGATGCTCGCCGCTTCGTCGACGACTATACGGGGTGAATCATGTTGGCCGAATGCTTCCTCCGCAACGCCGCTCGCCCAGACCCCAACAAAGAATAAAAGCGCCGCAACGAGACCGTAAATCCACGGCCATCCCGCAAGAATCAGCACCGGCAAAAGCCCTACGGCCGCCCCGACCGTCCCAGGGGCCAGGGGCGAATATCCCGCCCCGAAGCACGTTGCGATGATCACCGCGATCCTTCTCATGAAAAAATCCCAAATCCCCCGCCCGCCTCGCAAGCGAGAGCGTTGCGGGCAGGCAAACCCCAAATCCCAAATGAGAAGAAACGACAAAATTCAAATGCCAAAACCTCATTGTGTTTTGTCATTTGGTATCTGGTATTTGTCATTCATGTCACAAACTACTCTTCCCTTGCCAAAACAATCCCCTATTCTCGTAAAGGTAATAGAGCCCCGAGCCGACCGTCAGGACCACGGTCAGGAGCATGAGCCAGTATACGAAATTGGCGAAGTGCGCCCCATAGAGATCGCCGTGCTTATCGCCCAGTCCAATGGCAACGGCGACGTCCCTGGATGCCAGGAAGGTGAGGATGATGAGAATGGCGGCGACCTGTGAGACGGTCTTATGCTTCCCCCATAGCCCTGCCGCGAGGACCCGCCCTTTTGAGAGCGCGAGAAGGCGCAGGCTGGTGATGATAAATTCCCTGCTGATGATTATCACCACCATCCAGGCTGGGACGTGCGTCGCCGGCAGTTGCACAAAAGAGATAAACGCCGCGCAAATTATCATCTTGTCGGCGACCGGATCCATGAGGATCCCGAAATCGGTCACGGCGCCATATCTCCTGGCGAGCCTGCCGTCGTAGACGTCGCTGATGACAGCGGCGACAAACACGATCCAGGCGGTAAACATCGAAAAGGGGAACCGCGCCCAGAGCAGGAAGAGGAAGATGAATGAGAGCACTACCCGCATTATGGTGAGTTTGTTGGGGGTATTCATCGATTAAATCCCAAATCCCAAATCCCAAATCCCAATAACAATAGTATATACAGTACCGACTTCATCTATTCACCGATTGGCGACGTTATACTCCACTTCCAATGTTTCTATCTATTGTTGCGTCTCGTAAACAGTTTGACGAAGTCACGTCATTGCGAGGAGCGAAGCGACGAAGCAATCCGGCATGAGGGGTCTTTACCAGATCGCCCAGGATCGCAATGACAAAACCCGCGGAAATTAACTTTACAGTGCACTAGAATCACCACTGTCCAGCCAAAATAGAAATGTCCCCCTTTTTGCCAAATTAGAAATGTCCCCTTGAGTATTCCCTCTCCCCCCAAACGTTGGGGGGAGAGGGCTAGGGTGAGGGGGGTTAAAACAGAAAAAATCCCCCCTACTGACACAGCCACTTCCTGGGGAAAAAGCGCGCAGTTTGGTTACACATCTAATCCCCTTGCTAATTTGATCTGCAGCGCACGATCTCGTCATTATGAGGCCACCAGCATGGGTCTGTTCTTGGATCTTCTCCACGGATGATCGGCGGGCGGTTTATAGTGTGTGATGCTACCAGATATATCCGCCGGCTTCTTTTCTCTGGCTGGTTTCCTCACAATCTCTTCATAAGCAACTTCTTCACCCTTGTAGACAATGTGCACACTACCATCAAGCCACTCCTGGACCGTTACTTTCTTCCGCGCAGGTGGCAACACTCTATTCCCCTTAACAATTTGAAAAATGCGATTCTTCCACCTGACCGTCCAATCGTTATCCACCACACGATCTTCCTCGAAACAAAACACGGTTCTCAAATCCAATCCTTCCGGCACGGGGCGGTGAAAATCAATGTCGCTCTTTGGCGCGACAGAAAAGCGCGTGTTCATCTCTTTCAGGAACCCGCCTTTCAAAAATGCATTGCCCTCCTTACGCGTGCTGATCTTCACCAAACGCATCTCTTTGATCAGCCTGTCCTGGAATACACCGTGCCTGCGCTCCACACGTCCCTTGGCCTGCGGCGAGTTCGCCAGAATGATCTTTATCCCAAGCTTCTTCACCGCCCGCCCGAATTGGGTCAACGGTTTTTCTCCTTTCAGCTCTTCTTCCACCGTTGCCTGACGATCTGATACGTAGACGGCATCCCGATCCACATACAGCGATACGGGCACGCCATTCTCGTCTATGTACCCCCATAACGTCAGCATTGCCGCTCGTGTCGTCTCACCCTCGTGAAACTCGGCAGTGCCTTGTCCACTCGCATCATCCACCATGTCCATCAGCACCGCTTCTTCTCCTCTGCCCTCAAACCAATCCTCGAACGACCCATCCATCTGCACCATCTCACCACGATGTTCCTTCCTCTCCCGCCAGCTACGGTGTTTTACCCTCTTGCGCTTCTTTACCCATAAATCTTCTTCCAATAACCACAGCCTCAAAGTCTCGTCATGTACCTTGTACCCTTCCTTCTCCAGCTTCTCACTCGCCAGTGTCGGGCCAAACCCTTCGTAGCGTTCCCGGTATCTCTCCAGCACCTTCTCCTTTAGTATAGGATCCTTCCGCCGGTTCGATACACGCCCACGTGATCTATGCACTAATCCCTTATCACCTTCATCTCTATATCTTCGGTATATCCTCTTGCTCTGCCGATAGCCTACCGAAATAAGCTCTGCTGCCTTCCTCAACGTTATCTGCAACCCCTTCACCATCCCCATCACCCGCAGCCTCTCTCGCTCCCTCTGACTCATAGCCAATATCCCCTCTATCATCGGCACCTCCCTTTACGGTGCCATTATGGGGGACATTTCTATTTTGGTAGTTAGGGGACATTATCATTTTGGCGCGACATGCACTAGAATCACCACTTGCCTCTTTGGGATTTGGGATTTATTATCGTCCCTGCCAAATCGTACTCTATCGCCAGCGGACAAATCCCCAATAATCGGGTATCAAGCGCTGGAATCGCCGCCTGCCTCTTTGGGATTTGGGATTTGGGATTTGGGATTTATTATCGTCCCTACCAGATCATACTCCATGGCTCCGGTCACGCGAACGTCGACGAGGTCTCCAGGCCTAGCGCCCTTTCCGGAAAAATACACCGTCCCATCGACCTCGGGGGCGTCGCCCTCCGTCCGACCCTTAAAATCCAACGATCCCTCATGCGACTCCTCGTCCACCATTACCTTCACCA
>CAYWRA010000091.1:0-10737 GCA_964460305.1 uncultured bacterium
TCAACATACCGAAGATAGAGGATAACGGCTCACGGTTTGTCTGCTATGAGGAGAACCTGTTCGGCGATCCCGCGGTGCAGATCCATGCGGAAGAGCCCGGGCCGACGCCGACCCCGACGCCGACCCCGACGTGGGACCCATCGGAACCGACCTATACCCCGACGCCGACGGCGACGCCCACTCCGCCCACGGTGTTCCAGGACGATATGGAAAACGGGCAGGGGGCTTGGACGCACGCGGCGGTGACGTCGGGATACAAAGACCAGTGGCACCTGAGCAGTGAGAAGGACCATACGACGGACGGGATGTACAGTTGGAAATGCGGCTCCACCTCGACGGGGACGTATGCGAGTTATGACGATAGCGGGTTGGTGACGCCGACGATCTCTCTGCCGGATTTTGGTTATGTGCTGCAGTTCTGGTACTGGATCGAGACGCAGCTTTGTTATGACGACGATACCGCGTCTGATGGAGCGTTCGTGGAGATCAGCACAGATGGCGGCGCGAGTTGGAGCGAGATCGAGCCTGAGGGGGGGTATCCGTGCGCGATCTGTGATCTGGAACCGATGTTAAAGAGTCCCTTCGATGTCGGGACGCCGTGCTATTCTGGGTATAGGGGATGGACGGAGGCGATGTTCGACTTGTCGAGCTACAGCGGGAATGTCAAGCTGCGGTTCAGGTTCGGGAGCGATATAGGTGCGGCTTATGAAGGGTGGTATATAGACGATGTGAAGGTGTATGTCGCGCCTACTCCCGCGCCGACTATGACGCCGACGCAGACCCCAACGCCGACGAAGGCGCCAACGGGAACCCCCACGCCGACCCCGACTCCGTCGGCGACGCCTACGGCTGAGCCTCCGGTACCGACGCTTACGCCAACCGCGTCCCCGACGGTGATGCCTGCCGGGACGCCCACGCCGGCGGTGACGTCTGTAATGAATCTGGCGTCGAACAAGACGGTGGTGGAGACTGGCGATTCGCTGGTGATGAACCTCGTGATAAACGAGCCGATCTCGGACAAGGGTAAGCTTGTGATGTACGTGCTTGTCCGGACGCCGCAAGGCGGCTGGTTCTCCTTTGTGTCGGACGGCGGCAGCTTCAAGATGACGCGCGGGATAAAGCCCGCGATGAGCGGGATGACGATCCCCTCTCTCGATATGCCGGTTCTCAACCAGAAGATCGCCGGCTCTCTCGCCAGGGGTGACTACTGGTTTGTCTCGGCGGTGTTCCACGCCGGCGACGGGATCACGCTTAACAACTGGCGCTCCAGGGCGATTTACTCCTCCGAGGCGACCGTCACGGTTCGATAGTGTCGATTTCGCTCCGCACCCCTTAAGGGTGCTCTACGGCAGAGCAGTGGGGTATTATTGATGTACCCATGCGTTCCACCCGCCTAATCTTTGCCTTGCTGACCGGTCACCGATACATTAGAATTGCCTCCGTGCGGGGAATGGTTATCAACAAAAATTCTCGGCCAACATTGACATGGACAAGAGCAGGAATCGCTTCCAGCGGATAAAAGAGCATTTTGAGAAGGAAGCCGTTGTTTTCGACAGGCTGTTCTTCAAAATAATGCCGCGTTATCAGGAGATGATGGAGGCGGTGGTCGACGCATTCCCATTTCATAAGAGCGACCGACTGAAGATAATCGATCTGGGATGCGGGACGGGGAATCTGAGCCAGAAGCTTCTCGCCGCCCATCCGAATGCACGGATTACCTGCGTCGACATGGCGGAAAACATGCTTCAGATGGCCGGTGTGAAGCTGGCGAGCGCCGGCAACGTCGGCTTCTGGCACGGAGACATGCGCGATTATGTTTATCCATCGAAATGTGACGCGATTGTCGCGTCGATGGCGCTGCACCACATCGATGCAAAGGACAAACCGGGGTTTTACCGGAGGCTGTATCGTGCGCTCTCAAGGGAAGGCGTTTTCTTCGGTATAGACATATTTGTCTCTTCCAGCAGCCACTTGCAGAAGTTGTACATGGATAAATGGAAGGCTTTTATGAGAACGAACGGGCTTCCGCCGAAGAAGACAAACGAAATGATCGCCCGCCATCAGAGGGAAGACCGTCCGGTATGCATCGAGGCCGAACTCGCAATGTTGCGTGGGGCGGGGTTCAGGTATGTGGATGTTCTTTTGAAACATTACAACTTCGCGGCCTATGGCGGAATAAAATAGGACCCATGCGTGCATGGCGCTGTCCAGCCGGGCGTGGTATGGAGCCGTATTTATTTTAAAAAGGAGGAATGACCTATGATTCGCAAGTCCATGATGCCGGCGCTTATTCTAGTGACGGTGGTTGGAGCGGGCTCGCCCTGTGGCGCCGCGGATGCGCAGAAGACCGCCGAGCTGAAGGCTGGCACGAAGCTGCAGGTGACGCTTGTTACGAGTATAGACTCGTCGAAGGCAAAGGCCGGAGAGTGGTTTGTTGCGGAGACGGCGGCCCCAGTCATGTATGGGCCTTATACGCTCATCCCTACAGGTTCGAAGGTCCATGGCGTCGTTGACGAGGCTGCGCGCCAGGGGATCGCGGCGGGGCGGGCGGGGCGCGTGAGAATTGTCTTTGACAGGATAGAAACGCCCGACGGCCGCGTCATCCCGATCAGCGCGGGGATCAAGAAGGATCTGGATACCGCAAAGGCGATCAACAAAATCGGGGGCTCCGTCGGAGAGCATATCGGCGAACGCGAGCTAAGAGGCGGAGGGGCGGGCGGCGTGTTTCTTCCCTTGAAAATCGCCAGGGCGGCGCGAAAGGGCGAGGAGTTTATGAATAAGGACAAGGACGTTGTCATCCCGGTGGGGACTCCCCTTACCCTGGGCCTCAAGGAGACGACGCCGGTCCCCATGGATGATGCAACCGCGGCGAAGATTTCGGATGACGAGTGGCGGAAGGCTGGCGAGGCGTATCGCGCGGGCGTGCGCGATGCCGATGCTTCCAAGACTCTTCGGGGGGCCATAAGGGAACAGTTCGGAACGATCAGGGAGCCCATCCGTGATACCCGCCGAGGTCTCCTTCGGGGCGATGGGGGGGAGTAAACTACGGCCAAAAGTTCTGATGGTCGTCTCTCTAGTAGGGAATCATCTCCCGCCACGCGCGTGTGAAATACGGAGAGCGAATCTGCCTTGAGGCGAATAATCCGCCGGCTTACTGAACGGTGAGTTGCGTCCTGTTGACGCCGCCTATGTAGACTAGGTTCTTGACCGACTTCGTCTGCGTGGCGTCGACGGCCGCGCCGTTCAAGCAGTAGGTGCCTGCTGGCACCTTAAAGCCGGCGCTGAGGACGGGGAAATTGTTGATGGGTTTCTTGAGCACGAACGGCCCGCCGTGCAAGTAAGGCTTGGGAGAGGAGTAAAATCCCTTCCCCTTCACGTAGTAGAGCGACTTCCCGTTAGGCATATCCAGCCACACCACCGGATAGAAACGCGTGGCGCTGGGTTGCACGTTGGCGGTGACGGAAATTTTATCCTGCGTGGAGAAGGTAGTTTTATTCGGCGTGAGCTCTATCGGGAACTGGTCGCTCATGCTCTGTATGGTGATGACCGCCCCAGTCGCGTTCCCGGTAACACCGCTGCTGTAGTTTCCCACGTCATCATAGGGGAAGCCGTAACAATACCCCTGGTATGAGGCCGCGTGCAGGACCTTCGCATAGAGGTTCGTAGGCTCCTGCTGATAAAACTGGCTCGGATTGTTCCACCACGTCGCGCTGTCCGGTATGTTTTTGAGAACACCCCTATTAAGCGCCGCTCCCATCTGCGTGATGATTTCCTGTCTCGGGATGCTGTCGCTCCCGGTGGTAAATAAATAGCCCGCCCCGTCGCATCCGAAAATATGTACGCTCTGCCCGACAAGGTTGTTGATGGTCACTACTTCCCCCGTGCCGGCCACGGTGAAGGTGAAAACGCCGCCGATGACCTGTCCGGTGGCGGTCCAGGGCTCGACGTCGGGCAAATTCTGAAGGGTGAGCGGTGCCGATGTATAGTAGTTCCAGCATTCGGTGACGTAGCTGTCGAAGTAGTCGGCGAACGGATTGGGGGCGGATAGGACCTGCGGCGCGTTGAATCGCACCACCGAAGAGCCGTTTGTCACGAGGCCGTTCTGCCAGATTGCGGGAAGGGCGGTCAGGTTCTCCATAATCTGTTGCCGCGTCTGGGTGAAACCGCGCTGTTGCGACGTCCCATCGGTAAGTTGAAGGCTCAGCATGAATCCGATGCTGAAGAAATCCACCGTCGTTGTGTTCAGGAACGGCTCCTGGCCGTTTTCCCAATCAAGCTCGACCTTATCGAAGATGATCGAGTAGTTGGGGAGGGAGGGGTTGACGGAGGATGGAGCGTCATAGTTCGTTGCGGAGTACGCGTGAAAATAGGCCGGTTGCCCGAACGATACGTAGATCCTGCCGCTTATGATGTTCGGCATTTGGAAAGACCACGTATGCGATCCCGCCGGAGTCAACTCGGAGAGTATTTTCGAGTAGTTGGTGTAAGTTTGCGGCCAGGGACCGCCGGGGGGAGTGACGGTATTGTCAGACGGCGACATCGCTATCCACGTCGAGGTGTCAAGATCCACATGGCCGTAATTGCCCGATCCGCCGGGGTCCGTCCCGACCATCTGGACGTAAACCTGGTCGTCGGAATACTGGTCGGAATTGTTTACAATGGTCACTGTTAGAAGATCGGACGCATGTACGGTCGACGCTGATACTGCGAGAAGCAGGATTACCGCCAGATACGCAACTGTCTTTTTCATCTTACCCTCCTGGAATCGGGATTCAACCACCACCAGTATGTATATATTATAGCACATATATTGGTTGCTGGGTGAAAAAGGTCGATAATTACTGAAATGTGCCGATGGATGTGGCAAAATGTGCTGGTTTAGCCTAGCCCCGCACCGACTAGTCTGGTGCGGGATGTTGGCAGTTTTGCATAACTATTTGCGCTACAGTAAGTATTTATCGGCCGATCAAAGTTGATGAATAGATCAGGCTAGTGTTATGTCATGTAAATAGATTGACAAAATCATGTTATTGCAACGAGGCGATTGTTATGGCGAAGGCCGAGGGGAAAACCTACGCGAGGGACGGCATGGAGGCGATAGACGCCGCCTGCTTGGAGACCTTTGCCTATAAGGGAGAGGGAGAGGTAATCACCATCACGACCGCCGAGTTCAGCGCCGTGTGCCCGTTCTCGGGCTTGCCCGATATCGCGAGGGTCACCATCCAATACATTCCGCGAAGCCGCTGCGTCGAGCTCAAGTCGCTTAAATACTATTTCCTGTCGTATCGCAACGTGGGAATATATCAGGAGATGGTGACAAAGCGCATCTATGACGACTTGAAAAAGGCTCTCAAGCCCAAAAAGCTGCGCGTCGAGACCGTGTATAATACCCGTGGAGGCATGGACGTGTGGTGCGAGAAGGGTGGAATATAGAAGCCGGAATCCAGGAGCCGGTAAAACAGCAACAACAGTTTCTGGTTGCTGGTTTCTGGAGCAAAAGACCCGACTGGCAGGCGTGATAAAACTTGCCCTGAGGGCAGCCGAAGGATCACGCTCCTACAAGCACACATTCAGGGTCATAGCTTCTGGATTCTGAATTCTGGATTCTGTGGCAAGAAACATCTGTGAGAGATTAAAACCCGCCACAGCCTCATCGACGAGCAGCTTGGCCCCGCCAGCAGCCGCGGCGCGGTTTTCCCTGGTTCTCGCGGCGAGCGCATCCACGCATTGTAGCGAATAGTGCGAGATCCCCTCGAGTGCGGAGACCCGAGGATTGACGTCCGGAGGGTCGGCGAGGTCAAGCACGCAAAGCGCCCTGCCATTCCGCCTTGCCATCACTGCCTGCATGTCTTGGAGTCCCACTATCTCGTGCGGGGCCCCCGTGGCGGTCACCAGTATATCCGCGCCTTCCAGCATTTCGAAGAATCGGGCGTAGGGGATGTGGTCGGCCGAACACTGCTCGGCGACGACCCGGCCGGTTTCTATCGATCGTGAACAGAAGCAGATGTCTTTGCATCCCTTGCCGCTAAGGTGGAGCCCCACAAGCTTACCCATTTGGCCCGCGCCGAGTATGAGCGCCCTTTTTCCCCGAAGGCTGCCATGCTTATCCCGGAGAAGTTTCACGGCGAGCGAGGCCGCCGAGGAGGCGCCCTCTTCGATCCGGCTCCTGTGCCTCACCATTTTGGAGATGTTGAGGCTGCGCTGAAAAAGCCTGTTGAGTATGGGCCCCGTGCATTTCAGCCCCAGGGCGGTGTGGTAGGCGTTTTTGACCTGGCTCACGATCTGCTTTTCGCCGATGATGTGGGAATCGAGGCCGCTGACCACTGAGAAGATGTGCCTCACCACCTCTTCGCCCTCCCTTATGGCGACCGCCTCGATCGTTGCGAGGTCGTGGATGCCGTGAAATTCTTTCATGTATTCATGCAGGGGGGTGCGGTAATCCTGTCTCGCCGCCACGACCGCATAGATTTCGAATCTCAGACATGTGGTGAGTATTAGGCATTCGCGAACGGTCGGTCTGTTACGGAGCACGGCGAGTTCGAGGGGGAGCCGGTCCTTGGATACGAACAGGCGTCTGCTCCGGAGATGCGTGCCCCTCGAGCACTGAGAAAGGCAGACGAGTTTTAGGCGCATTACGCTTCCCTCTCTCGTGTATGCTACCATAATAATGCGGCAAATTAGCGGTAAAATCGTTTCGCCACGGACCTGTCCGCCGGAGCCTTGTAGTAGTCAGCCTGCCCGCCAGTTGTTGGACGTGGTATCCGTCATTTGGTATTTGGAATTTGTTTGGGATTTGAGATTTCCCCATTGGATGCCTAAAGAACCGCTGTATCCCGGGGTGTTTTTTATCTATGATATATTCTCAGGGATGTGTTTCAAACCGGCAATGACAATCTCGTGGTGTTTCGATATCAATATTAGGATTTGGGATTTTCCCTTGTGATTTTGAAGCCGGGAGAGACCGATGAAAAATAGCACTATCCGGTTGCTTATCATTGAGGATGACCCCGCGGATCTGAAGATGATCTCCACGCTTATCGAGGGATGCGCCGAACCACGCTTCGTCATCGCGCATGCGGGGCGATTGGACGAAGGGCTCGCAATGCTCAGGCGTGAAAAGTTCGACGCCATGCTCTTGGACCTCGATCTACCGGATAGCCGTGGTTTGGACGGCATCGAGCGGCTGGCCGAAGCGATAGGGGGGATCCCGGTCATTGCATTAGCGGAGGCTGGCGATGAGAATACGTGTATGCAGGCCCTTTGGAGCCGTGCGGCCGATTGCCTGATCAAAGATAGGTTGAGTTCGTTCTCCATCATCCGAGCCGTGCGGTATGCCATCGAACGCAAGAGGGCCGAGGAGGCGCTGTCTTCGGCGAAGGAGGAGTGGGAGCTTACCTTCGACAGCGTGCCTGACCTGATCGCGGTACTGGACAACCAGTATCGCATCGTGCGGGTCAACCGTGCTATGGCTGAGCACCTGGGCCTGACGCCAGGGCAGTGTATCGGCCAAACCTGTTACGAATGCATGCATGGGGCGGACGAGCCGCCGTTGTTCTGTCCGCACGCGATGACCGTGGCTGACGGGCGACAGCATACGGTCGAACTGCACGAAGTGCGGCTCAACCGATACTTTTCGGTCACGACGACGCCGTTATTGGATGAACACGGCAAAATGCGCGGCTCGGTGCACGTAGCCCGCGACGTCACCGACCGCAAGAAGACCGAGGACGCTCTCAAGAAATCGCATGACGAACTGGAAAAACGGGTTCAGGAGCGCACCGTCGAACTCGAAAGAGCCAATAGAGAGCTGGGCACTGAGATCGCCGAGCGGAAAAAGGCGGAGGAATTGGTCAAGGCCGAACGGAAACGGCTCAACGACGTCCTCGATATGCTGCCGGGATACGTGGTGTTGTTGTCACCCGATTATCACGTGTTTTTTGCAAATCGCTTCTTCCGGGAGCGGTTCGGGGAGGACCTCGGCCGGCGCTGCTTCGAGTATCTATTCGGGCGCAAGGGGCCTTGCGAGAACTGCGAAACCTACAGGGTTTTGAAAACCAAGGCGCCCCACCATTGGGAGTGGCGCGGCCCTGACGGCCGCAACTATGATGTATATGATTTCCCCTTCACCGACACGGACGGCTCCCCGCTCGTTATGGAGATGGGGATTGACGTCACCGAGCTCAAGCGGGCGGAGGTGGCGCTCCATAAAATCAACGAGACCCTCGAGCAACGCGTGGCCGAGCGTACGGCGGAGTTACGTGAGAGCAGGGAAAGCCTGAACCGCGCTCAGACCGTGGCGCACACGGGTAGCTGGAGGCTGGACATACGACGCAACGAGGTGTTCTGGTCGGAAGAGAGTTATCGAATATTCGGAATCCCTGCTGGAACTCCCATGACTTATGAGATGTTTCTGGGCACTGTTCATCCCGATGACCGGGAGTACGTCGACCGGAAGTGGCAGGCGGGCCTGCGCGGAGAGCCCTATGACATAGAGCACCGTATCATGGTCGGTAGTGCCATTAAGTGGGTGCGCGAGAGGGCGGAGCTGGAATTCGACAAGAGCGGGACGCTGCTTGGTGGACTTGGGACGACGCAGGACATCACCGGGATGAAGCACGCGGAAGCCAAAATCAGCAGCCTGGCCCAGTTCCCTGCGGAAAACCCGCAGCCGGTTTTGCGCGCCGCAGCGGACGGGTCGCTTCTGTACGCCAACCGGCCTGCCGTAGTCTTTCTCAGGTCAATGGAGTGGGAGAAAGGGAAATCGCTGCCCGCTCCCCTCCCCAGAATCATACGCCGTGTCATGCGGGGCGGAGTCCAGGAGAGCGTTGAGCTGGACGATCTGCACGGCAGGGTCTGGTCCATGCTTTTGGCGCCGATCGCCAATGAGCATTATGTGAACCTCTACGGCTACGATATCACGGAGCAGAAGGGGGCGCAAAAGGTTCTGGAGCGGGATCGGGAGGAGATGGAGAAACTCGTGCAGGAAAGGACGAGCGAGCTGTTGGCCGCCAGGCATGAGATGGAGAGGGCGAAACGGCTTGCTGACGTCGGCACTCTCGCCGCCACCGTCGAGCACGAGTTGCGGAATCCACTCGCGGCGATAAAGATGGCCGTCTATAACGTCATGAAGAAGAGCAACGATCCCTCACTGGCCAAACACCTGAATAATATAGACGCGAAGGTCGATGAGAGCGATCAGATCATCAACAACCTCTTGTTCTACTCGCGGTTGCAAGCGCCCCACTACGAGCATATCGAGATATACTGGATCCTCAAAGAATCCGCCGACCATGCATCCGGTCTGAGAAAGAACGTTTCGTTTCTACGGCAATACAAGGCGCTGAAGGGTCTTAGGGTCGAGGTGGACGCTCTCCAGATGAAGGAGCTTTTCAACAACGTCATAAACAATGCGTGTGACGCCGTTGTGGATAAGCCGAAGGGTCTCATTGCGCTTAAAGGGGACGTGTTGGAACAAGAAGGGATGTTTGTCGTGACGGTGCGGGATAACGGCACCGGCATAGAAAAGGGGGACCTGGACAGGGTTTTTGACCCGTTCTTCAGCACGAAGGCGAAGGGGACGGGCCTCGGGCTCACGGTGTCCTCGCACATAGTGAACCTGCATGGAGGGAGAATGTCGGTGAATAGCACGAAGGGGCGCGGTACGGCGGTGACGATCAGCCTTCCCCTGCGGAGGAAAAAGGTCCACCGCCGGAATGCGGCCGGTCATTGAGGGCGTGTATACGAGCTGTTAGGCCGTATCGACCTCTTCCACGGTTCCCGACAATGGTGAGCGAGAATGCAGCAAGACAACGTTCCGTTCCCGTGGGTGGTCGATCCGGTCCACAAACTGTACCATCTCCTGGGCGGACTTTTTTTCCCGTTGATCTGCTATTATGTTTCCGGGGCTGCGGCCATGGCGATCTTCCTCTGCATGGCGTCCGTCATCGGTTTCCTGGACGCATCCAGATTCGTTTCCGAGCGGGTTCGCGTTTTCGAGGGCGCGTACTTCAACTGGCTGTCTCCCCTGTTCCGTAAGGAGGAGGCCGGCAGGATTTCCGGCGCTACTTACTATCTTGCGGGTGCGGCCGTCACCACAATCCTTTATCCAAAAGGTATCGCAGTTCTCGCGCTCGTCTTCCTGGCCGTGGGAGACGTGGCGGCCCCGATTGTCGGCGGTTGGTTGGGACGTGTAAACGTATTCGGCAAGAGTATTGAGGGTGCCATGGGCGCCTTCCTGGCGTGCGTGGGGGCGGGGTTTCTTGCGGCGATGCTTTTCCATCTGGGGCTTCCCCAGCGGATAATTGTAGCGGGGGCGCTGGCCGCGACCGTTGTCGGCCATCTCCCGCTGCGCGTGAACGACAATTTGACCATCCCCGTCGTCTCGGGGCTGATTATGACATTGATGGATGCGTGATCGATTGGGAGCGTTATCAGCGACTTACGAGAGAGGCTATGAACGACGCAACAGGATCATATATCATTCGCGCCATGCGGCAGATCGGCGAAGTTTTCAGAAAGGAACTCTCCCTTTATAAGGGGCGCCCGGCGCTCTGGGTGGCGACCGCGGTCATCAGCTTGATTCCGACCCTCTATACGGTAATATACGTCGGCGCGCTATGGGATCCGTACGGAAACGCAAGCAGCCTCCCTGCGGGTATCGTGGACGCCGATGGGGGAGCGGAGTTAACCTGACTTTCGCAACTGGGGCATATCGAGATTCATAAGTCCCTGGGCCGC
>CAYWRA010000092.1:0-10622 GCA_964460305.1 uncultured bacterium
GACGACTACCACGCGGCCCGATGAGGCGCTACGCATTCTCCGCGAAGACCGCATGGACGCAGTCATCACCGATCTGAAAATGACTACCTTCGACGGCATCCAGGTGCTCCAGGAGGCGAAGAAGCTCGACGGCGACATCGTGGTGATAATGATTACCGCATTCGGGTCCGTCGAGACCGCCGTGGAGGCGATGAAGAACGGCGCCTACGATTACGTGATCAAGCCGTTCCAGATGGACGAGATCAGGATGACGCTCAGGCGCGCCCTTGCCCATAGGAATCTTGTGAAAGAGAACTTCAACCTCAAGCGCGAACTCGCCGGCAGGTATCGATTCGAGAATATCGTGGGGGCGAGCGAGGTGATGCAGAAACTCTTCCGCAAGATGGAAAAGCTCGCTGATACGGACAGCACCGTGCTCATCTACGGCGAGAGCGGCACCGGGAAGGAGCTTGTCGCCAGGGCGCTCCATTATAATAGCGGACGGAGAGACAAGCCCTTTGTTGCGGTGAGCTGCGGCGCCTTGCCGGAGTCCCTGCTGGAATCGGAGCTCTTCGGCCACGTGAAAGGGGCTTTCACCGGGGCGATTGCTAACAAGGATGGGCTCTTCAAGGTCGCCGATGGGGGCAGTATCTTCCTCGATGAGGTCGGCAGCACGAGCCCCGCGATCCAGGCTAGTCTCCTCCGGGTGCTCCAGGAGATGGAGGTCCGGCCCGTAGGGGCGACAAGGAACATAAAAGTGGACGTGCGCGTCATCTCGGCGTCGAATGAGCGACTTGAGGACAAGATCAAACAGGGAAGCTTCCGGGAGGACCTTTATTACCGGTTGAGCGTGATACCCCTCGACCTCCCCTCCCTCCGCGAGCGGCAAGAGGACATCCCACTGCTAGTGGATCACTTCATGCGCCTGGCGCTTGCGAAGCGAGGAAGCGCGGTTGACATTAAGATGAGTTCCGAGGTGCTGGACGTGCTCATGAACTACGACTGGCCTGGAAACGTTAGGGAACTGGAGAACGCGATCGAGAGGATAGTGGCGCTCAGCGACGGGGGATTGATCCAGATCGATCAGTTGCCGGAAAGGATCCTGGTGCCGCGGGATATCACCACGGTGACGCAGACGAAGAATCTCAAGGAGTTTGTCATGGAGAAGGAAAATCTGCACATCCAGAGGATATTGATGGAAACGGGCGGCGACAAGAAGAAGGCGGCGCGCCTCCTGGGTATCGACCTCGCGACGCTCTACCGCAAGATAGACAGGTGCAAGCCGCAGTAGGAAAATCCCAAATAAATGACAAATACCAAATGACAAATGAATTACAAATGACAAAATTGCAAAATCCCGTTGTGCTTTGTCATTTGACATTTGTCATTTGCTCGCGCTGTTCCAGCCGGCGGAGATTCTCTCTCGCCATTTTGTTGGCCGGATCGACCGAAAGCGCGCGCTGCCAGACTCCCTTGGCGCGCTGCTTGTCCCCCATTTGAACCAAGAGCGCTCCCATGTTCACGTAGAGATCGACCTCGCGGGGATTGAGCTCCAGCGCCTTCTCGTAGGCTTTCAGAGCTTCATCGGACCGCCCCAGCGCGTGAAGAGAGACCGCCATGTTCCGCGCCGCCGGGAAGTAGTTGGGTTTGAGCGAGTCCGCCTGTTTAAAGCATGTATATGCCTCTTTGACCGCTCCGTTCTCGTAGAGCAAATCGCCTTTCTCTACCCAGGCATTCGGGTTTCGTGGGAGCATGAGTATTGCCTTGTCCAAAATCCCCATCGCCGTCTTTTTGTCGCCCAAGCTGCCGTAGGCCCGTCCCAGTTGGACGTAGAGCTCCTGCCTGGGGAAGGTGAGTAACGCCATACGCAGCTCCCTGCACACGTCCGCATCGTTCCCCTTTTCGGAAAGACATAGTGCAAGAAAAAAACGCGCCTGGCCGTTCTGCGGCTGCCACTGAATTGCATTCTTGAATTCCCGGAGGGCTCGGGCGCGTTTTCCATCGTAGAAGAGTGGGACGCCGCGGGAAAGCCAGGCTTCCGAAATAAGGGTGCCGAATATGTTACGGATGCAAATGAGGGAGAAGATAACGGCGGCGATGATGATCGGAACCGTTGCGCGTGACAGCGGGGGGCGTTCAAGCCGGATGGTCTTTTCACGCGAGCCGCCGGAGGCGATTGCGCCGGCGAAAACGAAGAAAGTAACCGCAGTCGACCAGAGATAGAAGGGGAAGCTCACCATACCCTCAACCAGGGATGCCATGCAACCGGCGAGGAGCGCGCCGGAGATCCAGCGGTCCTCCTCCGTCATGCGCTTCACGCGTGCGAATCCGCCTGCTATGAGTGAGATAACAAACCAGGCGAACAGCGCGAGACCGACTACGCCCAGCTCGATCCAGGTCTGTAGATAGTCGTTGTGGACATAGTCGATGCCTTGTTCGGCAAGATGGGCGTATTCCTTCATGTTCTCCGGGGAGTTGAAGAAGTCGGCGAGGTGATCGAGGTAGAGAACGTTGAAGGAACCGAACCCCCAGCCGAGCAGCGGGCGTTCTTTTATCATCCGCCAACCTACCTTCCATACCATTACGCGCCAGGCGGCGCTGCCCTGCGCGGGGTTTGGGGAATCGTTGCCGGAATGAATGGCGAGTTCGGATAATTTCCTGAGAGACGTCATGTCATAGCGATTGAGGGGAGAGGGGAGCGCAAGAAAAGTGACGAAGAACACAAGGATGAGGCCCAGCGTCAGCACACGGATCCTCCGGGCCGGCCACTGGAGAATGGCCGTCGATGCCGCGATCCCGCCGCACAGGGCGATCCAGCCGCCCCGCGAACCGCTGAGGAGCAGCGCCGCCATCCCGATGATGAAGGAGAAATGGATGAGGGCGGATCTCTTGGCCCTTGGGGGTGCGAAGAGCCAACCGAAGCAGGCGAGTGGCAGGGTGATGGCCAGGTATGAGGCGAGGTGATTGGGATTGCCAACGGTCGAATACATTTTTTGCGTGCCCCCACGGAGGAGCGAGGGGTCCCAGCCGTAATATTGCGCGATCGCGAGGAGGGAGGATATTGACACAGGTATGAGCGCCGCAGGGACGATGGATTTTTTAAGCGCGTCCGGATGGAATTCGTTTAGGGCGGAAAAGAAGATGATGCCGTAGCAGCCCCATCTGGCGAATTCTCTCATTCCAGCGTGGAAGCTTGGGCCGTAGCCGAGGGAGATGAAAGCCCACAAAAGGAATAGAGCGAACGCCGATGCGGACCGGCTCCACCGGATGCTCAATTCCTTCCGCCATGCCAGCTCCACGACGTAAGAGATCATGAGTACGAGCGCGGAGATTTGGACGATGAATCGCTTGGGGACGGTGAAGGCGTCAACCATGTTTATGTTGAAGATGCGCGGTTCGACATAGATCAGGGGTGTGAGGGAAAGAAGCACGAGAAGCGTATAAAAGCGGCAGGTCGGCAGCGTGTTGGCATTCATGGCATCCCATGGTAAGATAACGAAATTATAACACCCCCACAGATGGCTGTGAATAGGTAACAGGGCGTATTCATGAAGAAGATACATTGATTATCGCCGGACAGGACTATTTCACTCCTCTGTGAATTTTGTTAATCTCGCATTATGTTAGCCCCTGAACCGCGTATCCCCCTGATGCTTGTTGCCGCTGTTATCGTGGTATGCTCCCTCATCCCCGTGCAGAGGCAAGTTGTCGACTTGGGCAATGCTTACATCCGGCAACGTGGAAAATCCCATGAGTAGATTGCTGTTGCTGATGTTGATTATCGCCTGCATGATCGCGCTCTATTCACAATCGATCAATTGCCCGCCCCTACAGGATGACGTCGCCGAGTTCACCCTTGTACGGCATTGCCAGGGTGCATGGGGGTGGTTCGGGACGGATTGCTATGGTTTTTTCAGGCCGGTCAAAAACCTCCTCTTTTTGATCCTCGACGACGTGGCGCCCTCTTCGCCCTGGGCATGGCATCTCGCATCCATTTTTCTGTTTGCCGTATGCATTATCCTCGCCGAAAGATACTTCCGCATTCTTTTCGACAATAGCTCGTGGTCCATCGCGGCCGCCGCCATTTGGGCACTGGCCCCTACGCAGGTATCCTCTGTGAATTTACTGAGCTGTATAAACCTGTTTGTTCTTACGGGTGGGGTGCTCGGTTGTCTGATTGCGTATGAGGGAGCGCGAAGATACGATCCCCATGTGGGCCCCCGTCATCTCCTTCTTAGCGCGACATGCCTGTTTATCGCGCTGCTCAGTTATGAATCCGCTGTGATGACTTTGGCCCTGATTGTGCTCCATGACGCCTTTATAGATAGGCGTCGTTTCTCCATGCGCTCAACCTTCGTATATTACGGCTCGCTGGCGCTTGTGACTGCGTGCTATTTTTTTTTGCGCTTTTTCCTAAAAGGCAGGCAAGTGATCCTTAATGAGAACATGGCCCCGGTATCGGCGCTCAAGCTCAGCCTGAGCTCGGGTTATTTTTGCATGGACCATCTTATGCTTTTTCTATGGCCCTTCGGCAAACAGGGTATCTTGGGGACGTTCAATTTTCATTCCCCGGCGATGCCCCTTACCTTATTAGCTTCATGGATTGTGATTGCATTGGTTGCGGCCCTTGCTTGGAGGCTACGGCACAGGACTTCTATCCCGATGTTCTCTTTTGTCTGGTTCCTGATAGCGTTTGCGCCGCTGAGCAACGTATTCCCGTTTTATAACGGGCCTTTTGCCGATTATTATTTGATTCTTCCAAGCATCGGCCCCGGTTTCGCTCTTGCCGCTTTGGCAAAGTGGGCCTGGGAGCATTGTGTGCGACGCATGGAAGCTGGTGGCCGGCTGGCTGCATTGGGACTGGTTGTACTACTTGTTTTATCCGCGTGGTGGCTGGCCATTCTGCGTCAAACCGCCGACTGGATACCCGTCTGGAATTCCGAAGAGGAGCTGCTGCAACGGGCATTGGAAGCTAGACCCTATGCTTTTACCGTGCGGGCCCTGCTCGCCCGCTTGGCATCGCAGGACAACCGGCTGGATGAGGCGGAATCGCTGGCTCGCCAGGCGCTGTCACAGGCGCCATGGCATCTGCAGTGTTACTATTCGTTATCCGATGTGCTGAAGCGCAAAGGAAGCTATGATGAGGCATTAGTCGTGCTTCAAGAGGCCGAACGGATCGGGCCGCAAAATCCGGTGCTTCCCGTGCTGATGGGCCTTATCCAGGAGAAAATGGGACTGTGGGGCGAAGCGGAAAAAAGCTACCGGCGCGCCTTGTCTCTTCCATGGGATTACGAATATTCAAAGGTTGCTTGCATAAGGCTTTCCCATGCCTGTTTTAGTAGCGGACGCACGGCGGAGGGGGTAGATATTTTGGAATTGGGCGCCGCCATGGATCCTGCCGAGCCCGCGTATCACAACGATCTTGCAATCGGATATTGCAAAATGGGGCGTTTCAGCTTGGCTAGGAAACACGCCAGATCCGCCGAGGAATTAGGCAAGCCGGTCCATCCGGAGGTATTGAAGGTTTTGCAGGCGGCCAGCCCGCAGCCTGATCTATTTATCAAGCACCGCCAGAAGTAGTAGGAGAAACTCCAAGCTTAAAAGGTTTTCACTTTGAATTGTGGTTTTGACTTGGATCTTGGTTTTTGAGCCCATCTTTTGACAAATGGCACCGAGTATGCTATATATTGATGAAAGAGGAAAATGCAAAGCCGGTTCATTGACCAAAATTGGGTGGCACAGAATGAAGAATCACGGATTCACGATGCTTGAAATAATGATCATTGTCGGCGTTATAGGCGTCCTGGCTGCGATCGCGGTTCCAAACTTCATGAAGGCGCGAGTCCGCACACAGAGCGTCCAATGCTCGAACAATATACGTCAATTTGAGGCAGCAAAGGCCCAATATTCGCTTGAAAGCGGCCTAAAAAACGGCGATTCGATAGAGCCCGCCTCCGCGTTGGACGGCTATTTAGTGAATCTTAAGGTGAGCACGATATGTCCCGCCGGAGGCACATATAGGAATATAGCAGTAATAGGAACTCCTACTACATGCAGTTTCCACAACACCTGATTTTAACCAGCAGGCCTGATATCCTACGTAGCAAGAGGCTCCCAAAAAGCAGAATAATGGCAGCCACATTTTCGCAAAAATGCAATAAAATCATTTTTATTTGCAGTCTTGCGAATTTATGTTACGTAGTAGCAAGTGTATAGCGACAGTAAAATCCATAATATATTCGCGGATAGGCAGTTAAATAAGCAACTATTTTATTACGATTGGAACGGAATATGCTCTTGTATATATTGGTTGTAATACCGAAAGGAGGTGAACAGGATGAGAGGGAAACGTGGATTTACATTGGTTGAAATTATGATCGTTGTTGCGATCATAGGTCTGCTCGCTGCTATCGCTATACCGAACTTTATTCGGGCCCGTTCAACGACACAGCAGAACTCATGCTGGAATAACATTCGGCAGTTTGACGCAGCGAAAGACCAGTATGCGTTGGAAGCAGGTCTGAGCACAGGCGCCACGATTGGTGACACGAAAGTTCTCGATAATTATCTCACGAACCTGACAGTGGCCAGTAAGTGCCCGGGAGGTTCGCAGACTTATGCTAACCTCGCGAACATTGGTACACCTGTGTCTTGCGGCGGCAGTCATGGAAGGCCGTCATAACGCATAGTGTTGTAAGAAGGCAGTGCTTAAAAGCAAAATGGGGGGCAGTTTTAAACTGCCCCCCATTTTGCTTTTAGCACCTGATTTACCCGATTATCCTGACTGTCAGAGAAAATCAGAGCAATCAGGTGCATAAACATTGTTTGTTGCCAGCAACCACAAACTTGAAACCAGAAACCGTAGTAGCGGCCCCTTCGGGGGTGAGTTCTCCGCTCCTCCGCGGTGAATTTTCTCTCTTTTACTTTTTGTGAGATGTTGTGGCTTTACCTTCCATCTCGCGCATTTTCTCAACCGCGAGTGCGCATCCTGGATTCTGGCTCGCGATAATCCGATACTGCCCGGCGGCCTCTTCGAAACGGCGGGCCTTTTCGTAGGCGGTTGCGAGATTTGCCCGTGCCTCGAAGGAGCGGGGATCGTAGGCGAGGGAGTCATTCAGGACGCTTATGGCCTTGTCCGTCTCGCCTTGCCCCATGTATACGGATGCGAGTTTGATCCTCGCAGCGGTATATGCCGGTGAAATCTCGATGGCTCTCCGGTAATGACCCTCCGCCTCCGCCGCGGTTGCGGCAGTCATCCCTAGATTGCAATGCGCTGCTGCCAGCATGGGATCGAATTCTATCGCCCGGTTGAATTCCCTCCGTGCGGCATCTGTATTCCCCCTCATCGCATAGACTACGCCGAGGCCGTTGTGGGCGATCGCCCAATTGGGATTGAGCGCGAGCGCGCGGGCGATCATCTTTGCGGCGTCATCGTAGCGCTTCTGTTGCGCGTAGCTCAAGCCCAGGTTGAGCAACATGCGGGAGCTTCCGGGAGACCTATGGACGGTTTGTTCATAGAAGGCGGGATCGTTCTCCCAGTATTCATTGTGTGCGTACGTGAGGATGCCGAAGAAAATGAGGGCCGAAACACCGGCTGCCCTGATGAAAGGAGACATGGCGATACTCCGATTTGCGGTAACGAGCCATACCGACGCGAGGAGGCCGGAGAGACCGATGGACGGGAGGTAGAGCAGTTGCTCTCCGATATAAATCTGAGTGGCGGCAAGTTTGGGGTAGATTGGGATGATATTGCTTACCGGCAGGAGGGCCAACAGGAACCAGAGAGAGAAAAAGCCGTTGAGGTTTTTATGGTAGGAGGAGCGGACCGCCATGAGCGTGGCGGCGACGAGCAGGAAGGCGAGGGAGAGCGCCCCTGGGGTTATGGAGGAGGGAACCGGCATAAAACGGTCAAGATAGAGGCCGATCGGCAGCAGGAAGAGGCGCCCGTAGAGCATGATGCTCTCCGCCGCGGCGAGGAGCGTCCGTATGGTCACATGGCGTAGAGAGGTGCGCCAATCCCCGAGAGGGATGTCCGCGACCGTCCGGTAGAGAAAGAAAACGGTTAGTATAGCAATGGAGACGCAGAGCATCTCCATAAGGCGGCGTTTCGATCGGGGGCTGATGTATGCGCCGAGGAGCAGCAGCAGCAGAGGCGCCACCATGAACGACTCCTTGGCCATCAGGGAGAGTGAGAGGCAGAGGGCCATCCCCGGGATGGCAAGATAGCCGTCCCGCTCCATGGTGATGAAGCGGAGAAAAATAACGCAGGCTAGGAGGAAGAAGGTGGCGGCGAGGAGGTCTGTTCTCCCTGATATGAACGCGACGGCGTTTGTATTGAGCGGGTGGAGCGCGAAGATGAGAGAGGCGTACCATGCGACCGGCCTCGTTTTCGGGATCATGCCCAGTACGATCAGGACGAGTATCGCATTGAGCGTATGGAAGATGACGCTGGTGAGGTGGTATCCGAGCGGATTTTGTCCCCAGAAGAAATAATCAATGCTGAAAGAGAGAAGGACGAGGGGCCGCCAGTATTGCTGTGCGAGCCCGCTGTGGGACGGGGCGGTCGCGCGGTCGAAGTAATCCCTGGTAAAAAATTGGGGGATGTATTTTAGGTAGTGAACCTTGACGTTCTCAGCGATGAGCTTGGTGTCATCCCAGACGAAACCGTTGTCGAGCGTGTTCGAATAGACGATGAACGACAGAGAGATCAAAAGCGCAATTCGTTTTAGCACGGGTACCTCGAACTAAATCCCAAATCCCAAACCCCAAATCAATTCCAAATGCCCTGCCGAACTACCGGTGGGCGGGTAAATGACAAAACTCTATTATCGATACTTGCATTATCTCATACATCTTTGCAGTGTTCATATCCTTGAAAATAATGTAGCATAGCACAGTTTGCGGGAACAGATTATTGAACGAACAGACTGCCTCTGGAGATACATCCGCGAGAATCTATGCGGGGGAGCGTATGGCGGGAATTCGGTTGTCACGGGATGCGCTATTCCTCATCCTTGCATCATCCTTCGCAATTTTCTGCCTGACCAATAACGTGGCCGACCCGGACCTCTGGGGCCATATCCGGTTCGGCTCGGACATCATTGAGAGGGGAGAGATCCCCCGCTCCGACGGTTACTCGTACACGGCTTACGGGAAACCCTGGGTAAATCATGAGTGGGCCGCCGAAGTGCTCTTCGCCTGCCTCTTCCGGCAATGGGGGAGGCGCGGGATTTTTGCGCTGCGCATTATCGGCCTGATCATCCTGGGCATACTGATACGCCGCCTGCAAAAGGGCGTCTCATGCGGCCTTGAATGGCAGACGATCGTCGCATGGCTGGTCATTTCCACCGTCTCCTACGGCATTTGTTTCCGCCCCCAGCTCTTCAGCTATCTCTTTTTCACGCTGTTGCTCCTGCTCCTCATCAGGAAGCCGAGAGGATACTCCGCCATCATCGTCGCCATCTTCCTCATCTGGGCCAATACCCATGGGGGGTTTGTCACGGGCCTTGGCGCGCTCGCTCTCTATTCGGTGGCTTCATGTGCGACCGCGCTCCGGAAAGGGCGCCGGCGTGAAGCAGGTTTCGTCCTTCTCATGCTCGCTGCCTCCGTGGCCGCGACGTTGATCAATCCATACGGCGTCGGTCTCTGGTCGTTCCTCTACGCTTCGGTTTCGATGGGTAGATCCTACATTCTCGAATGGGCTCCGATACCGCTTAATGGGCTCTCTTTTACGGATTTCAAGGCGCTGGCCGTTATCGTTGTCCTCGGCGCGATCATCTCCCGGAGACCGCGGGAGGGCTGGTTGTTGAGCCTGACGATTCTTTGTGGTATCGCATCGATCAGGCATAACCGGCACATGCCGTTTTTTGCGATTGCTGCGGCGTTCTTTCTGCCCGAGCAACTCAACGGGATGATGGAGCGGCTCCACGATCCATTCGGTGGATTCACCAAGGATGCACCGCACCCGCTCACGCTCCCATATCTCACTGTCTCCCTTTGTATCCTGGCGGCGATCCCCGTCTATAGGGGGCGTTCCGCCTTCTCGCTCTATGTCCCGCCCCACCAGTACCCGGTCGCCGCGGTGCGCTGGATGAAGGAGCAGCGGATCGGGGGAAACTGCGCCGTATTCTTCAACTGGGGGGAATACCTGATTTGGCACCTTCGCGACGGCTTGCGGGTTTCCATCGACGGCCGGTACGAAACGGTATATCCGGTCCGGGTCATTGACGATAATTTTAATTTTTTCTTTGCCGGAAACGGATGGCGCGGTCTCATCGACCTTTACCCCACTGATATGGCTCTTATCCATCCACTCAATCCGGTTGCGCCGCTCCTCGCGAGGTTGCCGGACTGGGCGTTGGTTTTTGAATCTGATGCCTCATTGCTTTTCGTTAAAAAACAGAAATTTCCGGCGCTCTCTGTCCGTCCCCCGGTCGTTGTGCGTGTGTCGGATTCCGAGGAGGTCGCTTTCCCGTGACATTTATATGAACCGGCGAACCGGAGAGTGGCCCCGAAGGGACCTCTTCGGGGGGACTCCGAAGTTTCAAAATCGCCCCTTCACCGTTTCTCCCATTCGCCGATTTGCACTTTGGGATTTGCCCCACCATGCGGCGGGGCGCCCCGCCTTCATGGCGGGGTGGGAT
>CAYWRA010000093.1:0-10315 GCA_964460305.1 uncultured bacterium
CCTCAGCGAGGCGCGCTATGAAGCAATCTGCGCGGTGAGGGGGAATAGGGGCAGATACAGCGAGAGGATATTTGTGAAGTTCCTCGATCTAATTTACGACGCCGCACAGGCCGCTCAGGTCATGATACAGTATGAGGCGCTGCTTAGGGCTGATAAGAGTTTCTTAAAGCGGCTCCTGGGGATGGGGACCGCTAAGCTCACCCAGTTTGAGAACCGTCACAGGGGCATGGAGTCGGAAATCCTTGAAGGGATAGCCGTGCTCGTCATGTATGCGAGCTCGGCCTATGGCGAGCTCAAAAAAGCGAACATACGCTCCCTTTCCCCGAGCGATAAGGCGCGTTACCGTCTCGCGTACGGCGCGCTTCACCCGGTGGACTGACCGCTGAGAGGATCAATGACAAATACCAAATGACAAAACACAAAGAGGTTTTGTTATTCATTTGTCATTTGTCATTCATTTGCCATTTGGTATTTGTCATTTCTGCGTGAGGATATGAAAAAGAACAAGACCGCTGAACAGATCGTGTGCAACATCGTCATGAATGATCGACGATATACCTTCGATGCGTACCAGTTTGTTTTGGAAGCCCTGGACTATACCTACCGCATGGTGAAGAAGAGACGTCACGTCACCGGCCAGGAGCTCCTGGAGGGCGCGCGGCGCCATGCCCTGGAGCGATACGGTCCCATGGCGAGAACGGTCCTTAATCACTGGGGCCTCCGAAAGTGCGAGGACGTCGGCGAGGTGGTGTTTAACCTTGTGGATAACGGCCTCCTTAGAAAAACGGAGAGGGACAGCAGGGAGGATTTTAGGAGGGGCTACGATTTCAAAAAGGCGTTTGACGAGGTGTTCGATAGCTGAGGATATTAATGTGTAACCACAGAGCACACGGAGAGATACACAGAGGGCACGGAGACTTCTACTCCAGCAAAAACAGTTTCTGGTTTTTCTATCCACGATTACACGGATGTAAAAGCAGTTACTGGTTTCTTGTCGCTTGTTACTCGCAACCGGGAACTCGAAACCTGGTTCACATCCCCCGCAGGGGCCCCTTCGGGGTGTGCGTATCAGTGGTTATCCGTGTTCATCTGTGGTTGAAGTTAGACTGGGGTTTATTTCTCTGTGGTCTCAGCGCCTTCTCAGTGGCCTCCCCCAAAGGGGTCCCTTTGGGATGTGGTTACCGTTGAATAAAACGGGGAAAGTCCCGAGAGAGGGGAGACTGACACATGACAAACCCGAATGACAAAATTCATGAGGCCCGGTTTCTCTCGCTGGTCTTGAGCCTCTACAACTCCGCCTGGATATCGATGGGTAAGATCGCCAGCCCCGTGACGGGAAAGGTGGAGAAGGACCTCGATGCCGCGCGGGGGAGTATCGATCTCATCGAGACCCTGAAGGTGAAGACGAAGGGAAATGTTTCACCCGAGGAGGAGAGGGTGCTCGTCAATTGCCTGAGCACGCTCCAGTTGAATTTCGTCGAGGAGAGTAGTCGCGCGGAGGAGAAGCCGACGGGGCGGGAGGCGAAGGGGCAGCCGGGTGGCGGCGGGGAGGCTCCCCCTGACGATAAGACGCCGCAGGCATGAGCGCAGGGGGGGGCGGCCATGTTGAGAGATGGCAGGGAGTGGGCGAGTCTGAGGCGCGCGAAACGCTGCCTCGGGTGCGGGCATGATTTCGCTGATGGCGAGGGGTACTTTTCGATGATTTTCATGGGGGAGGAAATGCTTTCCCGTGAAGATTATTGCGTTTCGTGCTGGGAGCGGGTGGAACCGGGGAAGCGCGAAAGCTACATCTCGTATTGGCAGGGTAGATACCGGGCGGAACCTTCCAAACAGGAGGAGGAGCCGATTGCGAAGAGCGCGGTCGAGCGCTTGCTCCGGAAATATCTGAACGCACAGGAGCCGCCGCACGTCAACTTCCGTTATATCCTCGCGCTTATGATGGAGCGCAAGAAAAGACTGATCCCTCGGGACAAGGTCATCGAGCCTGGAACGGGCAGGAAAATCATCGTTTACGAGCTCCCCGACAGCGGTGAATCCTTTCTCATCGAGGACCCGGGTCTCGAACTTCGCCAGGCAAAAGAGATACAGAAACAGGTGAGAGAGCTCCTGGCGCTGGAGAAGGTATAGGATAAATGACAAAATTCAAATGACAAAACACAATGGATTTTTGTCATTTGGTCATTTGTAATTCATTTGTCATTTGATATTCGGTATTTGCCATTTTACAGCGGTGGTGAACAGTGTACACGAAGTTCTATCGCCTTAAAGAGAAGCCGTTTAATCTCACCCCCGATTCCCATTTCCTCTATTTCAGCGCGCAGCACAAGGACGCCCTGGGGCACCTTCTCTACGGCATCCGGGAGCGAAAGGGCTTCATGCTGGTGAGCGGGGAGGTGGGGACTGGCAAGACCACGCTCTGCAGGACCCTGATCAAGGAAATCGAGGGGGAGGCCGAGGTCGGGTTCATCCTCAACAGTTTCCTCTCCGCAAAGGAGCTGCTAAGAGCCATCAATGACGATCTCTGCTGCCATCGCGGCGCGCAGTCGAACAAGGAGCTCGTGGACGAGCTCAATCGCTTCCTCCTCGAGCAGCATGAGCGGGGGCGCACCGTCGTGGTCCTCATCGACGAGTGCCAGAACCTCTCGGCGCAGGTCCTCGAGCAGATACGGATGCTTTCCAACCTGGAGACCGAAAAGGAAAAGCTCATACAGATCATCATGGTCGGCCAACCCGAGCTCAGGGACAAGCTCGAACAATCGCACCTGAGGCAGCTCGCGCAGCGGATCAGCGTAACGTACCATCTCCAGCCCCTCGACTATCGCGAGACGGTGAACTACGTCTACCACCGGATGAACGTGGCCTCCGGCGGCAACGGCCGGGACGATCCCGGAGAGGAGGGGGGGAGCGGCGTGCCTTTCAGCCGATCGGCGCTGAAGCGGATTTATCTTTATTCCGAGGGGATCCCGCGGAAGATCAACATCCTGTGCGATCGCGCGCTGCTCGTCGGTTACGTCCGGAATAAAAAGAAGATCACCGATGGGATAATCCGCCGCGCTATCGCCGAGATTCAAAAGCATCCGAGGACCGCGCGAGGGAAGAAGCGATCCTCATCGCAGGCGCTTGTCTGGACGGCCGCGGCTCTTCTCGTCTGTGCGTGCGCCGGGTTCTTGATGTTTTTCGGCGATTCGTTTGGTGTGCGGCATGCGCCGGCGCCCGATAAGAGCCTTGGCGCGGGTCGGAGTCTACAGTTGAAAACGGCCGTGGCGCCGCGGGCGGGGCTCGCCGGCGACCAGCGGAATCCCGCCCAGGCGCCCATCCCCGTCAAGAAACCCGCGCCTGCTCCAGGGCAGGAGGAGCAAGCCGCGCTCCTTCTCGCGAAATTATGGAATCGCAACGGCAGCATTAACCCAGCGGCGGCGGGAGAGAGCGATTTGCATACCCTCGCGGCGAAATGCGGGATGAAGGCCGCCGACTGCTGGGTTGACGTCGATTTTCTTTCCAGAACCAACCTTCCATGCCTTGTGAGGGTTGCGGGAACGGCCGGAGATGGGAAGATGCTCCTCGTCCTGAAATCGCTGCGGGAGGGCCTCGTGGGGCTGGCGCATGGCGATGGGACCGAGTTATCTCTCAAGGCCTCGGAACTCGGGGCGCGGCTCCGGGGGAAGGCCACCTATTTTTATCCGATGAACGTAGTTCTCTCCAATGTTCTCGTTCCCGGCATGGAGGGGTCCGCCGTCAAGGAGCTCCAGGCGGGTCTTAAGGATATGAATTTTCTGGCCGTTGACGAGGGCGGTTGGTACGGTCCGCGCACCACGGAGGCGGTCAAGCGCTTTCAGGCTCAATCCGGCCTCCCGCAGGATGGCGTGGTTGGCATCAATGAGGGTGTTCTAATCATGAGCGAGCGGGGTGGGGGCGCGATGCCGCGCGTCGTGGGGCATAGTTCGAAACGGCGAGTGGGAGAGGCGGAGAAGGGGAGAGTGGGTGAAACGGAGAAACGGTGACGGGGTGATTTTGCAGTTTCAGAGTCGCCGGCTTGCCCCATCGCCGACTCCCCGATTCGTATAAAGGTCGCCGTTTCTCCCATTCTCCGGCTCGAACTTGGGGATATTTACATGAGTACGATTCTAAAGGCGCTAAAAAAAGCGGAAGAGGGGATGGCGCGGAACACGTTGCCGGGGAAGATCCTGGTTGCCGATCCTGCTCGGCCGCTTGGAGTTATGCGTATACACATACGCGTGAGCACGGTGGTTCTCCTCTCATTGCTCGTCGTCATCGCCGGGCTCGCATATTACTTGAGGCCGCATGAGCGGGGAGCGGTGGTGATGAAGAACGATTCCGCCCGACCGGCGTTATCCGTCACCACGGCTGCTCCAGTGAGGGAAGCGCACGGAGAAGAAAATGCAGCGCTGCCGCCACTCCGTCTCTCGGGCGTTCTATGGGATAAGAGCAAACCACTTGCGATTCTGAACGGCAAGCCATTGGCCGTCGGTGGGGAGGTTGAGGGCGCCCAAGTGGTAAAGATCGGCCTTGATGGCGTGAAGGTTCGTTACCGTGGAAGAGAGCATACTCTCACCGTCGAGTAGCGCACCCTTAAGGGTGGCTTCGTTGCTACGCTACATTGCAAATTGGAAATTTTAAATTGAGAATGCGGCATTCTAAACAGCCCCAACTTTTGATATTTACAATTCGGCACAGTATTGCCATTTGCATCGTCCAGGGCTAACCGTATGACGGGATTGTGGTCTCGAAACGGTATTAGATTGGTGGCATTGAGTTACTCGCTCATCGCGCTATCATTCGCAGCGCTCGGATGGCCGTGTCAGGCGGCTGCCGGAGAATCGGCGCCTTCCACTCGGCCGTCATTTACCGAGAGCAAGGCGCGTACCGCGCTTGACATGATGGCCCTCGGGCGTGACCTGTTTCGAAAGGGGCAATATCAGCACGCGGCGATCGAATTCGAAAAGGTGTTGCAGCTCGACCCGCCGAATTCGGCGGCAACGAGGTATCTGAAACTATGCGAGAAAAAATTAGAAGGGCAATAAGCGGTTTCCGCGCGGGCGCCGTGCTCATAGTGTTTTCGGTATTCATGTGCGCGGCGGTCCATCTATGCGCGGCCGAGAAGAGCGAGGAGTCGGCGGAGTTTTATGTCCGCCTGGGCAACGCCTTCATGGAGAGCGGCCAGTATGACAAGGCGCTCGCGATGTTTACGAAGGCCCGGTCGCTCGCTGAGGAATCCGTGGCTCAAAGCCGCATCGCAGCGGCGCACCGTGGTCTCGCCGATACGTGTTTCGAAAAAGGCGATTACCGCAGCGCCGTGGATCACTATGAGAACGCAAAGAGGCTCGATCCATCGGCGGTGGATATGCTCCCCAAACTGGAGGAGGCGTACCTCAAGCTTGGCGCCCGCCACCTCGAAGATGGAAATCTCTCGGCGGTGATTTCGGCCACCGAGAAGGCGCTGGCGATTTCCCCCAACTCCGTGGAGACACTACGGCTTAAGGGAGAAGCGCTTGTCAGGAAGGGGGATCTCGAAGGCGCGCGCAATCAGTTCACGCAAATTGTCAAGATCGCGCCAAAGGATGCCGAAGCGCAGATGAGGATTGGATCGATCGACGAAAAACTGGGCAAGGGGAAGCAGGCAACAGAGGTATATTCCGCACTCATAGAGTCCGACCCGCAGTTCGTCCAGGCATATGTAGCGCTTGGCGGGTATTACGAAAAGAGACGCAATTTCAAGAAGGCGGCGGAGGTGTACCGGAAGGGCATCGAGAAGGCGCCCGCCGAAGCGTCGCTGCATGGCAATCTGGCATGGGCGTACATCAGCGATGGTAATTACCTGGATGCGCATAAGGAATGCCAGACGGCGTTGGGCCTCGATCCCGAAAACGCCTATGTGCATAACTATTTCGGCCTGATCCTGATGCACAGCAACCGGTTTTCGGAGGCCCAGGAGTCTTTCAAAAAGGCCATTGCGCTAAAGCCGGATTACGCCGGCGCGAGGCTCAATCTCGCATTCCTCTACGGGACGATGGGCCGTAGCGATGATGCGATCAAGGAGTATAAGGATATCCTGGACAAGGCCCCCGATAATGCCGAGGCGCACTACAACCTGGGGATAAATTACAAGAAGCAGGGACGGTTTGTGCTGGCGAGATACCACCTCGATCGCGCAGCAAAACTCTACGGGTATGATTCCAAACTAGGGAAGAGGGCGCTGGAGAGATTGGGGAAGCAGGATGGAACTAAATCCCAAATCCCAAATCCCAAACCCCAATATTAGAGCAATAAGCTATAAGCTTACGGCCGACCGCGTCAATCGGCGATTATCGCTGAGCCCGTTTTCTCGCCAGCCTTATCATCCTTGCCCTTCTTGAAGTCCGGGCGGGGGGGCCTCTCCTGCCGCATTCCTTCGGGTGAGGTTTTCTGGACGGACACCGAGCACTTGCCGACGATGTTCACGCCCTCGGCTATGGTGAGGCGGGATGCCTGGATGTCGCCGAACATCTTTGCGGTGGCTCTGAGCTCTATCTTGTCGTCACAGGTGACGTTCCCCTCGATCTTGCCCTCGACGATGATGTTGCCCACGTGGATCTCGGCTTTTACCGCGCCGGTTTTGCCGACGAAGAGCGTCCCCTGGGAATCGATCTCTCCTTCAAAGACGCCGTCGATTCGCAGGGAATCCTTGAATTTGAGCGAGCCTTTGAACTCCGCATCGGGGCTGATTACAGTTTCCTTGACCTCGCTGTGAGATATCGGCTGCTGGATCTTATCCTGGATGACCATTTTCTGTCCCTCCTCCCTGCTCTGGTAATTCGGTATGCTTGTGCCGGCGTTATCGGTGCCAAGCCTCCTCAAGATGTTGCTCATGAACCTCCTCCTCCCGCGGATTCTCCGCGGCTGCGGCCTATTCGACTTGTCAGTTTTATTGGGGCATTTAACCAAATCATCCTGTGGCTGTCAATGCGGAAAACCGGAGCCAGTGGAAAGACCACAGAGAGCACTGAAGAGGCGCTGAGGTCACTGAGCGATAAAATTGGCCGCAGATTAACGCGGATTTTTTTACAAAGAGTAAAAGAGGGCAACCAACTACGGATCAACCCGGAGAATTAACCGCGGATGGAGCGCCTCTTCGGGGTGTGTCTCTGCGGTGAAACATCTTTAATGGGACGGGCTCCAGCCGAGGAAGAGGACGATTTCGACGACGATGAGAATGACGATCGCAAGCTCCAGTATGGTATAACGGAGGTTGTAGATCTTCATGTTGAGATTGTCGGATATGCCACGCAGCGCCTCGAGTTTCCGGTCAAGGCCCCGCTTCCACTCGTCGAGGTAGAGCCGTTTGCCGAGCGCCCGGTAGACCCTGGCGGCGGAAATGGTGTCGATCGCCTTGAGTGAATTGTCTATCTTGTCTATGAGCCAGAGTACGTCGGTCATGAGTACCAGCGTGCGCCTGCTCAGTTTCCGGTAGCGCGCCGCTCTGAAAATCGGGGCCTGCCTCCCCTCGAGCTGCATTTCCCGTTGGATGGTGTCGAGCTCGCCGTCGAGCCACCGGTCGTAGTAGCGCATGTCGAGGAGCTGGGTGTTGGCGTACTCGATGATGTTGATGTGGTCGTGATAATCTTCCTTGTCGTAGAGGAATGCGCGGTCCCAGTCGACCACCAGGGCGTCCTCCGGATAATATGAGATGTTGTTCGAGAGGGCGCTGACCGTTTCCTGCTCGCTCAGGCTGCGGTCCTCGGCCCTGAGGATCATCGCGATTTCCGGACCGTGCCTTTCCAGGAGCTGTTGGCCGGTGAGCTTCTCATCGATCTCGGTGACGTGGAATATCACGTAATCCTCCACTAGATCGCTTTCTATCGGCCTGTGGAGCGCGGGAGCGACGAACCTCTTGATTTTATTCAAATAGGCGGCGGCTAGGGTTGGGATGGCATCGCTCTCGGAGAGCGCGGACGACTTCGCGGCGAGGCCCCTAAGATCCCCGCTGAAGGGTATTTTGAAGCACAGGCTCACCACTCCGAAATCGAAGATCCGCGCCTGGACGAGAGCCGTCTCCGACGCGTTCTTGAGCTGGAATTTTTCCTCGCCGAGCTTGATGATGAGAGGATAGCTCTCGAAGCGCAGGTAGTGGCTCTTCGATCGGCGGAGGGAGAAGACACCCTCCGTATCCTGCCTTCTTAGGAGCTTCTCCAGGGTGTCGACCTTCACGGCGTACGCGAGCTCGTAGCAGTAGAAGAGAAGTATGTTTCCCCTGACGAAGTTTGCGCCGCCTGTCGTAGGCTGATCCATATCTGCCTCCCGCGCAATTATACTATCTTCAGGCAGATTCTCACAAAGAGTAAAAGAGAACAAAGAGGTACGCGGACAGCTATGGGGGTTGTAATCACCCCCGCCCATCGTGGTATAGGACGCAGACCGCGTACTGCGCCACGACGACCGATTTCAACCAGCTCCGCGATCTCGCGCTCCAGGCGTGCAGCGACCTCTACGGTCAGGGGGGGCGAAAGATCCAGTCGGCGAATGGGAGAAACGGTGAAGGGGCGATTTTGAAGCTTTATAGTCGCCGTTTCTACGACGTCAGGCGGCTTTCTTCAGCGCCGGCGGGCGTCCCGAAGGGACCCCTTCGGGGGATGGAGTAGCTGCGGGTGTAGGAGTCGCGGCGCTTTTCTCAGAAGGACTCGAAGCCGGTTTCTCTTCCATGAACGTGATGTCGCCCGGAGCGGCGGGCTTTATTTGGAGCTTGCTCTCGTAGCTGCCGATTTCTCCCCTCACCTGAATTTGCGTTCCCGTGGTCAGTTTTTCTCTCTGCGGTATCTGATCATAGAGATTTTTCCATATAAGCACGTCGATGGTGCCCGTGCTGTCTCTGAGCATCAGGGTTCTACCCTTCTCGTCCTGGAATATCTTGACCGCCCGTATCTCGCCGCTTAGCGTCGGTACCGTCTTCCCAACGTCCTTCAGGGTGATGCTGCCGATCGCCGTCCCCGAATGGGACGGGAGGGCCTCTTTCCCCGGCGCCTTGACGGTGACCAGGGGTCTGAGGCTCTCGATGATTTTTGGGCCTATGCCGGGGACTCTCCGCAGGTCGTCTACCGATGTGTACGGCCGTTTAGCCACGATGTCATGGGCCTTGACCTTGCCGATCCGCGGCAGCGTCGTGAGCTCCTCCTCCGAGGCCGTGTTGAGATTGATCTTTTCCGCTTCTTTCAGCGCTTTCTGAAAATCCCATCTTTTTTCGAGCGGCGGAGCTTCTTTCTCGGTGGTCACCGTATAGGTTTCACCGTTCGTGGAGATGATGATTGTCCCCTGATAATCCGTGCGGTATATCTTGGCGCCGGTGGCCTCCAACCGCTGCATGGCCTCCTTGAACGGCAGCTTGAACTTGTTCTTCTCGCCCACGCTGATCACCACCGCCGCCGGTTTCACTTCTTTGAGAAATCCGGCGCTCGATGAATTTGCGGAACCATGGTGGCCGGCCTTAAGCACCGTTGACTTAAGCCCTGTGCCATACTTATGGATCATGGCCTCTTCGGACTCCGTCTCCGCGTCTCCGGTCAGGAGGAAAGATACGTTCCCGTAGGTTAGTTTGATCACGATGGAGGAATTATTTGGATCTTTGTAGATATGGTCGGGAGCGATCACCTCTGCGCGCACCCCTTCGCCGAGGTCGATGAGGTCTCCCCTCTTGGCTATGCGGTATTTTACCTCCGGACGCTTTTTTACGGAGTTCAGGAGCGCGTGATAGAGATACGTTGTGTGCGGTTGGCCGGGATCGAAGAATTCCTTGATTTCGAGCGGGTATTCGCTGCCGGCCTTGGTATTGTCGATCAGGTATCCTAAGCCCCCGATGTGGTCGAAGTCCGCGTGTGTCATGACAATTGCATCCAGCTTTTTGATCCCTTTGGATTTGAGGAAGGGGAGGATGACCGTTTTCCCCTTGTCTTTCTTTTTGTACCCCTCGCCTCCGGGGCCGCCATCGACGAGCATCGTTTTCCCGCTTGGCGAGCTTATCAGGGTGGAATCACCCTGGTCTACATCGAGGAAGTAAACGGTGAGCGGGGCTTTTTCGGCGTGGAGACCTGCGCATGCAAGAGAGACGAGGGCGAGTGAGACGAAAAGCACGAATCGGCAGGGCATTCTTTTCCAGAACGGAATCATTGGAACCTCCTTTTCGGGTGCAGCTTACTGTGGGGCCGTGCTGGGGGCTCCTAGAATGACGGCAATCATAACATACTTGCAGCACGGGCAAATATAAATTTATCCAGCGAGGGAATTGCGCTGTGAGCATTTTTTGAAGCATGGTAACAAGTGCCGGTTG
>CAYWRA010000094.1:0-10246 GCA_964460305.1 uncultured bacterium
TTAAAACCCCGACTACCGGGGGTTTAAAATACCTAAACTTTAACTTTTCCTCCAAGCTTTTTCCACCCATCCAAATCCCCGTCCCATTTTGCATCATACATCGGATCATCCAAATCAGGATAAGAAAGTTCCCAGTACAGATCCTTTTTAACCGCTTCCATAAATTTCCCGTATGCCTTCGCGGGGTGCGTGAGCCCGTTCGTAATCACCTCCCCCACCGGGACACCCTCGATGACCTCCGTCAATCCGCCGTAATGGTCTCCGTGCTGGTGCGTGAGGATGACCGTGTCGAGCTTGGCGATCTTCCGTTCTTTTAGATAGGGAAGCACGACTGACCGCCCCTTGCCCCAGAGGCCGCCGTCGATGAGTATGTTCCTCGCTCCCGTTTCGATCAGCGCCGAATCCCCGATGCCGCCGCGCCCCCAGTACTGCTTCACGCGCCGCATGTAAGGATCGTCCGCGCCGTTATCCTTCGCCTTTGCGTCCTTGCCCGAAACGTCGAGGAAGGTCACGCGCACGGAGGCCGGCTGCACCGCCGCCTCGCCCAGGACGTGTGGGACGCAGAGCGCAACCGCACAGACGAATGCGCCGATAAAAATCCTGCGGAACGGCGCGGTTGAGAATAATGAGGAGAAGATCATAGGCTGGCTCCTTGTTCAAGATACCCGGTCGGCGGGACGGGCTCGACGTGGCGGCGAGTCGGATAAGCCTCTATCGCGCTTGATCATAGCTTCAACAATGAACGGGGAATGCCGGATGATGGCGATTTACTTCCAGACCATCACGCACGAGGGGGGCAACTGACTGCGGGACACAGCAAAGATGTGGACACAAGGCCGCTCAACGATACTCTATGCTTACCTTCTCCATCACCACATCATTTATAGGCTTATCCGCCACCCCGGTTTGCACCTCTCCGATCTTTTTCACCACGTCCATGCCCTCGATCACCTCTCCGAAAATGGTGTGCCTGTTGTCAAGCCAGGGGGTCGGGGCGAGCGTGATGAAGAACTGGCTCCCGTTCGTGTTGGGTCCGGCGTTCGCCATGGAGACGATGCCTGCCTTGCCGTGCTTGAGTTCCGGGTTGAATTCGTCCTCGAAGGCGCCTCCCCAGGCGCTTTCTCCTCCCCGCCCCGTGCCGGTGGGGTCCCCGCCCTGGATCATGAAATTTTTAATCACCCGGTGGAAAATAACGCCGTTATAATACCCCTTCTGGGCAAGGAGAGTAAAATTCTCGCAGGTCTTTGGGGCCTTGTCGGGGAAGAGACGGAATACGATCTTCCCCATCGTGGTATTAATGACCGCGACGGGCGATCCCTTCTTCGCGGATTTCGTAGGCATGGAACAGGAAACCATAAGCGCAATGCACGGCAATAGGGAAATAATGGTGATCCATCGATAAGTCATGGTGGAACCTCCGGTATGAAATCCCAAACCCCAAATCCCAAATCCCAATATTAACGGTAAAGCTATAGGCTTTAAGCTGCTTGACCTTACAGCTTATAGCTTACCGCTTACGGCCTTCCAATCAATACTTATCCGCGCCCCCGCCCTTGCCGGATACGATCTTCACGCTCGCGCTCGCGCCGATGCGCGTCGCACCCGCCTTCACCATCTTCTCCGCATCCTCCTTGGTGCGGACGCCGCCGGAGGCCTTCACTCCCATCTCCGGCCCCACCGTCCTCCGCATGAGTGCGATATCCTCGGCCGTCGCGCCTCCCGTGCTGAAACCCGTCGACGTCTTGACGTAATCGGCGCCCGCTTTCTTGGCGATCTCGCACGCCCTCACCTTTTCTTCATCGGTCAGCAGGCAGGTCTCGAGAATCACCTTGACCACCGTATTCGCCCGCGCCGCTCTCACCACGCCACGGATGTCGCGCTCGACAAGCCCGTAGTCGCCCGACTTCAACGCGCCGATATTGATGACCATGTCGCACTCCTCGGCCCCCTCGCCGATCGCGTCCCTCGTTTCGTACGCCTTCGTCTCGGGGGTGGTCGCCCCCAAAGGGAAACCTATGACCGTGCAGACCTTTACCCCGCTCCGCCGGAGAAGCTTCGCGCAGAGGGGAACGAACCAGGGATTTATACAAACGGAGCAGAACTTGTATTCCATCGCCTCGGCGCAGAGGTTCTCAACCTGCTTCTCGGTGGCGTCCGGCTTTAGAAGCGTATGGTCGATCTTCAATGCGAGGTCCTCCGCGACTTTCCCCACCCCTCTCGACGCCGAGATGCGGGAGGCGCCGCTGTGCATGAACTGCCGGACGGCCTCTTCCCTCGTGATGACGCAGCGCCCGCAGGCGGAACAAATATCCGCCATTGAACAGGTCGGCCCATCCCCGGATATGGGCACGCCCTTGATCCTCGCGAGCACTTCCTGTGTCACCAGCCGAGCAAGTTCTGATTTATCCATGATTTTCTCCCAGTTTATAAATGACAAAACACATAGAAGTCAGAATCCAGAATACCGACTCCTGACCTCTATCTTCTGGATTCTGGATTCTGGATTCTGGATTCTAACTCAATTTTACATCCGTACAATCCGCAATATCCGCGGCTACTTACTATTCGTTCGTGAATAATTCAGGTCAGTCTCTTTCCAGTTCCATAATCTTGTCAACCCGCCGCTGGTGCCGCCCTCCGCCAAACGGTGTTTCAAGCCATACCTTCACAATCTCCTTCGCAACGCCCGTGTCCAGGAGTGGCCCCCCGAGCGTGAGGACATTTGCGTTATTGTGCTCCCGGCTGTTGAGGGCGGTTTTAAGATCGTAACACATCGCGGCCCTGACGCCCCTCACTTTGTTGGCGGCCATGCAGGAGCCGATGCCAGCGCCGTCGATAACGATCCCACGGTCGTATTCTCCTTCCGCGACCGCGCGCGCGACCTTGGCGGCGTAGTCGGGGTAGTCGACCGCATCCTTCGTGTAGGTGCCGAAATCTCGCACCGAATAACCGAGGTCCTCGATATAGCCGCGCAATATATTCTTAAGCCCCAATCCCCCGTGGTCGGCGGCAAGAGCCACCTTCCTCACGCGTTCGGGCTTCGAATCCGGCGGCTTCTCCTCCGCCGCGCGCTCGGGATAGCGGGACAGCACTTCGCTCACGATCCTATGGATTGTTTCTTTGGCGTCCATAAATCACCTTACCGATAGGGAACACCGAAAATAACAAATGGGCCACCGACAGTCAATTCCGAATCCAAATCCTCAATGAAACCACACATCGAAGAGGCCCCTTTCCCGAAGGGATCCCTTTGGGACGGGGGAGGGCACAGAGAAGACAGTTCAACTTTTTCACAAAGAGTAAAAGAGAGAAAGGTTTACATGAACCGGGAATGCTGATCCTGTAGGGGCGTGATTCCCGCCCCAGTCGGGCAAGTATCACGCTTGCCACGCGAGATGCGTGGCCCGCCAAGCGGGTCGGATGAATCCCTGTCCGACGAAGCCTTGGCGTAGGCGGGCGACCCCTACACTATCCACCATTTTGGGATACACCCGAGGCAAGGGCTAAGTTTCACCGCGGAGGCGCAGAGATGGAAGATAGTGATGTTTACCACAGATTCGCACAGATTAACACGGATGAACGCTGAGGAGATGCAGAAAACCACAAGATTACACGAGATTGGCACATAGGGATTATTGGGTTTTGCCGCGGATTAACAAACAGCCCAAACCTAAAGCCGAAGGCGAGAAGATGCCGGGTTGCTTGAAACCTTACACCGTAAACTTTCAACATTAGGCCGTAGTTAGCACCTGATTTACCTGATTATCCTGAAGCCCCTGGATATCGGAAGAATCGGTGCAGCAACGTTGAAGAACATCTCACCTACCCCCTACTGACAGTGTGCTATAATAAATCCTCTTTCGTTAGCACCCGTAGCTCCGTTGGCCGTCACGAGCAAAGCTGGGGAACCTTCATGCGCCGGGACTACGGCAACTACGGTTACGAATTACGGCAAAACAAGGCATTTACATGAACGCATTGAAGTACGACAAAATCGGCAACTGGTCAGAAATTAAGCTAGCGATTATCCGCAAATATGCAGCGGCTTATTCCACCATTATGGCGAAGCAGCCTCGCATCAGGAAACACATATACATCGATGGTTTCTCAGGGCCGGGTGTTCATATATCCAAGCTGACGGGGGAGTTCATCCCTGGAAGTCCTACCAACGCTTTGATCATCAAGCCCCCATTTCGAGAATTTCACTTCATTGACATCGACGGGGATAAGGCCGCTGAACTACGCAAGATTGTTACAGGACGTACGGATGTTCAAATATATGAAGGTGATTGCAATGAGATACTTACAACAAAAATATTCCCTTCTTGTCGCTGGGAGGAATATGTCCGCGCATTGTGCTTGCTTGATCCTTACGGGATTCATTTGAACTGGTCTGTGCTAGAACTTGCAGGTCGCATGAGAACCATCGAAATATTTTTAAACTTCCCGGTTATGGACATGAATATGAACGTGTTACTACGTAACCCTGAAAAAACCATGCCCGAACAAATAAACCGTATGAACGCTTTCTGGGGTGATCCCTCATGGCGAAAAACAGCCTACTCTACCGACCAGAACCTTTTCGGCTTTCCGGAGAAAACTGACAGTGATATCATTGCTGAAGCCTTTAGAGAACGTCTTAAAACCGTGGCCGGATTTCAATATGTTCCGTCTCCTTTACCAATGAGGAACTCGAAGGGATCGATTGTGTATTATCTGTTTTTTGCCTCCCCTAACAAAACGGGAAACAAGATTATCGAGGACATTTTTAGCAAATATACGAGCGGGAGATGACGTAATGGGTGTAAGGTCTTCGATCGAATGGACGGAATCGACATGGAACCCGGTTACCGGCTGTACTAAAACCAGCCCGGGTTGTAAAAATTGCTATGCCGAACGTATGTCTATCAGGCTGCAAGCAATGGGGCAATCCAACTATGGGAATGGATTTAAGCTGACCTTGCATCCTCATACATTGCAACTGCCATTCATTTGGAAAAAACCACAGACGATATTTGTAAACTCGATGAGCGACCTTTTCCATGAAGAAGTGCCCGTTGATTTTATCCTGAAAACATTCGATGTGATGAAGGCAACATACTGGCATAGGTATCAGGTGTTAACAAAGCGATCCAGCAGGCTACGATTACTCTCAGATCAAATCGAATGGGCAAAAAATATATGGATGGGTGTGAGCGTAGAGAACCAGGATTATCTATACCGGATCGACGATTTGCGCAAAACACAGGCAAACGTTAAGTTCTTGTCACTCGAACCTTTAGTGGGGCCTCTGCCCAATCTCGATCTTGCCGGAATCAATTGGGTTATCGTGGGAGGAGAATCCGGCCCAGGAGCAAGACCGATTAGGGAATCATGGGTAATAGATATCCGCGATCAATGTATCGCCGCTGGGATCCCTTTTTTCTTTAAACAATGGGGCGGGACAAATAAGAAGAAAGCAGGCCGCAACCTCCAAGGACGGCATTGGGAAGAAATACCGGAAGCCGATGCTTTGTTGGTCTGATTTTGTTACTCGCCGCGCTCGAAAATACTTCTCCCATGTCCCGCATTATGCAGGACACCGATAAAGAAGCTTCGTTGCCCCCCTTAAAACTTCCATCAAAAGCCGCGAACACTTTGGAAGTTAGTCTAAATGATGTTTCTTTGTTTAGGGGATATCAATCTGATCTGCGCAAATTGCAAAGGATAACCGTGATTATCACTTATTTGAACCTGATGCAAGTGGAGTATTCATTTCAAAGTTTCAGCCTCTGGTAACATTTCTTGCAATCCGTATTCATCCGCGGCAAACACTTTTTTCGCAGCTTCTCTCCATGTCCTCTCCCGTCCCAAAGGGATCCCTTCGGGAAAGGGACCCCTTTGGGGTGTGTCTCCGTGGTGAAACTTTCCGTCGTGGCATTCTATCTTTCCCTTTTATACCGGCCACGCCTTTCGCGGGCAATGACTCTCTCGGCAACCGCCGGGCGTGCCTCACCGTAACGCTCCGGATCGAAAGGAATTACCTCGCCCTTTTCCACTTGCCTGCGGCGGGACTCGATCAAACTCCAAAATCGCTTGCTGTTGCGCAACATATAATCTTCTATTTCGTCACCAGAAACGGCTTGCACAACGGCTACTACTTTCCCGTTCCGAGTAATAAAGAGCGGCTCCCCACCCAATGTATTTACCACCCGAGATAGCTGGTTTTTTACATGCGCCAAAGTATCAACCTTCATGTGGTGATCCTCCATATAGTTCTCCACAGTCCCTCTTATGCCGGACATGAAGAATCGTTACAAGACCATCGGCAACATCGTAAAATACACGATAGTCTCCTGCTCGTAACCGATAGGTGCTCTCCGCCGGTTGAACCAACTTCTTAATGCGAGCACGACTTTCTTTCGTCGGCTCTGTTGACAACGCATCATGAATAACGCTGACAATTTGCCTGCGATAATAGACCGGGATTCTATTCAGCTCTGCATCTGCAGCCAACACTATTCTCAAACGGCACTTCATAACATCATGATAGCATAATTATAGCATCTTTATAGCTTTTATATCCCAGTCTCCACCTGCCCTGACCTGTGCATACTTATAAGAGTATAATTGATCCCTGAGAGAAAATATCGCTTGGCGCTATGGTTGCTTTTGGATACAATGGCTTGGATAAATGAGGTATTTATGAAAGCGCCTCGCGGAGTGGAGCGGCGGCGGTCCGAGAGGACCAAATGCGTCCTAAAGACCAGCTATCGGCTCCCCGGTGGAAAGACGAGCGTCGGTGAAACGCGTGACATCAGTGATGGCGGTATCCTGTTGATGGTTTCCGGCGACATTAACAAGGACGACCTCATCGAGATGGAGATTTCTCTGGGGGTGGGGGAAACGCCCTTAAGGACACGCGGGCGTGTAGTTCATACCAGACAGGCCAGCGGCGTGGGCGAATCCGAAATGCTCGCTGGCGTAGCATTCCTCGCGCTCAACGAGCGGCAGCAGGAAGCGCTTGGGAAGAAGATCTGGCACCAGATCCTCAAAGAATCCACGCGGTTTGGAAGAGAATAAACACCAGGGGGAAATCCCAAATCCCAATTTGGAAATGACAAAACTCCAGGAGGTTTTGTTATTTGGTCATTTGTAATTCATTTGTCATTTATTCTTCTGGATCCCGGATTCTAGCTGCTATCAATCCGCCTCTATACCCAGCATCTCCGCCGCTTTCGCGTCGAGATCGAGCATCGCCGCCTGTAACCTTTCCCGCGCCTTTTCCCTCACCGCGTCATCGGCGTCGCGGTCGACGTAGAGTGGATCCCCGAAAATAAGAACCCCCCTGGAGAATGGTAAGGGGACGACGAAACGGTCCCAACTCTTAAGCCTCTTCCTGGGTGTGACATCATAGGTCGCCGGGAAAATAGGGATGCCGCTCAACTGCGAGAGCATGATCACGCCCGGTTGAACCTCATAGCAGGGGCCCCGAGGACCATCGGGTGTGACCGCCGCATCAAAGCCCTGGGCGAGAGAGTCGGCCATTTCCATGACCGCAGCCTCTCCCCCGCGCGAACTGGAGCCGCGCGCAGTCTTGAAGCCGAACCCTTGCAACACCTGGCTGATCAGCTCGCCATCCCTGCTGCGGCTCGTCATCGCGCAGATATTCTTACCCCCCCTGTAGCGCTGATACACAAACGGCATGAGAAGGAGCCTGTTGTGCCAGAAACAGAATATGCAGCTCTCACCACGCCTGGCTCGTTCAAGAGGGAGCGCATCGTTCACCCATCTGAAGCGCATGCTGCGCGCGAGGAGCAAGGTAAGCGGGGGGGCTAAGTAACGGAGTGTGGAATGTAATAATCTGTCTTTTATGGGGGGCATGACGTCTGCTCGATCTCCAGAGCCGCGTTACACCGCGAACTGCATTTCGTAGAGCTTTTTGTAAAGGCCTTCCCTGGTGAGCAGTTCCTCGTGCCGCCCCGCCTGGACAATCAGACCGTCCTCGAGTACGATGATCCGATCGGCATGCGTGATGGTCGAAAGGCGATGCGCGATCACGAACACCGTCCGGCCGCGCATCAACTTGTCTATCGCATCCTGCACGAGCCGTTCCGACTCGGTGTCGAGGGCCGAGGTCGCCTCGTCGAGAATGAGTATGGCCGGGTTCTTCAATATCGCCCGAGCGATAGCGAGCCTCTGCCGCTCGCCCCCGGAGAGCATCTCCCCCTTCTCGCCGATCATGGAATCGTACCCGCCCTGAATGGCCATGATAAAATCGTGCGCGTTCGCCATCTTCGCCGCCTCGACGATCCGGTCAAAGGGGGCATCCACGTGCCCGTAGGCGATGTTATTCTTCACCGTGTCATTGAAGAGTACGGTCTCCTGCGTGACGATGCCGAGCTGGCTTCTCAGGCTCACGAAGCCGACGTCGCGTATATCGACGCCGACGATCAATACCCGCCCCTCGGTCGGATCATAGAAGCGCGGGATGAGGCTCACGAGAGACGTCTTCCCCGAACCGCTCGGCCCCACGATGGCGATGATCTCCCCCACCCGCACCGTGAGATCGATATTCCTCAGCACCTCCGTTTCACCCTGGTTATACTCGAAGCTCACGCGGTCGAACACGATATCGCGGTGGACCGTGGGCAGATCGACGGCGTTCTCTTTTTCGGCCAGGCTCGACTTCGTATCGAGGAGATGGAATATCCGGTCGGCCGCCGCCATCGCCTTCTGGAAACCGACGTTGAGCTTACCGATGTTCTTGAGCGGCTTGATCATGGACGCCATGACGGCAACGAAGGCGACGAAATATCCCACCGTGAGCTCCTCTTTGATGATCAACCGCGCCCCGTAATAGCAGAGAAACCCGACGACAAGCATCCCCCCCCACTCTGTAAGGGGGCTTAAGATAGCCGCTTTCTTGACGGACGCCACCGACACGCGGAAGAGCGTGCGGTTCTCCCTCTTGAACCTGCGCTCCTCGTACGATTCCATGCAGAAGGCCTTGACCACCTGGATGCCCGAAATCGTCTCGAACAGGATCGAGGAAATGTCGGCGACCTTCTCCTGGGCATGCTTGGTGAGCCGTCGCACCTTGCGCCCCACGATCCCTATCGGGGCGAGCAGCAAAGGCATAACCAACATGGTGATGAGCGCGAGCCTCCACTCGATGCACAAGGCGATGACCGCATACGCCGGGAGCTGGATGCAATCCATAAGCGTCTTGGCAAAGCGCCCCGAGACGGCTTCCAGAATGAAACTGACGTCGTAATTTATCCGGGATACGAGCTCCCCGGTCCTCTTCTTGTCGAAGTAGTCCATGGAAAGGGTGTTGATATGCCTATAGAGATGGTTGCGCAAATCCTTGCAGACGCCCTGCCCCACGTACTCAAGCATCACCTCGTGCAGGTAATCGGCTAGGCCCTTGAAAAAGGTGCAGATGAGGAGAAAAATCACGATCATGTTGAGCATGTTGGGATATCGCCTTACGGAATTGAGATATGCGACGGCGCGATCCACGTGCGACCTGAAGGGAATGTGAACGCTGGTGGGGATGGCAAGCATCTTTCCGTTGAAGACAATGTCAACCCCGGGGATGAGAGACATGATGCTGACGCTCTGGAGCATGGTGAATACCAGCATGGCCAGGATCGCCACGATCAGCTTCCAGGTGTACGGTTTGAGATAACACAAGAGTCTTAAATATATCGCCATAATGTTTACCTTTTCTATTTACCAACCACCAGGGGGAAAATCCCAAATCCCAAATAAATAACAAATACCAAATGACAAATTAATGACAAATGACCAAATTACAAAACCCCATCGTATTTTGTCATTTGACATTTGTCATTTACCATTGATCCCCTTATGCCGCTTCCAGCGCGCCAAGCACCGACTCCGCCGCCCGCGCGCTCGCCCCCTCCTCGCCCACCCGGGCCCGGACCTCCTTAAGCGCGTCGACCGCCGCCTTATATTTTGCGCCGTCGGTAAGGAAGTCTAGCGCGGCGGCGGCAATGCGTTTCGGCGTGGCATAGCGCTGGATGAGCTCCGGCATGATCTTTTTGCCGGCGATCACGTTGACCAGGCCTATGTAGGGCAGCTTGACCAGCATACGCCCCAGGAGATAGGTCAACCACGTTACCTTGTACATAATCACCATGGGTTTGAGCAGGCAGGCCGTTTCAAGAGTTGCGGTCCCCGACGACACAATGACAACGTCCGACGAGCGAATGATCCGGTAGATGCTCTCACCCGCAAT
>CAYWRA010000095.1:0-9988 GCA_964460305.1 uncultured bacterium
TTCATCCACGGATTTCACAGATTTCACGGATGTAAAAACAGCCCAAGGTTTAAAGCCGAAAGCCCAAAGACGTAGCAGTGCTTTGAACCTTCTGCTTTCAACTTCTCGCTGCGGTTATAATCCGTGTAATCTCCCGAAGGGATCCCGTTGGGACGTGGATAAAAATGCTGCGGATATAAATCAGGATAAATGAGAACGCAACTTATTTCGAGAGCGCGCAGGATCGTCGTAAAGATAGGGAGCAACGTGCTCACCGGCGCGGATGGGCACGTGAACGAGAAGATCGTCGGAGACCTTGCCCGTCAGGTCGCTGGCCTCTGCCGGGGCGGGAGAGAGATCATTATTGTCACTTCCGGCGCCATCTCAACCGGCATGGTCCGCATGGGCCTCTCCAATCGCCCCAACGCGCTGCCCCAGTTGCAGGCCGCGGCGGCCGTCGGCCAGAGCCATTTGATGAACCTGTACGCCAAGCAGTTCGGCGCACAGGGAATGGAGGTGGCCCAGATTCTCCTGACCGCCGACGACCTGAAGGTCCGCCAGCGGCACCTGAACGCGCGAAATACCATCATCGCGCTGCTTGAAAGGAAGATCGTCCCCGTCATCAACGAGAACGACACGGTATCCACCGAGGAGATCAAATTCGGCGACAATGACGCGCTCTCGGCGCTGGTCTCGAATCTGGTCAAGGCCGACCTCCTCATCATCCTCACCGACATCGAGGGGTTGATGACGAGGGATCCCAAAATGGGCGGCGGCGAGCTGGTCAGAGAAGTGCGGTGCATGAGCCCAGAGATTGAAGCGCTCGCGCGGGGCGCCGGTTCCGCAAGGGGCACCGGTGGCATGGCGAGTAAATTGAAGGCCGTGAAAATGGTGACCTCATCGGGCGAGGCGGCTATCGTCGCTAACGGCAGGGAACGGGATGTATTGGAGAGACTCTTCGCGGGGGAGGAAATGGGGACTTTATTCCATCCCGGGAGAGGCAAGCTACGGGGGCGAAAACGCTGGATCGCTTTTTTCATCAAACCGAAAGGGAAAATAGTCGTTGATGACGGCGCGGCGTCGGCGCTCCTGGAGCGGGGCAAAAGCCTTTTGCCCACGGGCGTCAAAGACGTGCTCGGCGATTTCAAGGACGGCGACAAGGTGAGCATCGTGACGCTCGCCGGGCGGGAGATAGCCCGCGGCCTGACTAACTATACCGCCGAAGACCTCCGGAGGATCAAGGGGCTCAAGACCGGAGCGATATACGACGTATTGGGGCACAAGGATTACGATGAGGTGGTTCATCGTGATAATCTCGTGTTGTGTTGATAGCGGAGTTGAGGGGTCAGGTCTTGAATTGCTACTTTCTTACTTGAGCCTGGATTATTCATGAACGAAGAATAAGGAACCGCGCCCATCTGATAGCTCACCGCCATAGGTGGGCAGGTCTGCGGTGAAAAAGTTAAAAGGCCAAACAGGGTAAAAAGCATGCAAACGGGGTACGATATACAAAAATACGTAGAGGCGATTGGGAGGAGGGCGCGCGCGGCATCCTCGATTCTTGCAACGACGCCCCCCGAGACAAAGCGCAATGCCATTATAGAAATGGCCAAATCCATAGAAAGGGAGGTGCGTTCCCTGATCGATGCGAACAGGCGCGATCTCCGGGCCGCTGAGGAAAGGGGTATTTCAGCCGCGGTCCGCCAGAGGCTTGCGCTCAACCAAAAGACCATCGCCGAGATGTGCAGCGGGCTCCGCCAGGTGGCGTCCCTAACGGACCCCGTGGGTGAGATCATAAGCTCGTGGAAACGGCCTAACGGCCTTATTATCCAGAAGGTGCGCGTCCCCATCGGGGTGATCGCCATGATCTACGAGGCTAGGCCCACTGTGACCGCCGATGCGGCGGCGTTATGCATCAAGGCCGGCAATGCCGTCATCCTGCGGGGAGGGAAGGAGGCGCTACATTCGAACGTGGCCATCGCGCGCATCCTCAAGGGCGCGGCGGCGCGCGCTGGGCTGCCCAAAGATTCACTCCAGCTCATTGAGCGTCCCGAGCACGATGTGGTGAACGCGCTGCTCAAACTCAATGCTTATATCGACTTGGTGATCCCTCGGGGTGGGGAGGCGTTGATCCGAAAGGTGACGGAGCTCTCGACGATCCCCGTAATCAAACACTACCGGGGCGTCTGCCACGTGTACGTCGACCGCAGCGCGGATTGCGACATGGCCGATAAGATCATCCTGAATGCGAAGGTGCAAAAGCCAGCGGTCTGTAACGCCGCGGAAACGTTGTTGGTGCATGAGGCAATCGCCAAGTCGTTCCTCCCTCGCGCCGCGGCGGCCTTGAGGGCGAAGGGCGTCGAGTTGCGCGGCGATCTTGCGGCGAGGAAGATCGTTCCCGACATGAAAGCCGCGAAGAAGAGCGACTGGGGTTTCGAGTATCTGGATCTCATCCTGGCGGTAAAGGTGGTTCGTGACCTGGACGATGCGGTGGCGCACATCGCGCGCTACGGCTCGCAGCATTCCGATGCGATTGTCACGTCCGACCGCAAGGCGGCCGAGCGTTTCCTGAGAAAAGTGGACTCTTCGGCGGTCTTCTGGAACGCGTCCACGAGATTCAACGACGGCGGCCAGTTTGGGATGGGCGCCGAGATCGGCATCAGCACCGATCGGATCCATGCCCGCGGCCCCATGGCGCTCCCCGAGCTGACTATCTATAAGTATGTGGTGAGAGGGAGTGGGCAGATAAGAGAATAGTAGAAACGGAGAAGGGGAGAGTGGGTGAGGGGGGAAAGGCGAGAGATCGAGCCGGTGAATGGGAGAAACGGTGAAGGGGCGATTTTGAAGTTCCAGAGTCGCCGATTCTCCCACACTCCGTCTCGCCGTTTCGATTATCTCTCTTGTTCCTGACTATAGCGCGGGACTTGAGAATGAACAGGCAAAAGACCATGAAAATAGGAATCCTTGGCGGCAGCTTCGATCCCATCCACATCGGACACCTGATCATTGCCGAGGGGGTCGCCGAGCGCCTGACGCTGGACGTGGTGCTCTTCATCCCATGTCATACGCCGCCGCATAAAAATGCTGCGAACCTCAGCGCCGGAGAGCACCGTCTCCGGATGGTCGAGCTTGCGATCGAGGGAAATCCCCGGTTCCGCGCGTGCGATATCGAGCTTGCCAGGGGAGACGTCTCATACTCGGTGGATACCGTGGCAATGCTCGTGTCGCAGTACGGCCAGGGGGCGGAATTTTACTTTATCGTGGGCGCGGATAGCGTGATGGAGCTCGAGACGTGGCGGGAGTGCAAAAAGCTGTTGTCGCTCTGCACGGTGGTCACGGCGGCGAGGCCCGGCTGGGATCTTAGCTCCTGGCGGCCGCGCGAGGGATTGTATACCAGTGAGGAGATCGCCGCCCTCAAGGGGCATGTTATTGAGACGCCGCTCATCGGCGTATCGTCAACGGGGATCAGGCGGAGACGGCAGGCTGGGGAGAGCATCAGATATCTGGTCCCGGCCGCCGTGGAGAAATATATCGTCGAGAACAATCTATATGTATCGCGTGAGGAAGGCGGGCGCGAAACCGCGAGGGAACGATGCGAAAAATTTCGGTAAAGAACGTACAGGGCGGAAGGGGCTTGGCGCTGGCCTGCGCCAGGGATGCCGCCGACAAGAAGGCGGAAAACATCCTGGTGCTGGACATGAGGGAGATATCCTCCGTCGCCGACTATTTTGTCATTTGCAGTGGATCGTCGACGAGACAGGTGCGGGCGATTGCGGAATCCGTTGTGGAGGAGGCGAGGGTGCGCGGAACGCGCTGCCCGCACAGCGATGGGTGGCAGGACAGCTACTGGATTGTGCTCGATTTCATCGACGTAATCGTCCACGTTTTTAACGATGATACGAGGCAATATTATCAGATTGAGAGATTATGGGGAGACGCTAAAACGGTTAAAAGCTCAAAGCCGAAGGTGAATGGCAAGATAAATGACAAATGTCAAATGACAAATGACAAAACGTGATGAGTTTTTGCCACCTGGCCATTTGTGTTTTGTCATTTTTAATATCGGGATTTTCCGCATATGACACCATCACTTAGAACACAGATTGAGAACGCCGTGCGCGAGGTCTGCCGGGACATCGCGGGAGACCGGCTCCCCCCGATCATCCTCCAGAAACCCCGGCGCGCTGGACATGGGAACTTCGCTACGAATGTTGCGCTCCTCCTCGCGAAAGAGAAGGGGATGCCGGCGCCGGACCTAGCGCGGCAGATCGCCGATCGCCTCATGGGGCGATCCGATTTCAAGCCGTCCGTCTGTGAAAAAGTGGAAATAGCGGGCGGTGGTTTTCTGAACTTTTTCCTGTCGTTCAAGACGCTTCATGATCAGCTCGGATCGGTCCTGAGCGCCGGCGGCGACTACGGCCGTTGCCTACCGGAGCGCCCGCGCAAGGTGCAAATTGAATTTGTCAGCGCCAATCCCACGGGGCCCCTCACCGTCGCTCACGGACGGCAGGCCGCCGTCGGTGACAGCCTCGCGCGGATACTCACGATAGCGGGACACATAGCGGTGCGAGAGTATTATCTGAACGACAGGGGAAAACAGATCCGTATGCTCGGCCTCTCCACCCTGCAGCGATACCGGGAGCTCTTCGGGCGGGAGGCGACGATCCCCGAGGATGGATATCGTGGCGAATACGTGAGGGGAATTGCCGAGCGGATCAAGGCCAGCGACGGCGATAAGTGGCTCGGCGCAGGCGAGGACGAAGCGATCGCATTTTTCTCGGATCTTTCGGCGCGTGAGATTTTGCAGACGATCGAGAAAGACCTTGATGACTTCCGCGCGCGTTTCGATCATTGGACGAGCGAGAAGGAGTTCTCCTCGACCGGGAAGATAGCGACGTGCCTGGACTTTCTGCGGGGAAAGGGATTTATCTATAAGCAGGACGGCGCCGTCTGGTTCCGGAGCTCGGCCCTCGGCGACGACAAGGACAGGGTCCTCGTCAAAAGCGACGGCGAGCAAACCTACTTTACCCCGGATATCGCCTATCACCGGAACAAGTTCGAGAGGGGATTCGACCGCGTGATCGACCTCTGGGGGCCCGACCACCACGGATACATCGCGCGCATGAAGGCGGCGATGGGCGCGCTCGGCTATGATGCGTCGCGGTTCACCCCGCTCATCGTACAGCTCACCACGCTCTTTAGGGGTAGTCAGAAGCTCTCGATGTCGACGCGGGCGGGAGAATTCGTGACGTTGCGTGAGGTGATGGACGAGGTCGGCGTCGATGCGGCGAGATATTTCATGGTGCGGATGAGAACCGACAGCCATCTGAACTTCGACCTCGAACTCGCAAAGAAACAATCCAATGACAATCCCGTCTACTACGTGCAGTACGTCCACGCGCGCATCTGCAGCATTTTCAAAAAGCTCGCCGAGAAGAAGCAGGGATTCGCGCTGCCGCCGTGGGAGAAGGTCCATCTCAACATGTTGCGGGAGGATGAAGAGCTTGCGCTCATCATGCTGCTCTCCGATTTTCCCTATGCGGTGGAGTGCAGCGCGGAGGCCCTGGAGCCGCATCAGATATGCAACTATCTCGAAGAGTTGGCCGCGGCGTTCCACCAGTGCTATACTCGGCACACCGTGATTTCGGACGATCCCGATCTGACAGCCGCCCGTCTTGCGCTCGCCGAGGGTGTCCGCATCATCGTCCGGAGCGGCCTCGGCCTTCTAGGCGTGTCGGCCCCGGAGCAGATGTGATTAGTAGTAAATGACAAAACACATAGAATCCAGGAGCCGGAATCCAGAAGCCGGAAGACAAGGTTCGAGAGACAGCATTCAAAATTCCGGATTCTGTAACATTGGGATTTATAAAAAGGGAGGAATACATGACACACAAAATCACCGAAGTTTGCGTCTCTTGCGGGGCGTGTGAGTCGGAGTGCCCCGTCCAGGCGATCAGCCAGGGCGAGCAATGCTACGTTATCGACCCGGCCAAGTGCACCGACTGCGCCGCCTGCGCCGCCGTATGCCCCGTGGAAGCGATCGTCAAGGTTGAAGAATAGCCGGGACGAATTTCTCACAAAGAGTAAAAGAGGATACACCCCCCACCCACCTCCCCCCTTCCAAGGGGGGAGGAATAACCTGAAATTATCTACGCGGCCCGTGGGATAAAAGAGGAGGCGCAAGGACTCTTGATCTTCTCTTTTACTCTTTGTGAAAAAAGTGATTGCCATGCTCTCCGCCACCCGTTCTCTTTGTGCCTTCGGTGAGTCGTATAGGCTGCGACGCGCGGCATGCGCCGTTGCCATCGCGGCCTGTTTCTGCGGCATCCAACCCGCCGATGCTAAAGACGCATCCGGATCGGGGGAGGGGAATACCCTGTACCGGCGGGCACTGGAGCTCCTCGATGCCGGTAAGGAACGGGAGGCCGCAGCAGAGATGGCGCGCGCCATACGCGCGCTACCCAATACGCCCGCTGCCCGAACGAAGCTGGCCCCCTCGGCGGAATCGCATTACCGTCAGGGCATCCGGCACATGCGCGTGAGGCACGACTCCCTGGCGGAAAAAGAGTTCCGAAAGGCGATCGAGATCGATCCCAACAACGCCTCACCACGCTACCAGTTGGCGTTCCTGCTGGGGAATAGGAGCGACTACGCGGGAATGTTCAAAGAACTCTGGAAGGCGGCACGGACCCAAACGCTCCCCTCGGAGAGGCTCAGGGCGCTCGCCGGCCTTTCGCTGCTGGCGGGGAAAAATAGCGATGCCATCGCCTATTACCGTGAGGAACTGAGCGGCAACCCGTCTTCGCCCGAAGCCATGCGCATGCTCGGCCTCGTTCTCGTTGAGAGCGGGTCGTCGCGCGAGGGGTTTGAGTTTCTCGAAAAGGCGCTGAAAAAGCAGCCTGACGATTATTCGACGCTGTCCGCGGCGGGCCTCGCCTACGCGTTGTCGGGCGACTATGAGCGCGCGGTAAAATTTCTAAAGTCGGCGATAGACCTGAACCGGGACCACCCCGAGGCGCAGGGCAGGCTCGGCCTGGTGCTCCTTCTCGAAGGGCACACCGATGAGAGCATTCAATGCTTGAACGAGGCGGTGAAGCAGAATCCGGGAGTTGCGGAACTGCACGTGAACCTGGCGAAGGCGTACGTGGTCGCGGGGCGTTTGGATGACGCCGATGAGCACTACACGCTCGCTCTAAAGGCCGACCAGGACGACTACGATGGGTGGTATGAGAAGGGGAACATACTGAGCCTTCAGGGAAAGCTGGATAAGGCCATCGAGGCATACAAAAGAGCGGTGGATATCGAGCCAACGCTGGCGAAGGCGCATTACAAGATGGGCCTTGTCTACGCCAGGAAGAAAATGTACGATAAGGCGGAGGGGCAATTCAAGAAAACGATACGCGCCAATTGCGATTACGCCGACGCCTACTATGCGCTGGCGGTGCTCAGCCGGGAGCACAAAAAAGACTCCGGCACTACGGAGCACTACTATACGATGTATTTGCTCTATGATGGCGCAAGTGCGCGCGCAGCGGAAGCCAAGCGGTGGTTGGAACAGCGGAGGAAAGCGGAATCTCGCTGAGTCGCGGATAATGGAATCGTCCATGTTTAACCACAGAGGGCACAGAGAAATGATCACTGAGGACACAGAGGGTTACTACCGCAAAAACAGTTTCTCGCTAAGAGTAACCAGAAACTGTAGTTCTTATCCGTGTCTATCCGTGTTCATCTGTGGTTAAAATTAACTGCGGTTTATTTCTCAGTGAACTCTGTGCCTTCTCAGTGGGCTCTGTGGTTATCGTTTAATCTTCACGGGGGTCACATGCCTTTTCTGGACAAAGTGTTGCCGAGACTCGCCCGCGTCGACCGGGAGCGCGTCGAGGGCATCTTGAAGGGTATCGCCGAGGAGCGGGATACCCTGGATGGGATTTTGAACCTCCTCTCGGATGGGATCGTGGTGATCGGTCGCGACGGGAAGATATGTTTCGTCAACGATGCGGCGGGAACGATCTTCGCGAAGGAGCGATCGAATCTCATCGGGAAAAAGCCGGCGGAGGTCACCAAGGATGCCAGCCTGCGCAGCCTCATCGAAGGCGCGCTCCACGGCCGCGTCGGCATCCTCGGCAAAGAAATCACGTTATCGCCCCCCGCGCTAGACCACCTTACCGTGACGATGGTTCCCATCGAGGATAGCACGGGCGCGTTCGGTGGCGCGGTGTTCACGTTTCGGAACACCACCGCGGAGATGCTGAAACAGCTCCGCTACGCACAGTTCAAACAGCTCCAGACGTTCAGCACGATGGCGGCCGGCATCGCCCACGAAGTGGGAAACCCCCTCAATAGCCTGGACATACACCTCCAGCTCATCGAAAGAAAAATCAAACTCCTGAAGCAGAAAGAGAGAGAGCCGCTCACGGAGCTGGTCACGGTGGCCGAGGAGGAGATAAAACGGCTCGAACATATCGTCGCCCAATTCCTGAAAGCCATGAGGCCGGACGTCCCCGAGATGAGGGAGGGAGACCTCGTCGCCATTTTGGACAAGACGTTGAGCTTTATGGAGCCGGAGATCAGGAGCCACGGCATACGGCTCGAAAAGACCTACGCCCCGTTTGTCCCCCCCCTTGTCCTCAATGCCGACCAGATCAGGCAGGTCATCATCAATCTGGTGCGAAACGCAATCCATGCGATGCCGAACGGCGGACTTATCACGGTCGAGGTCAGGTACGCGCGCGGCCAAGTTATGATGAGCGTGACCGACAGCGGTTGCGGCATCCCAGAGGGGCAGATGGAAAAAATTTTCGACCCGTACTTCACCACAAGAGACGGAGGGGCTGGACTCGGCTTGATGATCGTGCAGCGGATCGTGGGCGAGCATGGAGGAGACGTGCTCGTGGCAAGCAACCCAGGGAAGGGCGCCACGATGACGGTAAGATTGCCGGTACCGCTCAAATATGGGAAGATGCTCCCGGGGCAGGACACGAAAGATTGGACGCAGGTCAACGCAGATAAACGCTGATCTTTACCACGAAGCAGACGAAGAAAAGCACAAAGAGAGAGATTCTCACAAAGAGTAAAAGAGAATAAGAGATACGGGATTAAGGGATGGTGATCACCCCCACCCACTTCTCCCCCTTCGGAGGGGGAGGGCCGATCCCTTACGGTATTTTTCAGTGTCTTCAGTGGTAAGAAATCCGTGGTCATCCGTGGTTAGAAACGTTGAGACTTGCAATGAAACCGGCGATCCTTATAGTAGATGACGAGAAAAATACCCGTGAGGGCCTGCGAAAGGCGCTGGAATCCCCCGGGTATAGGATTTTCCTTGCGGCGAGCACGCCGGAAGCGCTTCAGATCATGGAGCGGGAGCGCGTTGACCTGGTGCTCACGGACCTCCGTATGCCTGGTGAGGATGGCCTCGAGTTGATGCGCCGCGCGCGCATGCTCCGGCCCGAGGCGAGCGTGATCCTGCTGACCGCATACGGCACCGTTCAGACCGCGGTGAGGGCCATGAAAGAGGGAGCGTACGATTACCTGACCAAGCCCGTCGACCTTAACGAGCTCGGGATGGTGGTGGAACGGGCGCTCGCGTCCAGGAGGAGTGCGCGCGAGGAGGGGAGTGGCCGTTATGGAATCGAGAACATAATCGGCCCGAGCGGCGTACTGGAGGAGATCAAGCGGGCGGTCAGGCAGATTGCGCCGACGAAAGCCACGGTGCTTATTGAGGGAGAGAGCGGCACCGGTAAGGAGCTGATCGCCCGCGCCATCCACGGATTGAGCGATCGAAGGAGCCATTCCTTCGTTGCGGTCCACTGCGCGGCGCTCGCGGAGGGTGTGCTTGAGAGCGAGCTATTCGGCCACGAGAAGGGCGCATTTACGGGCGCCCTGAAGCAACACGCCGGACGATTTGAAATGGCGAATAGGGGAACGCTCTTTCTCGATGAGGTGGGCGAGATGGCAATGGGGACTCAGGCAAAGCTGCTGCGCGTGCTCCAGGAACAGGAGTTTGAGAGGG
>CAYWRA010000096.1:0-9841 GCA_964460305.1 uncultured bacterium
GCGAGGAGTATTACGAACCGGACAACGACGAGGCGAAGGGCAAGGCGGAAGTGATCATCGCGAAGCAGAGGAACGGGCCGGTTGGGAACGTGAAGCTGGCGTTCCTCCAGGAGTGCACGCACTTCGATAATTATGCGGAGAGGGGTTCGGAAACGGCATGAAGTGGTAAATGACAAATACCAAATGACAAAACACAATGAGTTTGTGTCATTGGGTCATTTGTAATTCATTTGTCATTCGTGCTTTGGCATTTGTCATTTATCCAGCGGTTGGTGAATGATCCAGCACGAGGTCGAAGGCCGATGCGGATAACAAATCGGGTGACACTGTGAGAGCGCCGGGGAGAGGCCTACACGTTTGCGCCGCGGTCGTCGCCGCTATCTCCATATGCGGAGGGCGGGCGGTGGCGCTCCAGTACGAGGGCGAGCGCATCGATGCGGTGGCGGTGATGGGAAACCGCACGGTGAGCGACGTGATGATATTCAACAAGCTGGAGACCCGCGAGAAGGGGCTCTTCAGCGAGGAGACGGTCAAGGAAGACGTCAGGAGGCTCTACGAGCTCGGCTACTTCACCAATATCAGCGTCGACGTCGAACGGGTTGAAGGAGGCGTGAAGGTTGCGTTTGTGGTCAAGGAGAAGCCGGAACTCGGCGAGATCGTTTTCAAGGGGAATTCCCTGATCTCAACCGATCGCCTGAAACGCGAGATGAAATCGAAGGTCGGCGAGGCCCTAAACGCGAAGCTGCTGGTGGATGACGTCGAATCGCTCAGAAAACTCTATGCCCAGGAAGGGTTCCCCGTCGCCCAGGTTTCCTATGAGATTATAAACCCCAAGAACGAATCGGCGGCGGCGGTTCTCATCAAGATCAACGAGGGGGCGCAACAGGCGATCAGGCGCATTAACTTTGTCGGCAACAGCCATATCCCTGTGCGCAAGCTCGTGCAACTCATGCAGACGAAGCGCCGGGCGCCGTGGCCGCTCTATAAGTGGCCGATGGACTATCTCTACTCGAAGGGGTCGCTCGATGAGGATGCATTGAACGACGATCTCGATCGGATCAAGGGATATTATGCCTCGCTGGGGTACGTGGACATGAAGGTGAGTAACGTCGATCGGAGCGTTTCTCAGGACGGTAAGCATATCGACATCACCATTTCAGTGGATGAGGGCGGGACTTATCAGGTGGGCAGCATCGCCATCGCGGGGAATAAGATTTATGACACGGATGAGCTCCAGCGCGTGCTCACGATGGGGCCGGGGGTCACGTATTCTCCGGTCACTCTCCAGGGGGACATAAACGCCCTCCGTGGCATGTACCTCTCCAAGGGATATACGGACGCGGAGGTGATTCCGGAGAAGAGGCTCAACCCCGAGACCGGGAAGATCGACGTGAGTTACACCGTCACGGAGTACGAGCCGTACTATATCGGGCGCATTGACATCAAGGGGAATACCCGGACGCAGGACTATGTCATCCGGAGGGAGATGAGCGTCATGCCGGGCGACGTGTTTAACAGCCTCAAGATCCAGAGGAGCAAGGAGCGTCTCGAAAACACCGGGTTCTTTGAGTCGGTGGGGATCGTTGCGTCGCCTGGCGACGGTGAACGGAACCAGGACCTTGCCGTAGACGTCAAGGAGGGGAAGACGGGCCAGTTGAGTTTCGGGGCCGGCTTCAGCTCCATCGACGGCTTCATCGGATTCGCCGAAATATCGCAGAGCAATTTCGACATCAAGAACTTCCCATATTTCACGGGCGCCGGCCAAAAGTTCCGCCTGAGGGCGGAACTGGGATACGAACGGCAGGACTTCCTGTTGAGCTTTACGGAGCCCTACTTTATGGGTAAGCGGCTCGCGGCAGGGACCGATCTATATGTCAGGACCAGCGAGTACCTGAGCGATTATTTCAACGAGCAGCGGATCGGCGGGGACCTCCGGCTCGGGAAGGAGTTCGGCCAGTTCGTCCGCGGCGATCTCGTCTACAAGCTCGAGAACGTGGACATCTACGACGTTCCCGACGACGCATCCGAGGATATCAAAGCGGACGAGGGAAATACGCTGATCAGTTCGGTGAGCTTCGGGCTCACCCGCGACACGCGGGATTCGCTCACGTTCCCGCATCGCGGCGAGGTCTCAAGCATCACCGCGGAGTTCGCGGGGCTCGGCGGCGACGCCGACTTCGTCAAGATCGAGGCGACGGGGAGCCAGTATTTCGTGCCGATCGAGCGATTCCCCGAACACGTGGTCCGCGTCCTCGGTTCCGCGGGCGTCGCCGGACCGTACTCGGGCTCCGGTGAGATCCCCCTCTCCGAAAGGTTTTTCCTCGGCGGCGGCGATACCATCCGCGGCTTCGACTACCGGGACGTGGGACCGCGGGACGTCAACGACGAGCCGATCGGCGGCGATGCGATGCTCATGGGTAGCGTCGAGTACACGTTCCCACTCATCTCGAAGATCCGCGGCGCAGCGTTTTTCGACATGGGCAACGTGTATGAGAAACCCAGCGATTTCCTGGATGGCATCGTTGCATCGGTCGGCATGGGTGTCAGGCTCAACCTCCCCGTCGGTCCCATCAAGCTCGACTATGGTATCCCGGTCATTACCGACGAGTGGACCGAGGGTGAAAACGGCGCCTTCAGCTTCAACGTAGGGTCGATTTTTTAGTGCGGATTAATTTCAACCACGCCCCCAAGGGGCCCCTTCGGGGGATTAACACGGATTTACACAGGTGGACAAACAACCTGAAGTTTGAACCACTGAATACACTGAAACAAAGGTAGGCATCTTTCAGTGAATTCAGTGTCTTCAGTGGCTGGAAACGTTGAAAGTGGAAGTATGGCATCGGTGGTTTGAGAATAGATTAGAAAGAAGGAGGAATAAGGTGCGAAGATCAGTAATGCGTACAATTGCAATCGCGTCCGTGTGCGCCGTCGCGTCGGGTAGCGCTGCGCTCGGGATCGGGGGGAAGGTCGCCTTCGTGGCGGTCGAGAACTTGTTCGAGAAGTATCAAAAAACCGTGGACCTCAACGCGAAACTACAGCAGGAGCGCAAGGAAAAGATCGCCGAGAGGAAGACGATGGTCGAGGAGATCAACAAGCTGAAGGATGAGGCGGACCTCCTGCGCGATGACGCGAAGCGGAAGAAGGAGGCGGTTGTCGATGAGAAGGTAAAGGCCCTCTACCAGTTCGAGGAGAAAGTCAAGCGCGAGGCGATCCAGAAGCAGGCGCGCCTCCAGGAGGAGATTTTGGGTGAGATGCGGAGCGTGCTGACGGACATAGGCAAGCGCGAGGGCTACGACATGATATTCGCGGTCACCGACGATGACATCGGCTACCATTCCGACAAATTGGACATCACCGATCAGGTGGTGAAGGCGCTCAACAAGAAGTACGGCGAGACGAGGAAGTAGTAGATGATAAACGCCAGGCGCGTATCGGCGTGAGGCGTATGGCGTGGTTGGTATTTTCGCCTAACGCCCCACGCAGCTTGGGATTTGGGATTTCATACATGAGGGCTGGACGATGAAAATGAAGCTGAAGGAGATCGCTTCCCTGATCAAGGGGGAGTTGATGGGAGCCGGGGCGGGCATCAGCACGGGGGCTTGGGGGATCAAGGAGGCCGGGAAGGGGGATTTGACCTTTCTTGCAAACCCCAAGTACGGGTCCCTTATCGAAACCACGAATGCGGCGGCGGTCATTGTCGAGAAGGGCTGGAGCCTTTCCACCGATAAGCCGCTCATCCGGGTGGACAACGCCTCTCTCGCCTTCAACAAGCTCATCGAGCTCTTCGGTCCGCAGAAGCTCGAATTCCCACGGGGCGTTCATAAGATGGCGGTGGTGAGCAAGAAGGCGAAGCTCGGCAAGAACGTCTCGGTCGGCCCGTTCGCCGTCATAGAGGACGGGGTGGTCATCGGAGACGGGACCGTGATCCGTAGCGGGGTATACGTCGGGCACGGCACTCGTGTGGGCGCTGATTGCCACCTCTATCCGAACGTTACCATCCGGGAGCGCTGCGAAATCGGCGACAGGGTATCCATCCACGGCGGGAGCGTCATCGGGAGCGACGGGTTCGGCTACGTCGCCGTGAAGGGGGTCCATCAAAAGATACCCCAGATCGGCAAGGTGGTGATCGAGGACGACGTCGAGATCGGTTCCAACGTGACGATCGACCGCGCGCGATTCGACAAGACCATCATCCGGAGGGGGACGAAGATCGACAACCTCGTGCAGATAGCCCACAACTGCGACATCGGGGAAAATACGATCATCGTTGCGCAGGTGGGGATCTCCGGGAGCACCACGGTCGGCAAAAACGTGATCCTCGCGGGGCAGGTGGGCGTGGTCGGCCATGTCACGATCGGCGACAACACCATCATCGGCGCCAAGGGAGGCGTTTCCAAAAGCGTTCCCCCGAATGCCTATTACATCGGGATACCCGCCATCGATGGGAAGCATTTTAAAAAGGTGCACGCAGCGTACATGCGCCTCCCCTCGCTCATGTCGAAGGTGAGGGAACTCGAACAGAGGCTTGCCTCGCTCGAAAAAGACATACCGGATGATGCAGAAACAAAGAACGATTAAGGCGCCCGTCTGCCTGACCGGGGTCGGGGTCCATACGGGCAATAAGACCAGGCTCGTCTTCGCGCCGGCGCCGGTGAATGCCGGCGTCAAGTTCGTGCGCACGGACCTTCCCGGCTCTCCCGAGGTCGGCGCCCTCGCGCAGAACGTCTCGGACGTCCGTCGCGGCACTACCATTGCTTGCGGCGGCGTCGAGATCCATACCGTCGAGCACGTGCTGGCCGCGATCCGCGGCTGTGGGATCGACAACGTGGTGGTGGAGCTCGATTCGAACGAGCCCCCCGTCGGCGACGGGAGTTCGTTCGCCTATGTGCGCATGATAAAATCGGCCGGCGTCGAAGAGCAGGATGTTCCCCGCAAGGAACTTGTGCTCGATGAGGCCGTGTGGGTATCGAAAGACAACGCGGTGATCGCGGCGATACCCGCCGAGCAGTTAAGGGTCTCCTACACGATGGATTTCAAGCACCCGACGCTGCCCGCCCAGTTCGTGAGCTTTGTGGTCACGGAGGACACGTTCGAGAAGGAGATCGCATCCGGGCGCACTTTTTGTTTTTACCACGAGATAGAAGCGCTGGTGAATCAGGGTCTCATCAAGGGCGGGAGCCTTGACAATGCCGTAATCATCGGCGACGGGGTCATCTACAGCAAGGAGCGGTTGAGGTTCCCCGACGAGTTCGCCCGCCACAAGGTGCTGGATCTCATCGGCGATCTCAGCCTCGTCGGGAGACATGTCCGAGCCCACGTTATCGCGATGAGATCGGGGCATGAACTCAACGTGGGCCTGGCGCGCAAGCTGTCATCGATCCTGGCAAAGACGCAGAATCGCGGAGCAGTCGTTCAACATATGGAGGGGGGCATCATGGACATAGACGCAATACGGCGCATACTTCCACACCGGTTCCCGTTCTTGCTTGTGGATAAGATCGTCGAGGTAAAGGGGAAGGAGAGGATCGTCGGCATCAAGAACGTCACCATCAACGAGCCGTTTTTCATGGGGCATTTCCCCGAGAAACCCGTAATGCCGGGCGTTCTCATCATCGAGGCGCTTGCCCAGACCGCCGGCGTGCTCATGCTCAATACCCCCGAGAACATCAACAAGCTCGCTTTTTTCATGGCGATAGAGAACGCCAAGTTCCGTAAGCCCGTGATGCCGGGCGACCAGTTGCGGCTGGAGGTCGACATCATCAGATGGAAGACGAAAACCGGTAAGGTGAGCGGAAAAGCGATGGTGGACGGCCAGGTCGCCGCCGAGGCGGAGCTGACGTTTTCGTTTATCTGAGGTACAGTAAAACCACAGAGGACACAGAGAAGGCACAGAGAGCGCCGGGGGATAGACCCGAGTTTAATTTTAACCGCGGATTCACGCGGACAAGCGCGGATTATTTATTGCTTCAGAAACCAGAACCCGTTGTTGCCGCAGTAAAAGTCTCAGTGCCCTCTGTGGTTGCGCATTAACATTGGGATTTGCCGTATGAAGGGAGCGTGCAGCATACATGAAATACATTCACTCCTCGGCGATCGTTGATCCCAAGGCTGAAATTGCCGATGGGGTGGAGATCGGCCCCTACAGCATCATCGACGCGCATGTGCGCATCGGTTGCGGCACCGTTGTCGGCCCGCATGTGGTGATCAAGGGGTTCACCGAGATCGGAGAGCGCAACAGGATATTCCAGTTCGCCTCGATCGGCGAAGTGAACCAGGACCTCAAGTACCGCGGAGAAGAGACTCGGTTGAGGATAGGGAATGGGAATACGATCCGCGAGTACGTCACCATGCAGATCGGTACGGTGACGGGGAGGTCGGAGACGACGATAGGGGATTGCAACCTCTTTATGGTCTATAGCCATGTCGCCCACGATTGCGAGATAGGCAGTGATTGCATCCTGGCGAATTGCGCAACGCTCGCGGGACATATCCGCATCGATGACGGCGCCATTATCGGGGGTTTGGCCGGCATTCACCAGTTTTGCAGGGTGGGGACGATGGCGATCGTCGGAGGGTGTTCGAAGATAGTCCAGGATATCCCGCCGTATATGATGGCGGATGGACATCCCGCGAAGGTGCGCGGAGTCAACCTTGAGGGGCTCCGAAGGAAGGAGTTCAGCAGGGAGTCAATCAAGGAGATCAAAGCGGCCTACAAGATACTATACCATTCACGGACGAACACGGCCCGTGCGCTGACGCAGCTCAAAGAGGAATACCCCTCCTCGGCGTGCGTTAGGGCCGTCATCGAGTTCATTGAGGCTTCTCAGCGCGGCATCGCCCGGTAACGCGATTGGGAGGCCGGTTCATGCGGTAGAGCATCCCGAGCGTCCCCCCTTGAGAGGATCAATGGTAAATGACAAATGACAAATGTCAAATGACAAAACACGATGAGGTTTTGTAATTTGGTCATTTGTGATTAATTTGTCATTTGGTATTTGTCATTATCGATATCGGGATTTAGCCCGATCTATTCACCAACTTTGATCGGCCGATAAGTACTTACTGTAGCGCAAATAGTTAATCCAGGTGGTTTATGGCGGATCCAATGAAAAATCTAGGTCTCATTGCGGGCGGCGGCGGACTCGCGTTTGCGATTGCGCGCGAGGCCCGGGATAAGGGAGTGGGGCGCATCGTTGCGATTGCGTTTCCCGGCCAGACCTCCGAGGAGCTCGAACGCTACGTAGACGAGATCCACTGGATCCACGTGGGCCAGCTCGGTGCGTTGATAAAAACCTTTCAACGCGCTGGAGTAACCGAGGCGGTCATGGCCGGGCGGCTCGATCCCTCGCTCGTGATCGGCAAGCTCAAGCTGGACATGCGCATGATCGCGCTCGCGGCGAGGGTCCCCGACAGGCGCGCCGATACCGTGCTGAAGGCGATCGCCGGGGAGATGGAGAAAGATGGGATCCGCCTCCTGGATTCGACCGCATATCTCGCGTCGTGCATAGCGGTCAAGGGAGTCATGACGAGGCGCGCGCCGGGGAAAGAGGAGCTGGAGGACGTTGCTTTCGGAGCGGGCATGGCCCGCGAGATCGCAAGGCTCGACATAGGCCAGACGGTCGTGGTTAAGAAAAGGGCGGTGGTCGCGGTCGAAGCGATGGAGGGGACCGATGAGACGATCAGGAGGGCGGCCGCGCTTTGCCCCCGCGGGATGGTCGTGGTGAAGGTGAGCCGTCCCGAGCAGGACATGCGGTTCGACGTCCCGGTTATCGGCGAGCGCACGATTGACCTCCTTGTGGAATTTTCCGCCGCGGCCCTCGGCCTTGAGGCCGGCCGCACGATCATCCTGGATAGGGATGCGGCAATGAAGAAGGCGGACGGTGCGGGGGTTGCGGTGGTTGGCGTTTGACGGCGCCTTCGGCGCCGAATTGTAAATTGCAGATTGCAGATTGTAAATTTGAAATTCACAATTTGATATTTACAACTTGCAATGGAGTGAAACGACACATGGAAAAACTACGGGTCGCGGTGGTTGGTGTGGGCAATCTCGGGAAGCATCATGCCAGGGTTTACACGGAGCTCCAGGACGTCGAGCTCGCGGGCGTGGTGGACGTTGACGCGAGAACGGCGGGAAAAGTTGCGCACCGCCTTGGCGTGAGCGCCTACGCGCGCTTGAGCGACATACCCGGCAGGCTCGACGGGGTGAGCGTCGTGGTCCCGACCGAGGCGCATCGCCCGATGGCGTTAGAAGCGCTTGAGCGGGGGGCAAACGTCCTTATCGAGAAGCCGATCGCCCTGGACATGGCTGATGCGACCATGATCATCGATCGCGCGCGGGAGAAGGGCCTGGTGCTCCAAGTGGGGCACATCGAGCGATTCAACCCGGCCATCCTTGCGCTTAAGAAGATATTGACGCGCGTCGGCTTCATCGAGGTCCACCGTCTGGCTCCATACAAGCCCCAGGGGACGGAGGTCGGGGTCGTGCTCGATCTCATGATCCACGACATCGACATAATCCTCAACATCGTGGATTCTCCGATAAAAGAGATCAGGGCAGTCGGGATCCCGGTCCTCAGCGCTAGTGAAGACATCGCCAACGCCCGCCTGAGCTTCGAAAACGGTTGCATTGCGAACCTGACGGCGAGCCGCATCAGTTTTGAAAAGATGCGGAAGATCAGGATCTTCCAGAGCAACGCGTACATATCGCTCGACTACCAGAATCAGGAGGGGATGATCTATCGCACGGAGGGAGGGCAGATCGTACGCGAGAGGATGCCGCTTGAAAAGGACGAGCCGCTCAAGCTTGAACTCAGATCTTTCCTGGAGTGCATACGCGCGTCGCGGAAACCGATCGTTCCCGGAGAGCAGGGGCGCCAGGCATTAAGCGTCGCCTCCGAGATCACGCGGCTCCTGCAGGAGAATCCCCTCTATGGGGAGGCGATCGCAGAGCAGAAGAAAACGCCGCCGGTGGATTTGAGGAAGCTGTTATGAAGAAAATCCCAAATCCCAGGGAAAAATCCCAAATCCAAAATCCCAAATCCCAAAGGGGGGGGCCGCGCATTCTTGTTGTGGCGGGGGAGGTGTCGGGCGACAAGCATGCCGCCAAGTTGATTGCCGAGATCAAGAAGCGGCAGCCCCGCGCGGAGATATACGCCGCCGGAGGCGGCGCAATGCAGAGGGCCGGCGCCGAGCTTCTTTACAACCTCGTGGACATGGCCGTTCTCGGCTCTATCGAGGTCCTAAAGAACTACGGCGCGCTCAGGAGGATTTTCTACTCCCTCCTGGCGTTTATCGAAGAACGCGCGCCCGATGCGGTGGTGTTTGTCGACTATCCAGGCTTCAACATTCGCCTTGCGAAGAGAATCAAACGGCGTCGCCTGCCCGTCAGGGTTATTTACTATATCTCCCCTCAGGTGTGGGCGTGGGGGACGAGGAGAAAGAAGACGATAAGCAGAAACGTCGACAGGATGATCGTGATCCTTCCCTTCGAGAAGAATTTTTATTCGGACACCGCGTTGCCGGTGGAGTTTGTCGGGCATCCGATGCTCGACGATTTAACGCGGGAGGCCGCTATGGATGATGGCTGGCGCACGGGTCCGGCTACACCCGGGCTTCGTCGGACGGGCGCGGAATCGCAGACGGTCGCACTGCTCCCGGGGAGCCGCTGGAACGAGGTCCGGAAGCATTTCCCGGTCATGCTCGCCGCCGCTGCGCTGATGAGAAAGGAGAGGCCGGATCTCCGGTTTATCATGCGCGAACCGCCTTCATCCTTTCGGGGATTCATCGACTAAGCCTCGTGCGACGGTCCCTCATGGCAACCTCGAACAACATGCCGTCCTTT
>CAYWRA010000097.1:0-9649 GCA_964460305.1 uncultured bacterium
ACGTCTGTTTATGTCACGGGCGATGACGGTTCCAAGGGCAAGGGCAAGGCGTTCAGTTACACCGACTCCGGGAGCGGTCTTTCGGTGTTCGACAACGTCACGGGCCTGATGTGGGCGAAGAGCGCAACCGGGGCCGGCGGCAATAATGGTGCATCATTTGCCTGGTCGCGCGCCCTGGAGTGGGCGGTTGGATTGACGTTCGACGGCTACTCCGACTGGAGGATACCCAATGTCACTGAATTGCAATCTATTATGGTGAGGGATGCCAGTATGCGGTATGTCAACACGGCGTATTTCAGCGCCATTTCAGGCACCTACTGGACCTCTACGTCCACCAGTACGTCGTACGCCATGACAGTGTCTTTCAGCACCGGCGCCGTGAGCAGCGCCGTTAAGACCAACCTCTCCCCCGCCTATATGAGAGTGGTCCGGGGGGGCGAGTGAAAGAGTTTTGTGATGGTGTTGTAAGATTGGGGTGGTAGAAAGAGAAAGGATCGAGAAGATGAAAAGGTTAAAGATGGTTGTGTCAGGCATGATATTCGCGGCCGGCATGGGCGGGATGGCTATGGCAGGCAGCATAAATTCCCCCGGGGCGCCGGGGTCGGAGGCGAGCAAGATGCCCGCGCTTGGAAATATTTATACCTACTTGACGACAGGAACTCCAGTGCCCACGCCCGGGACAAGTTTTACGGAGCCGTCGTCATCGCCCGCCGGCACCGGTCATACGCTCACGGATATTTATGAAGCGGTAGCGACGCCGTTTCCGCAGTGCGACGCGAGCGTTTCCAATTTGATCTCCGGGAAGAAGTTCTTCTGCACGGTGGCGGGGAGTTGGGGGTTGAAGACGGGGACGCTTGCGCCTAAGTATTGTACCCTTCTCAAGACCGGCCAGACATCGGTTTATTACACGGGCGATGACGCTGCTAATAACAAGGGCAAGGCATTCAGTTATACTGCATCGAGCGGTAATTCGGTGTTCGACAACGTCACGGGCCTGATGTGGGCGCAGGATGGATACGGGGCAGGTTGTTATAGTGGTTGGTCACAAAATTGGGGTGGCGCCGTAGACTGGGCGGTTCGTTTGACGTTCGACGGCTACTCCGACTGGAGGTTGCCGAATGCCACCGAACTGCAGTCTATTTTAGTGAGGAATGTATCCCCAGGCTCGCCGTATATCAACAAGACGTATTTCAGCGCGAAGTCGGGCTACTACTGGAGCTCTACGACGTGCGCGAGCACTACGGATTACGCCGTCAGTGTGGAATTCAACGGGTTCGGCGCGAGCAACGTCACTAAGGGCGCCCAGTATTACGTGAGGGCGGTCCGAGAGGGCGAGTAAACGTTTTTTGCGATTCGACGGCGGGATGCCCATGTTTTTACAGGGGCATCGTGATAATATTTTGTAGCGCCGGGTGCAATTCCCGCCCTCGGCGGACCCGTTACCGTCCGGTGGCCCTTCTTATTCATCCAGACACTTGGCCACCCTTGCGGGGTTGGCGCCGTATCCGCCTGATTTTTGTCACTTTGAATTCCCGAGCCCAAAATAATAGGTGTCAAATCAATAATTCAGCATTATATGCATAAAGGGCATTATTGCCCCTGCACGGCGATCATAGCCAGGGTAGGAGTATTTTATACATGGGGCCGGCCCTAAGGTCGATCGTCGATGGTGTAACCGACCGATTAGAGCCTGGTTATGATGGTTTGTGCGGCGGGGATTGATCTGTGGGCCATGCGTAAGATTTGTCCGTATCTTTTTGATTTGAGACGGGTGCGGAAATATTGGGCATTTAAGATGGATTGGGATTGAGTTATTGATGATGCCACGAATTTGCCGATATATTAATAACAACTAAGCCTATGTTCTAACTCTCCCTCTATTGTCGCCTTTTGCCAAGGGAGGATACCAAAGGTTACGATTTGCGGGGGATAAGAGAGTAACCAATGTAAAAGGAGAGGATTGAGAAGATGAAAACGTTGAAGGCAGTTGCGCTAAGCATGGTGTTCGCGGCCGGGATAGGCGGGATGGTCATGGCTGGGAGCATAGATTCGCCCGGAGCGCCCGGGTCATCGGCAAGCAAGATGCCCGCGGTGGGGGCCATTTACACCTACCTGACGACGGGAACCCCGGCGCCCACGCCTGGGGCAAGTTTTACGGAGCCGTCGGCAGCGCCCGCCGGCACCGGTCATACGCTGACGGAGATCTACGAAGCGGTAGCGACGCCGTTTCCGCAGTGCGACGCGACCGTTTATGATGTCTCTTCGGGGAAGAAGTTTTTCTGCGCGGTGTCCGGGAGTTGGGGGCTGAAGACCGGGAAGTTGCTCACGTCGTATTATTATCTTCTCAAGACCGGTCAGACGTCGGTTTACGTCACTGGCGATGACGGTTCCAAAGGCAAGGGCAAGGCATTTAGTTATACTAACACTACCAGTAATTCGGTTACCGACAACGTCACGGGCCTGATGTGGGCGAAGGACGGGGCGGGGGCCGGCTGTCGGAGCGGTTCGACGATAGTCTGGATGAGCGCCATAGCTTGGGCGGTTGGTTTGACGTTCGACGGCTACTCCGACTGGAGATTGCCGAATCTTACCGAACTGCAGTCGATTCTTGTGAGGGATGCATCCCTGCCCGCGCCGTATGTCAACCAGACATATTTCACAAACACGGTTTCGAGCAACTACTGGAGCTCTACCACGTGCCCGAGCGCTACGTTGTACTCCTTGACCATAGATGTCTCCAACGATGGCGGAAACATCGCTAATAAGACCTCCGCTGGCTACTGTGTGAGGGCGGTCCGAGGGGGCTCATAAACGTTTTTGGAGTGGTGTTGTGAGATTGGAGTGGTGGAAAGGGAAAGGATTGAGCAGATGAACAGATCGAAGATGGTTGTGTTGGGTATGATGTTCACGGTCGGGATGGGCGGAATGGCAATGGCCGGGAATATCGATTCTCCCGGCGCCCCCTCCGCGGGGAGCGGGATGTACACGCTCAAGCAGATATATGATTATCTCAGCGCCGGGACGGCGGCGACAAAACAGACGAGCTTCCAGGACCCCACGGCCGGGCCCGGCAGCACCGGTTATACACTGAAGGATGTCTATGCGGCCGTGGCGACGCCGTTTCCGCAGTGCGACGCGACCGTTTCCGATGTGGGTGCGGGAAGGAAGTTCTTCTGCGCGGTGTCCGGGAGTTGGGGACTGAAGACGGGGACAAAGACGGTGCCGTATTGTACCCTTCTCAAGACCGGCCAGACGTCGGTTTATGTCACAGGCGATGACGGTTCCAAAAACAAGGGCGTGGCATTCAGCTATACTAACACTACCAGTAATTCGGTTACCGACAACGTCACGGGCCTGATGTGGGCGAAGAGTATAGCCGGCGCAGGCTGTTGCAGCGGTTCAACGCCCCTCTGGTCGAGCGCCGTATCCTGGGCGATTGGGTTGACGTTCGACGGCTACTCCGACTGGAGATTACCGAATATCACCGAACTCCAGTCGCTTTGCGTGAGGAATGCAGCTTGGGCCCTACGTATCAACACGACGTATTTTCCGGACACGACTTCGTCTCATAGTTTCTGGTCCTCCACTACGATTCCGACCGCGACGGCCAATGTCTACACTATGGCTTATTACTCCACTCTGCTGGGGACCAATGGCGCCGCCAAGAACGGCACGCTGTACGTGAGGGCGGTCCGGGGGGGCTTGTAAACGTCTTTTGGGTCGTTTGACGACGGTGCGACCCGGTTTTGTTGGGTCATCGTGAGAACATTTTGTATTGTTGGGCGCGATCCCCGCCCTCGGCGGACCCGTTACCGTCCGGTGGCCCTTCTTATTTATCCAGACACTCCGGCCGCCCTTGCGGGGTTGGCGGCGGATCCGCCTGATTTTTGCCCCTCTGGATTTGTCCTCCAGGCCCCGAGCCCAAAATAACAGGTTGTCAAATCAATAATTCAGCATTATATGCATAAAGGGAATTATTGCCCCCACACGGCGATCGTAACCAAGGCAGGCGGTATATTATGCACAGGCCGGGCCTAAGGCCGGGCGTTGATGGTGTAACTGTCCGATTAGAGGTTGGTTATGATGATTTGTGCGACAGGGGATGATATTTGGGACATGCGTAAGATTTGTCCGTATCTTTTTGATTTGAGACGGGTGCGGAATTATTGGGCATTTAAGATGGATTGGGATTGAGTTATTGATGATACCATGGATTTACCGATACACTAACGATAGCTGATTCCATGATTCTAAGTCCCCCCTAATGGTGCATTTCGCCGGGGGAAGACATCCAAGGTCGCGGCTTGCCGGGGGGAGGGAATGGCCGGCTTGTAGAATAATGTTGTGCGATTGGAGTGGTAGAAAAAGAAAGGATTCGGGAGATGAAAAGATTGACGATGGTTGTGTCAGGCATGATGTTCGCGGTCGGGATGGTGGGGATGGTCATGGCGGGGAGCATGGATTCTCCCGGAGATCCGGGGTCGGCGGCAAGCAAGATGCCCGGGATGGGAGATATTTACACCTACTTGACGACAGGGACCCCCGCGCCCACTCCCGGGACGGGTTTTACTGAGCCCTCCTCATCGCCCGCCGGCACCGGGCATACGCTCACGGAGATATATGCAGCCGTGGCGACGCCGTTTCCGCAGTGCGACGCGACTGTTTCCGACGTGAAGTCGGGGAAGAAGTTCTTCTGCACGGTGGCCGGGAGTTGGGGATTGAAGACGGGGACAAAGGTGGGGCAGCAGTATTGCACTCTTCTCAAGACCGGCCAGACGTCGGTTTATCGGACGGGCGATGACGGTTCCAAAAGCAAGGGCAAGGCGTTCAGTTATACCGATTCCGGGAGCGGTCTTTCTGTGACCGACAACGTCACGGGCTTGATGTGGGCGAAGAGCGGAACGGCGGCCGGCTGTCGTTCATCAATAATTTGGTCGAACGCCATAGACTGGGCGGTTGGGTTGAAATTTGACGGCTACTCCGACTGGAGGATGCCGAACATCACTGAACTGCAGTCGATTTTGGTGAGGGATGCATCTCTGGGCTCGCCGTATATCAACAAGACTTGGTTTCCAAACACGCCTGTGGCGGCTAACTTCTGTATGAGCTCTACTGCGGTTGCGGCCAATGCGAGCTACATCATACACATAAACTTAACCGTCCCCGATGGGTCGTTCATGGGTAGGGGCGACTTATATAGCGGCTCGTTTGTGAGGGCGGTCCGAGGGGGCGAGTAAGCTTCTTTCGGCATTGCGTTGTGAGATTGGAGTGCTGGAAAGAGAAAGGATTGAGAAGATGAAAAGGTTGAAGATGGCAGTGTTAGGCATCATGTTCGCGGTCGGCATGGCCGGGATGGCCATGGCCGGGAGCGTAGATTCGCCCGGGGTCCCGGGGTCAGCGGCGAGCAAGATGGTTCCGATCGGCGATATCTACACCTACCTGACGGCGGGGACGCCGGCGCCCACGCCGGGGACGAGCTTTACGAATCCCACGTTGGGGCCCGGCAGCACCGCGCATACGCTGACGGAGGTCTACGCAGCCGTGGCGACGCCGTTCCCGCAGTGCGACGCGACTGTTTCCGATGTGAGTTCCGGGAAGAAGTTTTTCTGCGCGGTGGCGGGGAGTTGGGGACTGCAGACCGGGACGGTGGTGTTGCATCAGTATTGTACCCTTCTCAAGACCGGCCAGACGTCGGCTTACCGCACAGGCGATGACGGTTCCAAAAACAAGGGCGTGGCATTCAGCTATACTAACTCTGGGAGCAATCTTTCGGTGCTCGACAACGTCACAGGCCTGATGTGGGCGAAGGATGAGAGTGGAGCCGGCTGTAGTAACAGTTCGTCAATAGTCTGGTCGAGCGCCATAGACTGGGCGGTTGGGTTGACGTTCGACGGCTACTCCGACTGGAGGTTGCCGAATGTCACCGAACTGCAGTCGATTTTGGTGAGGGATGCAAGTCAGAGCGCGCCGTGTATAAACAAGACGTATTTCATAAACACGGTTTCGAGCAGCTACTGGGCCTCCACTACGCTCGCGTCTGATACGACCAAAGCCTCTTCCGTGTATTTTAGCGGCCTTGTCTACACGCTCGGCTCTAGCAAGACCAACACCCTCTGCGTGAGGGCTGTTCGAGGGGGCGAGTAAGCGTTCTTGGAGTGGTGGCGGGATGCCCCTGTTTTTGCAGGGGCATCGTGAGGATATTCGGAATGCATGATCCGCGTTGTGTCCCCCCATGCTGACCTGTTACCGTCCGGTAATATTCCCCATTGATCCAAACAACTCGTCCGCCTCTGTGGGATTTTGGCGCCGGATCCGCCCGGTTTTTGCCCCTCCGGATTCCGCCCTCCGGCGCCCGAGCCTAAAATAACAGGTGTCAAATCAATAATTCAGAATTATATGCATAAATGTATTATTGCCCCCCACGGCGATCATAATCGAGATGGGAGGCATTTTATATATAGGCTGGGCCTGCGGTTGATCGTTGATGTTATAACTGCCAGATTAAAGCTTGGTTATGATGATTTGTGCCACGGGGATGATATCTGAGATATATGCAAGATTGGTCTGTATTTGAGATGAATGCGGAATTATTGAGCATTTAAGATGGATAGGGATCGAGTTAATGAGTAGTCCCAACAGGTTAGCGGTAAACTAATAATAACTGATTCCACGTAATTCCCCCTCCTGCCGCCTTTCGTCAGGGAGGGGGCCCAAAGATTACGATCTGCCGGGATGGGAGAGTGAAAGTCTTTTGGCATCGCAGTGATAGAGCAAGAAAGGATTGAACGGATGAAAAGGTTGAAGTTGGTTGTGCTGGGTATGATGTTCGCGGTCGGGATGGTTGGGATGGCAATGGCCGGGAATATCGATTCGCCGGGCGCCCCGTCAGCGGGGAGCGGGATGTACACGCTCAAGCAGATATATGATTATCTCAGCGCCGGGGCGGCGGCGACAAAACAGACGAGCTTCCAGGGTCCGACGGCCGGGCCCGCCTCCACTATGTACACCACGAAGGAGATCTACGCGGCCGTGGCGACGCCGTTTCCGCAGTGCGACGCGACCGCTGATTATGTGAACTCCGGGAAGAAGTTCTTCTGCACGGTGGCCGGGAGTTGGGGGGTGAAGACGGGAACGCTGGTGCAGCCGCAGTATTGCACCCTTCTCAAGACCGGCCAGACGTCGGCTTATGTCACGGGCGATGACGGTTCCAAAGGCAAGGGGAAGGCATTCAGTTATACCGACTCGAGCGGCAATTCGGTGTTTGACAACGTCACTGGCCTGATGTGGGCGAAGAATGCAACGGGGGCTGGTGGTAATAACGGTGCACCATTGGCCTGGTCGCGCGCCATAGACTGGGCGGTTGGGTTGACGTTTGACGGCTACTCTGACTGGAGGTTGCCGAATATCACCGAATTGCAGTCGATTCTCGTGAGGGATGCAGGTCAGACCGCGCCGTATGTCAACAATACTTGGTTCCCAAACACGGTTTCGGGCACCTACTGGACCTCTACGAGCACTTCCACGTACGCTGTGAACGTGAGCTTCAGCACCAGCGTTGTGAGTTCCGGCACTAAGACCTCCCTCGTCACCGGCTACATGAGGGCGGTCCGAGGGGGCGAGTAAAAATCTTTTAGAATGGTGTCGTAGGATTGGGGTGATAGAAAGGGAAAGGATCGGAGAGATGAAAAGGTTGAGAATGGTTGTGTTGGGTATGATATCAGCGGCCGGCATGGCGGGGATGTCTATGGCGGGGAGTATAAATTCCCCCGGAGCGCCGGGGTCTTCGGCAAGCAAGATGCCTGCGCTTGGGGATGTCTACACCTACTTGACGACGGGGACCCCCGTGCCCACTCCGGGGACGAGTTTTACGGAGCCGTCGTCATCGCCCGCCGGCACCGGGCACACGCTCACGGATATCTACGAAGCGGTAGCGACGCCGTTTCCGCAGTGCGACGCGACCGTTTCCAATGTGATCTCGGGGAAGAAGTTCTTCTGCACGGTGGCAGGGAGTTGGGGGCTGAAAACGGGGACATTGGCGCCGAAGTATTGTACCCTCCTCAAGACCGGCCAGACGTCGGTTTACTGGACGGGCGATGACGCTTCCAAAAACAAGGGCAAGGCATTCAGTTATACTGACTCTACGAGCAGCAATTCGGTGACCGACAACGTCACGGGCCTGATGTGGGCGAAGAGTTATAACGGGGCCGGCTGTCGGAATGGTTCAACACTAAATTGGTATAGCGCTGTAAGCTGGGCGGTTGGGTTGACGTTTGACGGCTACTCTGACTGGAGGTTGCCGAATATCACCGAACTGCAGTCGATTGTAGTGAGAGATACAACTCCGGGCTCGCCGTATATTAACAAGACTTATTTTATGGTAATTTCGGGCACCTACTGGAGCTCTACTACGTACCCGCCTAGTGTGTCTTACGCTATGACCGAGCCCTTCACCCTCTCCGTGAGCACCGCCACTAAGGGCGTCTACTACGCCGTGAGGGCGGTCCGGGGGGGCGAGTAGACATATTATTTATTTTAGGTGGTTCGACTGCGCATTCGGGGAACAGCATGAGGAGATCATACATGAGACATACTCACACGATGTCAGTGGTTGTGATGTGCGGCATGATCTACGGCGCGGGTGTGGCCGCGGCCGTGGCGGGAGAGGCGGCATACACGTTTAAGTTTGCCGCGCCGGTCGTTGTAAAAGCCGGAGGATATAACCGTGTGACGATGGAAGGGTGCGAGCCGTCGCATAAGACGGGGGAGCCTCTCCTGCCGGTGAAGAGCGTATCGATTCTCCTGCCTGAAGGGAAGGAGGCCGGGGACGTCACGCTGGAGTACGGCCCGGAGGTCGAGCTTGCGGGTAGCTATTATGTTGAGCCGGCGGCGCAGCCGTATCCGTTGAGCAAGCCCGAGCTCGCGAAGGCCGCGGGTCCCGATCCCACGATATATGCGTCAAAAAACGCTTATCCGTCGAATGCGCTGCGCAGTGAAATCCCCCAGGTGAAGAAAGGATATCACATACTGTATTTGGGCCTGTGCCCTGTGAAGTACGTTCCGGCGGAGAGGAAGCTCTCGTATTATGGGCAGATAACGGTGCGCGTGGCGCTTGAAGATCGGCGCAAGGCAGTTGGGGAGGTTGGCGTTCGCGATCTGGAGGCGGACAGGGAAGACGTGAGGCGCGGGCTGGTGAATCCTGGGGTGATGGATACGTATACGGCGCCTGTGCGTACGCTTTCGGAGCCGCAGGAGACATATACGCACGTGATCATCACGACGTCGGCATTAAAATCGGCCTTTGCGCCCCTGAGGGACCACCGTATATCGCGAGGGATGTCGAGCACGATCGTGACGACGGACGAAATCGGGGGATCGGACGCCGACACGGTGAGGAACTGGATAAAGAACACGGCATACTCGCAGTGGAACACGGAATACGTGCTCATAGGCGGTGACGACACGATATTTTACCCGAAGAGTTTCTGGGCATGGGTGACACAGGGTGACGACACTATATTTGCACTCATCCCGGTAGACATGTATTACGGGAACCTGGACGTGTGGGAGGACCTGACGACGGAGGTGTACGTCGGCCGCGCGCCTGTATCGACGACGACGGAAGCGACGAACTTCGTGAACAAGACGATAG
>CAYWRA010000098.1:0-8187 GCA_964460305.1 uncultured bacterium
GACAACCGGCACTTGTTACCATGCTTCAAAAAATGCTCACAGCGCAATTCCCTCTCTTTGTAAAGCCACAATGCATTTATGATAGAATGTGCGACTTGTTGTTTCATAGCAACCATCTCATAGGGAGAGCCGATGAAAAAGATAATCGCCGTCGCCGGCATCGTGTTTTTGTCGCTTCAACTAGCGCAACCAACAGCCCATGCAAAATCCAAGTCATCCTCCAAGCCCTCTTCCGGACGCGCAAGCATTCCCGACCGGACGGGCCTGCCCTATCTCGGCGCCATCGTGGTCAATGCGGATACCGGCGAGGTCGTCTTCGAGGAGAATGCGGACGCGCAATGCTACCCCGCCAGCATCATCAAACTCATGGATCTTCTCATCATCCTGGAGAAGATCAAACAGGGGTCGATAAAACCGGATGACAAGGTCACTGCCACCGCAGAGGCCTCGCGCATCGGCGGTTCCCAGGTATATCTTAAGGAAAACGAGGTGTTCACTATCGACGAGCTCCTATATGCGCTCATGGTCCAGTCGGCGAATGACGCCGCCACAGCGCTCGCCATCCACGTAGGCGGATCGACCGAGACGTTTGCCGGCATGATGCAGGAGAAGGCGAATGCCCTCGGTATGAAGCAGACGACGGTCCATACCGTACATGGACTGCCGCCGTCTAAAAACCAGGAGCCGGACGTAAGCTCTCCCCGCGACCTGGTGCTGCTGGCCCGAGAGGCGCTGAAATACCCGGACGCGCTCCGCTACACCTCCACACAGGTACACGGGTTCAGGAACGACACATACGAGATGCGGAACCACAATCATCTACTCGGGAACGTCAGCGGCTGTGACGGTTTGAAGACCGGCTACTTCAGGCTCGGCGGCTACTCGATCATCGCCACCGCCAAGCGAGGCGGCACTCGTTTCATCGCCGTGGTGGTAGGCTCAAAAGATAAAAAAGTCCGGGACGCGAAAGCGCGCGAGCTCCTATCCAACGCCTTCGCCAAGGCCCCTTCCCAACCCGCTCCAACTCCAGCTCTGGCGGCAAACGTCTCCCAGCCTCAGACAGCGCAGCAACCCGCGCCGGAGGAAAAGCCAACCAAGTCGAGGAGAGGGGGGAAGAAGATTTTTCTCCTCATCATCCTGGTTATTGCGGGGGGGGCGATATTCTATATGATGCGGTCTCGGAAAGGGAATCCGCCACCGCCGGGAGTGCATTATCAGTTGAAGTAGCCTCAACATCTAACCGCGGGTGTGCGCAGATAATCGCGGATTGAAAATTTGAGACTATTTCTTCACCCTTGTTTCTTTCTCTCTGATTCACCCCTCACCCATCCTCTCCCCATCAGAGGGGAGAGGAGTAGCGGGGGCTGCCACGGATTGACCAATCAGTTGAACTCTCCCTCCTGCCGCACAAGGCGGCAGGGGGGAACTACGGCAACAACAGTTTCTGGTTTCTGGAACAATATGTGTGTATCCGTGCAACCTCCCGAAGGGGCCCCGTTGGGGCGCGGTGGAACCTAGTTGACGTAGTCGGGGCGGATCTTATATGCTATCGCGTCCTCGGCCCCCGCGCGTTGGAACCCGCGAAGCCGGATTGCACAACTGTCGCACACCCCGCAGGCCGCAGGCCCGTTGCTTTTATAACAGGACCAGCTCAAATGAATGGGCGCGCCTTGCTTCAATCCCAACGCCACCACTTCGGCCTTGCTTATGTGGATGAGGGGGGCTTCGACCCTTATCCCCGATCCCGGCTTCGTACCTAATCTCACCGCCCGGTTGAATGCCGTGTAAAATGCCTCCCGGCAATCTGGGTAACCGGAGCTGTCTTCCTCCATGGCGCCGATAAATATCCTCCGCGCGCCTATGACCTCCGCCCACGAAACGGCCATCGAGAGGATATTGGCATTCCTGAAGGGGACATACGTGGGGGGCACCCCGCGCCTGTGGAGATCCGCCTTGGGTATCCTGATGTGACGGTCCGTCAGACTGGAGCCGCCGATCTTTTTGAAATGCTCCACGCCCACTACGAGTCTCAGCGATTCCGGTACGGAATAAAAATCCGCGATGTCCCGAAACGCCTTCAGCTCACGCGCCTCTGTAAGCTGCCCGTACTTGACGTGGAGGAGCGCGAGGGTGTAACGCCGTTTCGCTATCGCGGCGCAGACGCAGCTATCCAACCCACCGCTCACCAAACATACCGCAAGTGCCCGCTTCACGCGGAAATCCCAATTGAGAATGACAAATACCAAATGACAAATGTCAAAACACAATGGGGTTTTGTCATTTGAATTTTGTCATTTGTCATTAATCCTCATTACTTGATCACTTCAACGCCACCCATGTAAGGGACGAGGGCCTTGGGGATCATAACGGTTCCGTCCGCTCGCTGGTAGTTCTCAAGTATTGCGATGTACGTGCGCGCGAGGGCCACGCCGGATCCGTTGAGGGTATGTGGGAGAAACGTCCCCTTGCCCTCTTTCCTCTTGCACCTGATGTCGGCCCGGCGCGCCTGAAAATCCTCGCAATTGCTTATCGATGCGACCTCGAGCCATTTGCCAACGCCAGCCGCCCAGATTTCTATGTCATAAGTCTTGCTCGATGCAAAGCTGATCTCACCCGCGCAGAGCTCGCATATCCGGTACGGTATCCCGAGGAGCTTAAGCACCTCTTCCGCATGGAGCAACATCTCTTCAAGCGCCGCGTAAGAGTCCTCGGGCCTGGTAAACTTAACCATCTCGACCTTGTCGAATTGATGGACGCGCATCAGGCCCCGCGTGTCCTTTCCATACGATCCAGCCTCGCGCCGGAAGCACGGGCTGTACGCGACGTAGCTTATCGGAAGCACCCGTTCATCCAACATCTGCTCCCTGTGTATGTTCACCAAAGGCACTTCGGCGGTCGGAATCATGAAAAGATCATCCGCCTCGCAGATATACATGTCATTTTCGAGTTTGGGGAGCTGGCCCGTGCCCCTCATCGATTCCCGTTTTACCATGTAAGGGGGGGCTATCTCGGTGTACCCATGCTCCTTCACGTGTAAATCCAACATGAAGCTATAAAGCGCCCTCTCCAATCTTGCTCCAAGGCCTTTATACAGAGGGAAATTCGACCCTGTCATTTTCGATGCCGCATCAAAATCCAAAATCTTCAGACATTTACCTATCTCCCAGTGCGGGAGGGGATTAAAATCGAATTTGGGCATCTCCCCAGAATTCTTGACAATCTTATTATTATCACTATTTGCTCCATCCGGGATGGATATATAGGGCATATTTGGGACTCTTAACAACAAAGAGGCTATTTCTGACTCCAACTGCTCCACTTTTGGCTCAAATACCTCTAAATCTTTGAGTTTAGCCTCCATATCCCCTGGTATTTCGGGTTTCCAGCCCTTCTCAACCTTGCCTCCTTTACTTCTGATCTGATCGGATATTTCCTTGGAGACCTGATTTTTCAAGCTCCTTAGACTCTCTATATTCACAAGGAGTTCGCGCCTTTCTCGATCCAATTCCAGCAATCTGTCTATGGCGCTTGTGTCACCCCTCCTCGCAAGGGCGGCCTTCACCATTTCAGGGTCTTTTCTGATGAGTTTTATATCGAGCATTGTGTACCTCTATTAAATCCCAATATTAATGTGCGACCACAGAGTACACTGAGAGATACACACCCCAAAGGGATCCCTTCGGGACGCGGCCAAAATTAACTGCCTTCTCTGTGGTTTCGCTGTACTCTTCCCTGAAGGGGTATCCTGTTGGGGCGTGTCTTCTACAGTCCCCTGAACTGATTCACCTGCCGGGCAAGCCGGCAGGGGTTTCTCCATCCCTATGTTTCTTCCCCGTTATTCTTTGCCTCGGATTCTCCCTGCTCGTCAGTGTCGGCTATCCCCTCTTGCTCTCCAGGCCCGTTCCCAGGAGGGGCAGCCGCGGCGCCTGCTGCGTCTCCGTCCCCTTCCTTCCCATTCTCCTCGTCGCTTATCACCTTGGCAACCGACGAGACACGGTCTCCCTCCTCCAACCTCACCACCCTTACTCCCTGGGTGGCGCGCCCGATCGTGGATACCTCCTTCACGGCGGTGCGGACCATCATGCCGTTCGCGGTGATCATCATGAGCTCGTCGTCTTCCCGTACGCTGATCGCCGATATCACGAGGCCGTTCTTCTCGCCGGTCTTCATCGCAATGATCCCCTTCCCGCCGCGGGACTGCTTGCGGAATTGCGAGAACTCCGTTCGCTTACCGAATCCCTTCTCCGCGACGACAAGTAGGGCTGCTGTATCGTCCACGATCTCCATTGCGACGACTTTATCACCTTCCCTGAGCGAGATCCCTCTCACTCCCCTGGCGCTGCGGCCCATCTCCCGGACGTCCTCTTCGCTGAAGCGTATCGACTGACCCCGGCTCGTCGCGAGGAGGATTTCGTTATGGCCCTCGGTGAGCTTAGCATTGATGAGGCAGTCTCCCTCGTCCACGTTTATCGCAATGATCCCACCCTTCCGCGGCCTGCTGAACGCAGGGAGCGCCGTCTTTTTTACCACTCCCCGTTCCGTGGCCAGGATGACAAACCGGCCCTCGCTGAATTCCCTTACCCTTATCAGCGCAGCCACCCGGTCGTTCGGCGGAATGCTGAGAAGGTTGACGATCGCTTTCCCCTTCGCTTGCCGGGACCCCTCGGGAATCTCATACGCCCGCAACCAGTGTACGATCCCGCGCTCGCTGAAGAAGAGGATGTAATCATGGGCCGACGCGCTGAAGAGGTGTTCGACGAAATCCTCTTCCTTCGTCTCCATCGCGGCCACCCCCCTCCCCCCACGGCGCTGCTGCCGGTAGGCTGTGGTCGCAACCCGTTTGATGTAGCCCCCATGGGTGATCGTGATGATCGATGCCTCGTCGGCGATGAGATCCTCGATTTTCAGCTCAACCCCGGCATCGACAATCTCCGTGCGCCTGTCGTCGCCGAGCCGCTCGCAGACCCCCGTCAGCTCCTCAACGATGATGTCGAGCACCTTCTGCTCGCTCTCGAGTATGGAACGGAGATAGGTTATCCGCTTGATCAGCTCGACGTACTCCTTCTCTATTTTGTCGACCTCGAGATTGGTCAACTGGTATAGGCGGAGGTCGAGGATCGCATTGGCCTGAACCTCGCTTAAGGGGAACTTCGAGAGCAAACCCTTCCGCGCGTCGTCACGGTCCTTCGACTTCTTGATGATCGCGATCACCTCATCCAGGTTGGCGAGGGCGATCTTGAACCCCTCGAGGATGTGGGCTCTCGCTTCGGCCTGGGCAAGCTCGTATTTCGTACGCCGGATCACCACCTCTTTGCGGTGATCGATGTAGCACTGGAGCAATTGCCTCATTCCCATAACGCGGGGCTGGCCCTTGTCGAGCGCCAGGAGAATGATCCCGAAAGTGATCTGGAGCGGCGTGTGGGTGTAGAGCTGGTTCAGCACGAGCTGCGCCTCCCCGCCACGTTTCAGGTCCACCACGATTCGCATCCCATCCTTGTCGGACTCGTCCCGGACGTCGCTGATGTCTTCGATGGTCCCGGCCTGGACAAGATGGGCGATGATCTCTATGAGATTGGCCTTGTTGACCGTGTAAGGTATCTCGCTTATGACGATCGATTCCCTTCCTCCCTTGTGGCTCTCGACGGCGACCTTGCCGCGGACCCGGATATGTCCCCGCCCCGTCGCATAGGCCGCGCGAATGCCATCCCTACCGTAGATTATCCCTCCCGTTGGGAAATCGGGCCCGGGGAGGATTTTGATTATCTCCCCCACCCCGGCGTTCGGCTTCCCGATCACCAGCTTGACCGCCTCAGTGACCTCTCTCAGGTTGTGCGGGGGAATGTTGGTAGCCATGCCCACGGCGATGCCGGAAGAGCCGTTGCAGATGAGGTTCGGGAACTTCCCGGGGAGAATGGATGGCTCTTTGAGCGTCTCATCGTAGTTCGGTGAAAAGTCAACGGTGCGCTTATCGAGGTCCTCAAGCATAGCGGCCGAGGCATGATTCAGGCGGGCCTCGGTGTATCGCATCGCTGCCGGGGGATCGCCGTCAATGGACCCGAAATTACCCTGGCCGTTGATGAGCGGATAGCGCATGTTGAAGTCCTGCGCAAGACGGACGAGCGTGGGATAGATCACCTGCTCGCCGTGCGGGTGGTAGTTGCCGGAGGTATCGCCGGCGATCTTAGCGCACTTCCTGTGCTTCGCCGGGGGCAGGAGGCGCAGGTCGTTCATCGCAACCATGATGCGCCGCTGGGAGGGCTTCAGCCCGTCACGGGCGTCCGGGAGCGCCCTCGAGATGATCACGCTCATGGCGTAGCTCGTGTACGACTCCTGCATCTCGTCTTCTATGTCACGCAAAACTAATTTGCCTGTTCCGTCAGTCATAAAGCTCCCTGTTAAATACCAAGTACCAAACGACAAATGTCAAAACACGGGGTTTTGTCATTTGAATTTTGTCATTTGTCATTTCAACTATATATCCAAGTTCCTCACGTGAAGCGCGTTCTGTTCGATGAACTTCCTGCGGGGAGCGACGTCGTTGCCCATCAGAACCGTGAACATCCGGTCCGCGGCGACGGCGTCCTCGAGCGTGACCTTCAGCAGAGTCCTGCGCTCGGGATCCATCGTCGTCTCCCATAGCTGCTCCGGGTTCATCTCCCCCAAGCCTTTATACCGCTGGATGGTCAATCCCCTCTTCCCGACTTCCCTGACCGCACGGAGGATCCCCATGAGCGAGTGGATGCGGATCGCCCCCTCGCCGCCGGCCCTGAGCTCAAAGACCGGCTTCCTCGATTCACTCACGTATTCCAGGCTGAGCCCCGCATTCCCCAGGGATTCCATGACCCGTGAGAGCTCCCGAGCCTCATAGAGCTCGAGCACCTCGATACCGCGCTCCTCCGTGGCGGCCTGCCCCCCCTCGGAAAGGATCTCCAGGTCCCTCCCGCGCCGCTTCTCCTCCTCGGTGGTGAGCTTTGCCAGCTCCTCATCCGAGAAAAGGTACCGCTCCTCGCCGCTGCTCCTCACCTTGTAGAGCGGGAGCTGGTTACTCTTCTTGTCACGGTGGCTCATGTACTCGTCGAACTTGACGCCCTTCCGCTGGAGGATGCCGGAGAAATACTCAAGCTCGACCAGGAGATCGAGGATCCCCCTCAGCTTCCGGGAATCGAACTCCCTGGAGTCTTTCACGCTGATGAGCTTCACGTCCTCACATCCGAGATCGAGGAGGATGGAGTTCATATCGCGGTCGTTCTCCACGTACCGTTCCGTCTTTTTCCTTTTGATCTTGTAGAGCGGGGGCTGGGCTATGTAGACGTACCCCTGTTCGATCAATGGCCGCATCTGCCTGAACAAAAAGGTGAGTAGCAGCGTCCGTATGTGGCAACCGTCTATGTCCGCGTCGCACATGAGCACGAGCTTATGGTACCGGAGCTTACTCGCGTCGAAATCCTCCTGACCGATCCCCGTCCCCACCGCCGTGATGAGCGTCCGGATCTCCTCGTTGCTCAACACCTTGTCGAGCCTCGCCTTCTCGACGTTTATCAATTTTCCCCTGAGCGGCAATATCGCCTGGAACCGCCTGTCCCGCCCCTGCTTAGCGGAGCCGCCGGCCGAATCTCCCTCGACGATGAAGAGCTCGCAGCGCGCCGGGTCCCTCTCGGAACAGTCGGCCAGCTTCCCCGGCAACGACAGGCCGTCGAGGGCGCCTTTTCTCCTCGTCAGGTCGCGCGCCTTCCTCGCCGCCTCTCTCGCCCTCGACGCGAGAAGGCATTTCTCAACGATCCCCCTCGCGTCCCCTGGATTCTCTTCGAGAAACTCCGCCAGCCCCTCGTTCACGATCGACGCGACGATCCCCTCCACCTCGCTGTTCCCGAGCTTCGTCTTCGTCTGCCCCTCGAACTGCGGCTCCTTTACCTTGACGCTGATGACGGCCGTCAGCCCCTCGCGTATGTCCTCGCCGCTCATCGCCTTGTCGGCCTCTTTGGAAAAGCTGGCTTTGCGGGCGTAGGCGTTCACCGTGCGCGTGAGGGCGGACTTGAACCCGCTTAAGTGTGTGCCGCCCTCCACCGTATTGATGTTGTTTGCGTACGAGAAGAGCGCCTCCGTGTACCCGTCGTTGTATTGGAGCGCGAGCTCCGCCTCGACGTTCTCCTTCTCGCTCTTCAGGTACACCACCGTCTTGTGCAGGCA
>CAYWRA010000098.1:8217-9460 GCA_964460305.1 uncultured bacterium
GGTCTTATTTTCGTTCAGGTGCTGGACGAACGAAACGATCCCCCCCTCGTATTTGAATGCGTTCTCCTTCTCGCTCCTCTCGTCCTTGAGAGTGATTTCGATGCCCGCGTTGAGAAACGCGAGCTCCCTGAGCCGGTTGCAGAGCGTCTCGTAGTTGAACTCGGTGACCTGGAATATCTTGGTGTCGGGCTTGAAGGTGATCTTGGTCCCCGTCTTGCTGCTCTTCCCGATCTCCTGGAGCTTCGATGCGGTCTTGCCCCTTTGGAACTTCTGGCTGTAAATATGGCCGTCGCGCCTGACCTCCGCCTCAAGCCACTCGCTCAGGGCGTTCACACAGGAGACCCCCACGCCGTGGAGCCCCCCCGACACCTTGTAGGCCTCATGGTCGAATTTTCCGCCAGCGTGGAGCGTGGTGAGCACGACCTCGAGCGCCGGCTTCTTCTCGGTGGCGTGTTCGTCGACGGGTATCCCGCGCCCGTCGTCGATGACCGTCACCGAGCCGTCGACGTGGACGCGCACGTCTATCTTTTTGCAGTAGCCCCCCATGGCCTCGTCGATCGAATTGTCGACCACCTCGTAGACGAGATGGTGCAACCCGCGCGGGCCCGTGTCGCCGATGTACATCGCGGGGCGCTTGCGCACCGCCTCAACGCCGTCTAGGACGGTTATGGTTCTCGCATCGTATTTGGGCATTTAATCTGACCCCTTCATTAATCGCAGAATCCATAATTCTGGATTCTGAATTTTAACTCAATCGTGCGCATCCGTGTTTATCTCTCCAATCCTGAATCTGATATCCTTTATCCCTTCGCCTCCTGCCTCGCTGCGTATCTGATCGAGCATCTTGTCCTTGAAGAACCGCGTGAGCTCCGACAGCCATACCGAGGAGTCCACGTTTACCACAAGTATCTTGCTCCTTACCGACACCGGGGCGCAGTGCTGGGCGATTTTAGACCCGACGATCCGTTCCCAATCCTGGGCGATGCGGGCCACGCGCACCCTCTGCCCTAGCCCGAGTTTTTTCAGGACGGTCTTGAGCACGTCGCCGACGGGCGCAGCCTCTCTGGACATGGGAAGCCCTCTTTCCGGACCCTACGACACTGACTCGGGACTGCGCGCTCAGGAAAGCCTGATTGGCATAATCACGTAGAGAAACGACTTCCCGCTCCTCACCACGCCCGGGTTCAGAGCATCGGTGAATTCAAAAGCGATCTCCTGTTCCTCGACGTTTTTGAGCACATCG
>CAYWRA010000099.1:0-9332 GCA_964460305.1 uncultured bacterium
GATTCGCTCGTGATGAACCTCGCGATCAGCGAGCCGATTTCGAACAAGGGGAAGATTGTGATGTACGTGCTTGTCCGGACGCCGCAAGGCGGCTGGTTCTCCTTCGTCTCGGACAGCCGTCGCAGCTTCAACATGAAGCAGGGGATAAAGCCCGCGATGAGCGGGACAACGATCCCCTCTCTCGATATGCCGGTTCTCAACCAGAAGATCGCCGGCTCTCTCGCCAGGGGTGACTACTGGTTCGTCTCGGCGGTGTTCCATGCCGGGGACCGGATTTCACTAGCTGACTGGCGTTCCAAAGCGATCTATTCCTCTGAAGCGACCATTACGGTCCGATAAGCAGAAGGGGACGGTTCTCGATATCTGCTTGGCGGAGAGACTATTGCAGCTCATTTTCACCTGAATTTCAGGGGATCAAACTGTGGTTAAATCCTTAATTAAATTGATCGCAATACGTTCACTGCTAGCGGATTAGAGAGAACCGTCCCCGAAGGGCCTAAAATAAAAAGCGTCAAAACAATAATTCAGCATTATGCGCATAAAGGATTTAGTGCGCTCGATCAGCGCGCTCGTAACAAGGTTGGGTGACATTATATATGGATGTGGCATGAGGCCAGGTTTCGCAGTTTGCAATTGTCTTGAAACAAGTGTGTTATAATTATTCGTGCAGTGAGGGTGATTTTTGGAATATATGCGGATCTTGTCAGCCCTCTGTCGGTCTGAGACGGGTCTTGGAAAATTATTGAGCATATGAGAGGGATTGATATTGCGCTCTCGAAAGTTCCCCAGATCTACGGGTACACTTGATCGATCTTTATGGTGTGGTAATCCCTGTCTGGAAGGATGGGGGTGGGAATCGGAGTAGAGTTTCCAAAAGAGGAGGTTTAAAAACCATGTATCTTATAAGCCTTTGTAAGTATCGTGCGATGACAGCCGTGAAATACGGAGTTGCCGCAAGTCTTTGTATTCTCCCCCTGATCGTTCCCGCCAAGGCGCCAGGTCAGCAGGAAGCCGCACTGCCGTTCGGTCCCGACGACTCGCTCGAAACGCTTAGGGCCAAGATTAAACAAAACGACTACGCGTTTACGGTGGACCACAACTGGGTATACGATATGCCCGCCGAGATGAAGGAGGATTTCCTCAGCCGGCATCGAGGACCCTCGACGGTTGAGGAGATTCAGTCCGACGACATCGGACCTTTGGAAAAGCATCTCGGGAGGGTGGACATTCCCACGAGCTTCGACTGGAGGAACTACAACGGGCATGCGTACATAGGGGACATCAGGGACCAGGGTGATTGCGGGTCGTGCTATGCATTCGGGGCCTGCGCGGCCGCGGAGGGGACATACAACTGGGCGATGGGGCTCTATGACGGGAATTGCGCGAATTTCTCCGAATCGTTTATCATGTGGTGTCTCGGGACGTACGGGCCGTACTCGGAGCATTTTTCGGGTTGTGACGGGGCGGATTATGATTATCAGGAGCTGGAGGCATTGACGGTGGAGGGGGTGTGCACGGAGGCCAGCTACCCATACACAATAACCGATCCCGGTTCATGCACTCATTGGGGCGATCCTAGAACCGTATTGTCGTCCTGGCATCGGATCGGATGCAACGACACGGATGCGATCAAAACGGCGATCATGACGTATGGGGTGGTGGACGCAGCGGTGTATGTGTCCAGCGCTTTCGAGGCTTACTCGGGCGGAATTTACAGCGACAGTTATACCTCGTGCAGCGCCAGTCCATGTTACGATACGACTACAAATCACGCGATAGCGCTCGTGGGCTGGGACGACAATAGTGGTGATGGGTACTGGATATTGAGGAACAGTTGGGGTGATAGCTGGGGCGAGAGCGGGTATATGAGGATAAAGTACACGTCGGCGAGGGCGTCCTGCGAGGTGTGTTACATGGTGTACGAGACCGAACCGACGGTTACGTCATGGGCGATGTTCCGGCACGATGCCAAGCGGACGGGCAGGACCTCCATAGACGGCCCCCTTTCCGCCGGTTTGAAATGGAGTTATGCCGCGGGCGCTGCCATATCCTCGTCGCCGGTTGTAAGCGCTACGGAGGCGGTATACGTGGGCGGCGAGGACGACTCGTTGTACAGCCTCGACTCGGCTGGGGCGCTCCTCTGGAGTTATGAGACGGGTGGTGCGGTGCGGTCTTCGGCCGCCATCAGCGACGATATGGTGTATGTTGGCTCAGGTGATGGTCGTCTATATGCATTGGATCGGGCGGGTGTGTTGCAGTGGAGTTATGCCGCAGGCGCGGCCGTATCCTCATCGCCGGTGGTAAGCGCGACGGGGGCGGTGTACGTGGGCGGCGAAGATAGCGTGTTGTACAACTTTGACTCGACCGGGGTCCTCCTCTGGAGCTACGCGACGGATGGTGCGGTTCGGTCTTCTGCCGCGATCAGCGACGACATGGCGTACGTGGGTTCGAATGACGGACATCTCTACGCGTTGGCTCAGGGGGGTACATTGCGGTGGAGCTATGCCGCGGGTGCGGCCATATCCTCATCTCCGGCGGTGAGTTCGGCGGAGGCGGTATACGTGGGCGGCGAAGATAGCGTGCTGTACGGCTTCGACTCGACCGGAATCCTCCTCTGGAGCTACGATACGGGCGGGGCGGTGCGGTCTTCGATCGCGGTAGGCACTGAGACGGTTTACGTAGGTTCTAGTGATGCCGGGTTGTACGCTATTGCCGAAGCCTCACCGGGGCCCACATCAACCCCGACAGAGACCCCAATTTCGACGATGACTCCCACGGCTGCGCCGACAACAGCGCCCACAGAGACTCCGACGGTGGCTCCTACGTCGACTCCCATGCCTGTGGTGAATCTTGCACCGAACAAGGCCGTGGTCGAGACCGGCGATTCGCTTGTGATGGACCTAGCGATCGGCGAGCGCATAACCGGCATGGGGAAGCTGGTGGCATACGTGCTCGTCCAGACGCCGCAAGGCGGCTGGTTCTCCTTTGTGCCCGGCAAGGGCGGCAGCTTTGTCATGGAGAAGGGGATAAAGCCCGCGGCGAGCGGAGCGACAATCCCCACGCTTAATGCGACCATTCTCAGGCAAAAGATCGGCGCCTCACTCGCCCGTGGCAATTACTGGTTTGCCGCCGGGATATTCCATGCCGGCGACAAGATTACGCTGGACAACTGGCGTTCCAAAGCGATCTACTCCTCTGAAGTGACTGTTGCGGTCCGATAGCGTCCTGCTTCCATTTTTCCCGGTTTTAGAGTTATGGTGATGCGCACAGATTCTGGTTGCTCGTAACGAGTAACCAGAATCTGTTGTAGCCGTTTTAAAGATATAGCAGCAAGCCCACCCTCCGGCTTAATTGTTTTCTTGGCGTTTTTATGCGCTATGTCCATGCGTCTTTCCCACCAGACATGGATGATTCAAGGTTAAAACATCCAATTTTGTCAGTCGCCACCACCCCGATTCAAGCCGAAAGCCGGCTATTCAATATTTGAGCATGTTCAGTTTTTGAATGCCGGAAAGCTGCACATACCCTTGTTCCTATTTCACCTTTCCGCTCAATCCTAAGGGTGTATTGCCTTGGTAATTAATAAGTTATAAGTCATTATCCCGTATTTATTACACCCATCCGGAATTTGGCATGAGAATTGCTAAGTATCTTTAAGAAGTCTCAATCCCCATGGTATGGCGTTCATAAGAGAGGAGGATTTCGCAATGGCATTCAGAAGGATCGATGTGGAGACAAAGGTGGAAGCGGTGAGGAGGGTTCTCCGCGGCGAGCACGTGACGTCGGTGGCGGAGGCGATGTCGATAGACAGGAATTCTCTTGCGATATGGGTGCGCAGGGTTGTTGATTCGATGCGTTCGAGTTTCCAGAGGAAAAGGGATGATAGAAGGAGAGCCGTGACGCACGGCGAGGCGAAATTCCGGAAACTTCAGGACAAACTCGGTCGCCAAGGGAAAGCGATAGATACGTTGAAAGAGTCTCTGAGGAAATCGGAGGAAGGCCCCATCCCGGAAAAGTGCCCGGCGTGCGGATGCGCCAGGTTTTATAGGAACGGATTGATCATAATGGAATTGGAGCATCTTCTTGGGACAAGGCTCAACGGCGCGAACCGCAAGATACCGGTGCAGAAGTTCATCTGTGTCAACTGTGGCAAGGGCACGCATCTCGAAGGCCCCGCAGCCCTTTACCACTGGGTAATGGGTGGAGGCGGGCAGGGCGCGGGGGAGAAGACGTCCAAAACCATCAGTAAGGCGGATATTGTGTTCGAAAAATAGCCGCGGTGGCGTGCCTAATATTGGGAATATGTCAACATGATAATTATGAGTTATCTGCATAAAGATCCCGGAAATTCGACATTGATAATCGAAGGCGATTTAAGCTCATAAGTTGAAGAGGAATTAAGAGGATCTCAAGGCGATGGCCATAGTGGATTGGGGATTAGGTCGTTGCATTGCATGTCATTTGGGAATGAATGTTAATTTTGACAAGTAAATGCTGGGCATGCGCTGTTGACTCAGGAACATATATTGAATCATTTAAGCGCAATAAGGGGGGGGGGCAAAGAATAGAGACAGGCCTCCGATTATATGTTAAACTGCTAATGGTTGGGTAGATAGGCGGTGAGGTTTTAGAGGTATCGGGCCCCAAGGTAGGGGAATATTTGCACCCTTTGAGGTGAGCGATCTCCAGTAGGGGTTTGAGCCGCAGCACAAAACCCGTTTTAGTAAAGATAATGAGAACTTTTACTGATTGTGGAATCGCATATTGGTTTTCTATAGAGAAAACGGTAAGGACGAATGAGCAGTAAGTACGGAGCAATAAGTACGGGAGAAGCGACTTGGAACTCACGACTTATGGTTTACCGCTGAAGAAAGGATTGGGCAGATGAAAAGGTTGAAGATGGCTGTGTTGGGCATGATGTTCGCGGTCGGTATGGCCGGGATGGTTATGGCCGGGAGCATCGATTCGCCCGGAGCGCCGGGGTCGGCGGCAAGCAAGATGCCGGCGTTTGGGGATGTTTATACCTACCTGACGACGGGGACGCCGGCGCCCACGCCTGGGACAAGTTTTACGGAGCCCGCGTCGGGGCCCGGCGGCACCGGTCATACGCTTACGGAAATATACGCAGCGGTGGCGACGCCGTTTCCGCAGTGCGACGCGGCCGTTTCCGATGTGTATTCGGGGAAGAAGTTCTTCTGCACGGTGGCGGGGAGTTGGGGACTAAAGACGGGGGCATTTGTGCCGCAGGTGTATTGTAGCCTTCTCAAAACCGGCCAGACTGCGAGTTATCGCATGGGCGATGATGGCTCCAAAAGCAAGGGCAAGGGATTCAGTTATACTGATTCTAGTAATTCTGTGACCGACAACGTCACGGGCCTGATGTGGGCGAAGGATGGAGCGGGGGCCGGATGTTTGAACAATTCATCAGTAGTCTGGTCGAGCGCCATAGATTGGGCGGTTGGTCTGACGTTTGACGGCTACTCCGACTGGAGGTTGCCGAACGTCACCGAACTGCAGTCGATTCTGGTGAGGGATGCCGGTCAGGGCTCGCCGTATATCAACGCAACGTATTTCACGGGTACGAAATCGGGCAGTTACTGGACCGCTACTACGCCCCCCTACGCTGCGGACTTCGCTATGATGGTGGACTTCAACAACGGCGGGGTGAGCTGCGACGTTAAGAGCACCTATCGCTACTACGTGCGGGCGGTCCGAGGAGGCGAATAAACGTCTTTCGGAATGGTGTTGTGATATTAGGAAGAATAGAAAGAGAAAGGATTGAAGAGATGAAAAGGTCGGGGATAGCTGCGTTAGGTATGATGTTCGCGGTCGGCACGGCCGGGATGGTCATGGCAGGGAGCATAGACTCGCCCGGAGCGCCGGGGTCTTCGGCCAGCAAAATGCCGGCGATCGGGGATATTTATACCTATTTGACGACAGGGACCCCGGCGCCCACCCCTGGGACGAGTTTTACCGAGCCGTCGTCATCGCCCGCCGGCACCGGTCATACGATCGCCGAGGTCTACGCGGCCGTAGCGACGCCGTTCCCGCAGTGCGACGCGACCGTTTCCAATGTGTATTCGGGGAAGAAGTTCTTCTGCACGGTGGCGGGGAGTTGGGGGTTAAAGACGGGGACGCTGACGCAGCTTCAGTATTGTACCCTTCTCAAGACCGGCCAGACGTCGGTTTATCAAACGGGCGACGACGCTTCCAAGAACAAGGGTAAGGCAGCCAGTTATACTAATTCTGGCAGCGGTCTTTCGGTGATCGACAACGTCACGGGCCTTATGTGGGCGAAGAACGCGGCAGGGGCCGGCTGTTGTAGCGGTTCACATCTGGCTTGGGCGAGCGCCATAGACTGGGCGGTTGGGTTGACGTTTGACGGTTATGCCGACTGGAGGTTGCCGAATATCACCGAACTGCAGTCGATTTGTTTAAGGGACGAGTCGATGGGCAGTATCAACAGGACTTGGTTTCTAAACCTGAGTCAGGAGTCCCACTGGACCTCTACTACGAGCCCATACACTACGGACAATGCCCAGGATCTGGAATTCAGCGTCACCACTGTGAACAGCGCCGCTAAGAGCAACTCTTGCCGGGTGTGGGCGGTCCGAGGGGGCGAGTGAGCGTCTTTTGGAATTGTGTTGTAATGCGGGGATGGTAGAAAAGGAAAGGATTGAACGGATGAAAAGGTTGAAGATGGTTGTGCTGGGCATGATGTTCGCAGTCGGGATGGTTGGGATGGTCATGGCCGGGAATATCGATTCTCCGGGCGCCCCGTCGGCGGGGAGCGGGATGTACACGCTCAAGCAGATATATGATTATCTCAGCGCCGGAACGGCGGCGACGAAACAGGCGAGCTTCCAGGGTCCGACGGCCGGGCCAGCCGGCACCGGTTATACACTGAAGGATGTCTATGCGGCCGTGGCGACGCCGTTTCCGCAGTGCGACGCGGCCGTTTCCAATGTGTATTCGGGGAAGAAGTTCTTTTGCACGGTGTCCGGGAGTTGGGGAGTAAAGACGGGTACGCTGGCGCCGCAGGTGTATTGCACCCTTCTCAAGACCGGCCAGACGTCGGTTTATTATACAGGCGATGATGCTTCCAAGGGCAAGGGCAAGGCATTCAGTTATACTGACTCGAGCAGTAATTCTGTGACCGACAATGTCACTGGCCTGATGTGGGCGAAGGATGGCAGTGGGGCCGGTGGTAACGGAGGTGCAGCGATGGCTTGGACGCGCATGTTGACTTGGGTTGTTAGTTTGACGTTCGACGGTTACTCCGACTGGAGGTTGCCGAATGTCACCGAGCTGCAGTCGATTCTTGTAAGGGATGCGGCTCATGGCTCGCCGTATATCAACACGACATATTTCACAAATACGAAGACCGGTTATCCCTACTGGACCTCTAATACGGATACCGGTACGGCGACCGCGGTGGTGGTATACTTCACCACCAGCGCCGTGAACGGCGCCGCTAAAACCAACGCCTACCAGTATGCGAGGGCGGTCCGAGGGGGCGAGTAAAAGACATTTGGAATTGTGTCGTAAGATTTGGGGTGATAGAAAGAGAAAGGATCGAGGAGATGAAAAGAAGGTTAAAGATGGTTGTGTTAGGCATGATATCAGCGGCCGGCATGGCCGGAATGGCTATGGCGGGGAGCATAGATTCGCCGGGGGCGCCCGGGTCTTCGGCAAGCAAGATGCCTTCGGTTGGGGATATTTATACCTATCTTACGACGGGGACGCCCGTGCCCACGCCGGGGGCAAGTTTTACGGAGCCGTCGTCATCGCCCGCCGGCACCGGGCATACGCTCACGGAGATCTACGAAGCGGTGGCAACGCCGTTTCCGCAGTGCGACGCGGCCGTTTCCGATGTGAATTCCGGGAAGAAGTTCTTCTGCACGGTGTCAGGGAGTTGGGGGCTGAAGACGGGTACTCTGACGCAGCTTCAGTATTGTACCCTTCTCAAGACCGGCCAGACGTCGGTTTATTTCACGGGCGATGCCGCTTCCAAGAACAAGGGTAAGGACTTCAATTATACCAACTCTACGAGCAGCAATTCTGTGACCGACAACGTTACAGGCCTGATGTGGGCAAAGGATGGGACTGGGGCCGGTTGTCGAGGTGCTTCGATAGCAGATTGGTATAGCGCTGTATCCTGGGCGGTTGGGTTGACGTTTGACGGCTACTCCGACTGGAGGTTGCCGAATATCACCGAACTGCAGTCGATTGTGGTGAGGGCTGTAGGGTCCTCGCCGTATATCAACAAGACGTATTTCATAAACACGCAGACCACCTACTGGTCCTCTACGACGTTGCCGAGTGGTACGACGTACGCTATGAACATGCCCTTCAGCTCCTTCTTCACGAGCACTGCCACTAGGGGCGTCGGCTATTGCGTGAGGGCGGTCCGGGGAGGCGAGTAAGCGTTCTTGGAGTGGTTTGACGGCGGGATGACCCGGGTTTATAGGGGCATTGTAACACATATAGGAGACTGAACGTGAGAAAGCTTTTTCCAATAGGTTGCATAGTGGGGATGGCGGCGCTGGCGTGCGTATCGAGCGCCGGCGGGACGATGGTGCTGTGGTATGGCGCGAATTGCATTGATGAGACGGGTGCGCATCTTGAGAATGGCGATCTCGTCCAGTTGATCCGTAGTCCTGATGGGACGATCGGCGCGCCCGATTCCGTGACGGGAGAGCCGACGGGGAACGACAGCGTGGCGGCGAGCGCCGTGTACGCGTATCCGGACAATGTGTTCCAGGGAGAGGATTGGCAGGAAGCGGGGAGTAACTATGTGTGCGTGAGGATCTGGGATGCGGGTAGCGCGGCCGCAGGGAAGCACTATTGGGATAGCAAGGTATATCAGGCATCGGGGATGTTGCCGGTGGACATAGACTGCGCCGGGGCGAAGACGGCGACGCGGAAGTAGCGCCGTTGAGACAGAATTCAGAATTCTGGGTTCTGGCTCCTGGATTCTGACCTAAAAGGAGGTCGTACATGAGACATACTCACGCGATGTCAGTGGTTGTGATGTGCGGCATGATCTACGGCGCAGGTATGGCGGTTGCCGGAGCGGGAGAGGCGGTATACACGTTTAAGTTTGCCGCGCCGGTTGTGGTGAAGGCCGGTGGGTATGACCGTGTGACGATGGAAGGGTGCGAGCCGTCGCATAAGGCGGGAGAGCCCGTCCTGCCCGCAAAAGACGTTGCCATCCTTATGCCTGAGGGGAAAGAGGCGGGAGAGGTCACGCTGGAGTATGGCCCGGAGGTTGAGCTTGCGGGTAGCTATTACGTGGAGCCCGCGGGGCAGCCGTATCCGTTGAGCAAGCC
>CAYWRA010000100.1:0-9324 GCA_964460305.1 uncultured bacterium
ACTGAGACACCAACCGAGACACCGACAATAACTCCAACGCCGACGGAGACTGGGACCCCTACGGCAACACCCACGATTACTCCTACACCGACGGAGACACCCACAGAGACTCCCACGGAAACGCCCACGCCTTTGCCCTGGCCGATGTTTCAACACGATGCTTGCCACACCGGAAACAGCCCCTACCTGGGGCCGATCATTCCCATCTTAGAGTGGTCATATGCGACGGAGGGCGCCGTCGATTCATCCCCGGCAATAGGCGGCAGCGGCTATGTATGTGTCGGGAGTGGAGACAGCAATGTATATTTGATCGATTCGACCGGCTCGCTCATATGGAGCTATAAAGCGGGAGGCGCTGTCCAGGCCTCGCCTTTGGTCATGAGTGATGCGGACGGGGGTGCAACAATATGCGCGGGCTCGCAGGATAATAACGTATATGCAATCGGCTTGAGTGATTCGGCTCCCTGGAGTTATGCGTCATTACTCTGGAGCTATACAACGGGTGGAGCGATCGATTCTTCTGCCACATCGGGGGCCGGAGGGAGTATATATGTAGGTTCCCGCGACCATAATTTGTACGCAATAAATTCCAATGGAACGCTACGGTGGCATTTCACGACGGGGAACGAGATCTACTCTTCTCCTGCTGTCGGCGATAGTGGAGTAATCTATTTCTGTTCGAGTGACTCGAAGCTTTATGCGGTGAATTCTAACGGCTCCAAGTCGTGGAGTTACGAGATAGGATCGGCGGGTTTGCGATCTTCCCCAGGCGTGGATAGAACATCTCAAAATATTTATGTCGGCTCCAATGACTTCAGGGTTTATGATTTAACCTCCAAAGGCAAGCTGTATTGGAGCTTCCGGGCGGGATCGGTATGTTCCTGTGCGGCGAATGGTAATGGCGGAAAGATATACGCAACCTCGACCGATAAGATGGCGTTATACGTCATTAACTCCAATGGGTCCCTCGCATGGACATACACAGCCGGTGATGCAATATGGTCCTCCGTAGCGATAGATTCGGGGGGTAAGATTTATTTCGGTTCTGATGACGCCCGGTTCTACATTCTCAATTCAAACGGCTCTCTCTCCTGGAGTCTGGTCGCCGGAGCCCAGGTTAGGTCCTCTGCCTCAATCGGTTCGGATGGCAGGGTATACGTGGGTTCCCAGGATAATATGGTCTATTGTATCGGTTCGGCCCCGACGCCGACTCCTACCGCCACGCCCACCGTCACGCCGTCCTATCCCTACGTCGCGATCGCCGTCCTGCCCAACATTCACGGGGGCTATGAGTTCAGCCGGGGAGATAAAGTCGTACTCGCATGGCAATCCCACCTCGATCTCTACGGATCGGCGAACAAGCGGATGAACGTATATCTCGGCGCCGCATGCGACACGTCGTACCAGGAGACCGTCATCACCGTGGAACAGCTTGTATCGTCGGGAACGCTCTATCTATTCGACTCCAGTCTTGAGCCCGCGCGCTATGTCCCCCCCTACGCCCCGGAGCATACGTGGGAGAATACGCTGATTCCGGAAACGGGGACGGTGGTGTTCACGGTGCCGCGCGGGGCGGTGGGGGAGTGGGTATTCACCACGGCCTTCTCATCCGGGGGGCGGTACGTGGCCGAGCCTCCGGTCGTGGTGTCCAATCAATTCACGATACGCTGATGTCGAGTGTTTATGAGCGAAACGCACTTCGAGACGGCGAGTGGGGGAAGCGGAGAGCCGGTGATTTTTTTATGTCGCCGTTTCTCCGTCTCGTACTTTGGGGTTTGGGATTTCTCACGGAGGATAAAATGACCGACGACAGCCTCTTCCACATAGCTTCGGCGGAAGACATCATCGCAGGCAAGACTACGGACATATATTTCGAGCGGACCCTCAAGATCCTCAAGGCGCGCCGGATCGACAGGCGTGTGGTCGCCGAGGTGAGGGCCAAGGAGCTCCCATCGGCATACCCTTGGGCCGTGTTCGCCGGTCTCGAGTACGCCCTCAACATGCTCGCTCGACTCGGCGTGGATATAGAGGTGCGTGCCATCGACGAGGGGACGGTATTCGGCGCCGGAGACGTGGTCTTTTCGATTGCCGGTCGTTACAACGACTTCTGCATATACGAGACGCCGATCCTCGGATTTCTCTGCCATTCTTCCGGAATCGCCACCGTTGCGGCGCGTTGCAGGAAGGCCGCGGGTGACCGGACGATCTTGAGCTTCGGCGCGCGGCGGATGTATCCGTGCCTCGCTCCGATGATTGACCGGAACGCCATCGCCGGCGGGGCAGACGGTGTGTCGGTGGTCGCCTCCGCCGAGGTGCTAGGGATCGAACCCACCGGCACGATGCCTCACGCCCTCATCCTATGTGTAGGCGATACGGTCGAGGCGACCAAGGCCTTCCGGGAGATCATCGGCCGTAAGGTTAAATGCGTGTCGCTTATTGATACGATCAACGACGAAAAATTCGAGACGCTCAACGTCGCACGCGCCCTCGGGAAGGAACTTTACGCCGTAAGGCTTGATACCCCGCGCTCGCGGCGGGGCAACATGGCGGAGATACTCCGGGAGGTGAGATGGGAGCTCGATCTAAACGGATTCCGGCACGTCAAGCTCTACGTCAGCGGCGGCCTCGATGAGGATAAGATACGGGGCTTAAATCCGTGGGCGGACGGCTATGGCGTGGGGACGAGGATCGCAGGCGCGCCTGTGGTAGATTTCGCCTTCGACATCGTCGAGATTGACGGTAGCCCCATGGCAAAGCGCGGCAAGGAGGCCGGCGCCAAGAAGCTTATGCGCTGCGGGCGCTGCTTCTCCCGACTGAACGTCCCGCTCCGCTCCGCGGCGCCCCGCTGCGCCTGCGGGGGTGCGATGAGAAACATGCATCGGGAGCTTATGGCGGGCGGGCGCATCTCGGCGGAGCTTCCCGCGGTGCGGAAGATACGCGAGAGGACGTTGAGTGAGCTCAAAAAGGTAGAGTTATAAATGACAAATACCAAATGACAAAACACAATGAGGTTTTTCTCTTTGGTCATTTTTCATTCATTTGTCATTTGGTATTTGTCATTTGTCCAGCTAATATTTCTTGCTCGGAATCTTGTTTCTTGCTATCAAAGTAGAATATAAAAAGGGTTGGAGGAGATGGCAAAAAGAATCAAGAGCACCACGGCGATACTCGTCATTGACATGCTCAATGACTTCGTCCTCAAGGGGGCGCCCCTGGAGGTTTCCAGGGCGAGGCAGATCATTCCAGCCCTCAAGAAAAGACTCGCCAGGGCGGCTCGCGAGCACGTGCCGGTGATCTACGTCTGCGACAAGCATCGGAAAGACGACCCGGAGTTCAAGGTGTGGCCGAAGCATGCGGTGAACGGCTCTTCCGGGTCCGAGATCGTCGTCGAGCTCAAGCCGCGCAGCCGCGACTACATCATCGACAAGACCACCTACTCCGCGTTTTATCGCACGAAGCTGGAAAAATTCCTCAAGAAGCTCGGGACGCGGAAAATCGTCATCACCGGCCTGGTGACGGAGATCTGCGTCCTCTACACCTCGGTGGAGGCCTGCATGCGCGGTTTTCAGGTGGAGGTTCCCGAAGACTGCGTTGCGGGAATGACCGACCCCGACCACCGTTTCGCCCTGAGGCAGATCGAGAAATACCTCAAGCCTTACCAAGGGTAAAACTTCAGGGTCAAACCTCATCTATTGACAGATGGTCGTACCCCTTCGGCGCTCTTCTACTCTAACATTGGGATTTGGGGTTTGGGGTTTGGGATTTAATTAATTAAAACACCCCGTCGATCTTAGCCCCACATTTCGGGCATGCCCCATTCCTTAGATTGTTCTCCAACACCTCGAACCCCCGCCGTTTGATGACCGGCGCTCCGCAGTTGTAGCATCTGGTGTCCTCACAGTCTGCGCCGGGAACGTTTCCGCCATACACGTAACGTAAGCCCTCATCTTTTCCTATTTGGCACGCGCGTAGCACCGTGCTCATCGGCGTCCGCGGGAGATTTATCATCTTATAGGTGGGGTGGAACGCGCTCACATGCCATGGCACGCAAGCGTCCACCGAGGCGAGGAAACCGGCGATGGCGCGTAGCTCGTCGTCTGAATCATTCTCCGTCGGAATGATGAGAGTGGTGACCTCGACCCATATTCCCATCTCTCGCATGAGCCGTATGTTCCTCTTTACCGGCTCGATGCTCGCCCCCGTCCTCCGCTTGTGCCGTTCCTCATCAAATCCCTTAAGGTCCACGTTCGCGGCGTCGAGGAAGGGCCGGATCGTTTCAAGCGCCTCCACGGTCATGTAGCCGTTGGTCACGAAGTTGTTCTTGAGTCCGCGTTCCTTGGCGAACCTCGCCGTGTCGTAGGCATATTCGAGGAAGACGGTCGGCTCGGTGTAGGTGTAAGAGATGCTGGCGCAACCATAGTGTATGGCGAGGTCGACCACCCTTCCGCATGGCAGCTCCTCCCCCTCGATGCGGCCGCCGTGGTCGCGCGGGAGCTGGGATATGGTGTGGTTCTGGCAGTGCAGGCACCGGAAGTTGCAGCCGACGGTGGCGATGGAGAAGGAATGGCTACCGGGGAGAAAATGGAAGAACGGCTTCTTTTCGATAGGATCGACAGCGTAGGAGATGGCCTTTTCGTACACCAGGCTGTAGAGCGTCCCGCCCCTGTTTTCCCGCACGCAGCACAGACCGCGCTTGCCGTCGGCGATTCGGCAGCGGAACTCACAGAGGCAGCAGTCCACCCTGCCGCCGTCCGCCTTTTTCCATAACATTGCTTCTCGCATAATGAACCACTTTACCACGGATTATCGCAGATTATTGTTTTTTCTTTTGGCCGCGGCTAAACCTACCTCTATTTCTCCATCTCTGTTTCTTCCCCTCTGCCGCTACAAATCCGCGCAAATCCGCGGCAAAATCAATTACCCCTTCACACAAATCATTGGCCGAAGTCTGGCGACTTTGACGTTTACCCCCGCGCCCTCCATCACGTCCACCACCTCGCGCACGTCCTTGTACGCACCGGGAGCTTCTTCGGCCATGCCGGGGAGGCTGTGCGCCCTCACCAGTATCCCGCGCGCGCGCAACTCGGCGACCAGCTTTTCTCCGCGGTATTCCCTCTTCGCTTGTGTACGCGACTTGAGCCTTCCCGCGCCGTGCACCGCGCTGCCGAAGGTCTCGGCCATGCCTTTTTCCGTACCCCGGAGGATGTAGGAATAGGTCCCCATCGTCCCGCCGACGAGCACCGGCTGACCCACGCTCCTGTACGCCGCGGGGATCTCCGCGCTTCCCGCGGCGAACGCCCTCGTGGCCCCTTTGCGGTGGATGAGGAGACGCTTCTTCTCTCCATCCACGACGTGCGTTTCAAACTTTGCCGTATTGTGTCCGACGTCATAGAGCATGCGTACGAGGGCGGAATCGATTCCGAACACCTTGCCGAAACAGCCCCTTGTCAGATGGGTGAGGGCTTGGCGGTTGGCGAACGCGCAGTTGATGCCGCAGAACATGGCCGATATATATTCCTGCCCCTCGGGGCTTTCGATGGGGGCCCCCACGAGTTCCTGTTCCCGGATGGGGATGTTGTATTTCTGGCTCGCCCGTTTCAGCTTGATCAGATAGTCGCTTCCGATCTGGTGGCCGAGGGCGCGGCTCCCGCAGTGGATCGAGACCGCCACCGAACCCCGCTCGATCCCGTAGACGCGCGCCGCTCCCTCGTCATAGATTTCGTCCACGTACTGGACCTCGAGATAATGATTGCCCGAGCCGAGTGTGCCGACCTGGCGGAACTGCCGCTCCTTGGCCTTGTCGCTCACGTTTTCCGGCTTTGCGCCGGCGATGCATCCGTTCTCCTCGATGAATTCGAGATCGGTCTCGGCGCCGTACCCGCGCGAGACCGGGAATCGCGCGCCCATGCGCAGCACGTCCTCTATCTCGCGCTTGTTCAATCTGAAATCGCCTTCAGAGCCGAGCCCTGCGGGGATGCCGCGGTAGAGCGCATCCGCGAGTTCTGATTTCTTTTTCTCGATTGCGTCTTTTGTGAGGGGGGCGACCAGTGTCCGGACGCCGCAGTTGCAGTCGAACCCCACACCCGCGACGGTGACGATGCCCTCTTTTGTATCGAAGGCGCCGACGCCTCCGATTGGGAAACCGTAGCCGGGATGGATGTCGGCCATCGCGAGCGAGTATTTCTGGATGCCGGGCAGGCAGGCGACGTTTTTCACTTGCAGGAGCGCGTTCCACTCCTTGGCCTTCGGCTGGTCGGCCACGAGCTGGTCGATGATTGCGCGGTCGGCATAGATCCTGCCGGGGACGCGCATGTCGCCGCTTTTGGGGATTTCCCAGATGAACTCCGAAATCTGCCGCACCTCGATGCTCATTTTGCAGTCCTTCTCTTTGCTGTTGACGAGTAACCAGAAACTAGCAACCAGAAACCGTTGTGCTCACATATCCAACACGCACCTTATAACCCAGCCCTCGTCTCCCCGCACGACTTTTAATCCCATGTAGGTCACCGCCTTGACCTCGTGCCCGAGTGCGGCGCTCACACGCCGCGGTCCCACGCCGCTCGCCGTTGCCGTGAGCGTGTAGCCGCCGCCAGTTCGCGGCGCGATCCCGTTTACAAAGCAGTCTGTGAAGATGAGTTTGTGGAGGCCTTGCTGGGCAAGCAGCTCGTTAAGGAACTCCACAAGCAGCTCCTCATGCGTGGCTGCCTCGGCCTTGATTTCGACGGTTGTCTCGGGTGGGGTGGTCCCAGCATCGATCATGAGACCGAACATCGCCCGGCTAGCCTCGGCGAAAGCCTCCTCCAGCGTTGCTCCGGACGCCTCTATCGCCGCATCGCCTATGTGTTCGAGATATTTGTAGGGCATAGATATTGGAAACCCCAAATAAATGACAAATACCCCGCCTAACAACCGGCGGGCAGGCAAATGACAAATGAATTACAAATGGCCGAAGGACAAAACCTTATTGTGTTTTGGTATTTGACATTTGTCATTAGCTGTTTCGGCTTATCTCTTCGACGTAAACGACCGTCTGTGTATCTCGCACGGGCCGTGTTCGCGGATGGCGCGAATGTGCTCGGCGGTCCCGTATCCCTTGTGCCGCGCGAAGCCGTAATGCGGATACTGTTTGTCGTAGGAGAGCATGAGGTTGTCGCGATACACCTTCGCCACAATGGATGCGGCCGCGATCGAAAATATTTTCCCGTCGCCCCCCACGATTGCCTCCTGGGGGATCCCGATTCCCGGTATCGTCCTGGCGTCGACCAGCACGTGTTGGATCTTCATTTTGAGATCGAGGATGGCGAGGCGCATGGCTTCGAGCGTAGCCCTGAAGATGTTGATCCGGTCTATCTCCTCTGCCTCCACCAGCCCGATCCCGACGCTGAGCGCTTCCCGCCTGATCGCTCCATCAAGCTTTGTTCTCCGGTCATGGTTTAGCTGTTTGGAATCTCGAACGCCTTCTATGGCCGTCCCTCGCGGGAAGACCACCGCTGCGGCGACCACCGGCCCGGCGAACGGCCCGACCCCGACCTCGTCGACGCCGGCGATGTAGCTTACGCCCTTCTCCCAAAGCGATCGTTCGTGGGCGAGCAGCGCGGCGATCCGGTCATGCTCGCGTCCTTGTCTGGCACAGCGCTTTTTTAGGACGGACGCGATCCTGCGCGCGCCCGCGCGAGGATCGGCTTCGAGGAGCGCGAGCTCGGTGTCGGATGGGATCTCGCCTCCGTGGATAAAGCGATTTTCAAGCTCCCGTACGGTAACCACCGATGCGATGTTCATACTCTCGATGTTTCACTCAGTGTATAGTAGAGGTCTGCCCCCGAACTACACGCCGTGAAATCCCAAATCCCAATAAGGTAGGATTAAGTACTAAGGATTAAGCTTTCACCAAGCACAAATGAACCCGCTTAATCCTTACTACTTATCACTTACTACTGATTTCACGCCCCGAACTTGATCAATTTCCGCGCGTGCGCAAGAAGGATCGGCATGAGGTGGGTCGACGGCCTGAGTCCCAGCGTGCCGATCGCCCCGCTCTTCTCTGTAAAGCGCGCCGCGCCGCTCACGCGGCAATAGGGGGAATGAAGAAGGACGGGGACGGGGTGCCAACTGTGCATCGCGAGCGCGCATGGCGTCGAGTGGTCGGCGGTGACGGCGAACACGTCGGGTTTGAGTGCGAGGATCGCCGACGCCATGCCGTCCAGCTCCTCGATCGCCGCCACCTTCGCCGCGAAATCGCCGTCCTCTCCACGCGAATCGGTTTTCTTGTAGTGCAGGTAGAAGAAATCATAATCGCCGAAGTTGTCCGCGAGCATCTTGAGGTCCTCGGCGATGCTCTTTGTGTGCGGCGCTACCGTCATTCCAACAAGACTGGCGAGGCCGCGGTACATCGGATACTGCGCCACGGCGAGCGCCTTCACGCCGTACCGTTCGGCCATGGTTGGGAACGGTTCGTACTTGGCGAATCCCCTGAGGAGCAGCATGTTGCCACGTTCCTCTCCTTTAAGGATGGCGGTCGCCTGCGCGATGATCTCATTGAACAACGCAGCCGTTTTTTCGGCTTTGCTGTTAAGCGCGCGCGCGGGGAGCGAAGGCACCCCGAGCTCCTGCGGATCGGTGTCGTGGATGTCGCCCGAGAGGCCCTCGCCGCGGAGCACGAGGAGTCCCCTGTGCTCCTTCACGGTCTCGATGAAGACTTCAAAGCCTTTCGGCGGCACGATCCCATCGCGCAGCTTCTTCACAATGCGCTGGTTCTCCTCGGTGCTGAGGCGTCCGGCGCGACGGTCCACCAGTTTCCCTTCTTTATCAACCGTGGCGAAGTTGAAGCGCGCGGCGACGTCCCTCCCCGTGAGCTTAAAGTCGATACCGAGTCCTTCGAGCACGCCCCTGCCGATATTGTATTTGATCGGATCGTAGCCGAAGAGCGCTAGGTGGGCCGGCCCGCTTCCCGGAGTGATGCCGGGTCCCACCGGCTCCAGGAGGCCGCATGAAGATATGCGCGCCAGGGCGTCGAGATTCGGCGTCCTCGCCGCTTCGAGTTCAGTGGGGCCGCCCGGTTCCATCGGGAGTCCCCCGAGTCCGTCTGCGACGAGCAGCACTATCTTGCGCGCGTTTTTTTCGTGCAATTCTTTTATCACTTCTATAAATTTCTCTGTCATCCCCATCCTCCCTGTAAAATCGCCGCCTTTTTTGAATTTTAGCACATTCTTCTACAGGGGAGGGCAATTTTTAACCGCGGCACAGCAAAACCACAGAGGACACAGAGAAGGCACTGAGCACACTGAGAAAAAACATAAAAGGGTTTTCAACCACGCCTCAGCCCCT
>CAYWRA010000101.1:0-9241 GCA_964460305.1 uncultured bacterium
ATGGACGCCGCGGAGCCCGAGGAAGCGCTCCAGTCGAGATCCATTTCCATGGCGAAGAGCTCGCCGCGCGATATCATTCGAGCCCCCTCGACGTTCACGCCGTTATTGGCGAGGACGAAGGTCGAGCCTGAAACGATGCCGGGGTGATCCGGGCCGATGAGCAATAGCCGCATCATCCGCTTCTCCCTCAGCCGGGGCGTGAACTGCTGTTTCTCGGCGATGATCTGGAGGCCGGACTGATGGGCGACCGCCTGCATTTTGGCGATGAACTGAGAGCCGCTTATTTTCGCGCCGGTGAGGTCTACGGTGAGGAAGATCGAGAAGAGGCCGTGGAACACATCCTCCTCCATATCAATGATATTACCCTGCGTATCGGATATAATAGCGGTGACAAGCGACACGAGACCAGTGACGTCCCGCCCCATCCCGCACACCACGTATATCTCGCGTGATTCAGCCATACCGGTTACCTTTATAATGGGGTAATTCTAGCAGTAGGCCGAGAGCGCGTCAAATGTTTCGCCGGGACGTTTCACTACATTTCGAAACGGCGAATCGGAGAATCGGCGATTCCGATACTGCAAAATCGCCCTCTCACCGTCTCCCCCACTCTCCGTCTCACACTTTAGCGGCTGGGATTTTGTCTGCCGACAACCACCTTCCCGCGGGACTCGCACAGGGCGGTGTCTATCTCCGGTGAGGCGTTTTGGGGCGCCACGCCGACAATCAGTTTATATTCAGCGGGAGCGATACCCTTAAGTATCAGGTCGGCGAGCCTCGCCGTATAGCCGGCTTGGAGGGCTGGAATAGAGCTGGCAAACGGCTTTATCCCCCTGGCTATTTTATTGTATCCCGTAAGCGAGAAGCACGAGTCATCGGGGAGAACGATGACGCAGTAAGCGTCGAACGGTCGATCGATCGCATTGTTGAACAAAACGTCCACGGCAAATCGATCACCGTTGCTCATCGTTGACAAGCTTACCCTGATGTCGATACAGGGGGCAGGAGTTGCAGTAGGCGTGATGGGAATAGGTGCAGTCGAAGTCGGTGTGGGTGTGGCCGGGATGGGATAGCTCTCCGGATCCAGCGGGTCGGTGCCGGCGGCAACCTCGTCACCGTCGCTGAAGCCATCCCCATCGGTATCGGGGTAGTTGGGGTTTGTCCCTATGTTATTTATCTCCTCTTCGTCCCCCAGTCCGTCCGCGTCCGTATCGCCGTTCCTTATAAAAATCGAGCTCGTCATGGCGAACTCTCCGTCTTCTTCGATGACAAAGGCAAAATAGTAGTCGCCGTGGACGGGGGTCGTGTCCGTATATGCCAGGGTATAGTCGAGGCTATGGATACCTGTCTCCACTGCTACCGCAGTGCCATTCTTGTAGATCCTGGCCTCATTCAGGTAATCCGTTCCCCCCTCCTGCGCCACCAGGCGCAGAATAACAGGAGAAATGCCTTCCGCGTCCAGCGCCTCCCCCATGATGTATGGGTAGGTCGCTCCATTGTCTTTCGAGGCTCGCAACTCGATCTTGAGTGGATTGGTCTGGAAATCGGTGTCCTGGGAAACGTAAGTCCTGCGCATCTGAAGGGCTTCGAGAATATCCTCCCGCGTCAGGCCAGGCGCAAGCGCGACGGTGTTGTACTTCTGATAGTCCTCCCCGCCGAACTCGCCCCATGTGGCATCGTGCGTGTCCTTCGACCCGTCCACACCGATAAGCCAGCCCTTCTCGATCGCCTCGGCATACTTGGCGATCTCCCCCGTGAAGTCCGCCCTGTCCAGTGGCGGGGGGAAATCATTCCTGACCTCCATCAGCCGCATGCCCCAGGCGCCCATTGAAGAAAACGCCAGATCGCCCCATCCGCCATCCATGGCGGGGTGATTGAAGTGGCCGAAGACACTCCTGTTCGCCAGCCTGCGGCAGAAAAGATCCTGATAGAATGTCTCCGTGACACAAGTGGTGATGAAGTCAGCGGCCATGTAAACGTTCCCGTGCGGCGCACCGCCCGCAATCGTCCACTCATATCCATAGAGGGTAACAAAGACGCCGTCCTCATTTGCCTCATTTGCCTGGGTTTTCATCAGTTCATATTCCTCTGGTGTAAGCGGCCAGTCCTGAGGCCCGCATTCCGCAGAGGGGTATTTGTGATCGGTCACCGCATAAAAATCGAGGTGCGCCACATCGCGCGCATGGGCATAGGCATCGGCCGGCGTCGATCCCTCAACCCCATCCGAGAAACCGGTATGGCTATGGATATCTCCATGAAAATAAAGATACTCCTCATCCCCCGCAAAAGCGGCAGAAGAAAGGAGACATCCGCAGCACAGCAGCGCCTCTACCCGTTTCATGCCGTATCCTCCTCTTCCGCTATCAACTATACACCATATACCGTTGTCCCGCCATAGCGCTAAAGATTACGCAAAACTGACACATTCCGTACGATACCCTCACCCCAGCCCGCGGATCAACCCATTTTCCCGATAAATGCTCCCACATCGCCCGGCGGAGATTGTCATGGAAACGTAAGAAGAATGTAAACTTTTCGTAATGGATAAGTCATGGGGCAATAATCCCCCCCCCCCATCCCTCTGTCATAGGCAGACAGGCCCTCTGAGGGTCAGGGAGGGGGGCTATCTTACCGGGACCGATCCCTCCCTCGAAACACACAAAAATGGGAGACATGCTATTATAGGCGTGTTATCATACCGATTCGGCAGTTTCATCCAGGGATACCCGGCGCGAGTCGCATAACTTATCGTGTTTGAAGCCAAATGGATACGACAATCGGCATTGAAATCCAATCTCTGATCGGTAGACCGACGGGCGTAGGGCTCTATACACGCCACCTTGTGCAAGAACTAGCCGGGCTGGAGGGGGATGAGAGATACCGGCTTTTTTATTTCGATTTCAAAAGGCGCGGTTGCGCACGTGCGATCGACAATCCGCGGTTTAAATACGCGCCGATCAGGTTCCTTCCCGGACGGGTCTATGAAAGCCTCTCAGAGAATCTCGGTCGGCCCGACGTTTCATGGTTTGCCGGGCGCTGCGACCTCTACCACTTCCCGAATTTCATAATTCCCCCTCTCGAAAAGGGCAAGGCGGTGGTGACGGTGCACGACCTCTCCTTCGCCCGATACCCGGAGCATGCAGAGGCCGGAAACCTGAGCCGGATCCGGAAGCGCTTCGGCTGCACGCTGGAAAGAGCGGATGCGATCGTCACCATTTCGGAGTTTTCAAAACGCGAGCTTATGGAGCTATACGGGGTGCCTTCCGACCGCGTCACCGTGATACACCTCGGCGTAAACGTGCCTGGGCAAGCAGTCTTCAAAAAGCCTATTCCCCACCGCTATTTTCTCTTCGTGGGGACGGTCGAACCGCGGAAGAACCTGGGAATGCTGCTCGATGCATGGCGGATCGTGAAGGGCCTTAAGGCCGGCTGGCCGTTCAAACTCCTGATCGCCGGCGGACACGGCTGGAACTGTGAACCCGCCGGAGTCCAGGCGAGAGAAAGGGGGGTCGAAACCGACGTGATCGTCCTGGATTACGTTACGCACGACGAACTTCCCGCTCTCTACCGGGCTGCGGAGGCGCTCGTCTTCCCCTCGCTCTACGAGGGGTTCGGCTTGCCGCCCCTCGAAGCTATGGCATGCGGAACGCCCGTGATCGCCTCAAAGGCGCCAGCAATGCCAGAAGTCATAGGCGATGCCGGGCTCATGTTCGATCCCTACGATCCGGAGGACATCGCACGGGCCATAATGCAAATCCATGATGACAGACAGCTCAGGGATTCGCTGGCGGCGCGCGGCCTGGAACGGGTCAAGCTGTTCGGATGGCGTCGGACGGCGGAGAAGACGCTGGGGTTGTATAGGAGACTGCTGCACAGAGAAATCCCAAATCCCAAATCCCAAATCCCAATATAATGTGATCAGTGGGAGTTGGGTTTATTCGATACGGGTGTGGATAATGAACATATGCATTGATGCGAGATGGATCGGGGAAAAGATAGCGGGGATCGGCCGCTACACGGCCTACCTCATAAAATACCTCTCCGAGATGGACGGGGAGGACAATTATCTCGCCCTCTTTCAGAACGAGGCCGTCCGCGACAGGATCTGCGGCGAACTTGGCTTGCGGAGCCGGACGAACTGGCGAATCCTTACCGTGCCCTACGGCGTTTTTTCGATCCGCGGCCAGCTCTCACTGCCCCCATTGCTCAGGAGAGAACGCATCGATATCTTTCACTCCACAAACTTCATGGCGCCCTTAACGCGATTCGGGGGGAAGACGGTCATCACCGTTCATGACATCATACCCCTTAAATTCCCCGAGTACGCCCCCAGATCCAAAAAGACGCGCCTCTTCCCGGTATACAAGGCGTTGATGAAGCGGCTGGTCAAGGTCTCCGATCTCATCATCGCCGACTCGGAACACTCGCGGTGCGACATTATCGAGTTCCTGGACGCAGATCCCGCCAAGGTGCGGCGCGTATATCTCGGCGTCGACCCGAAGTATCGGCCTCTTCCCTCAACCGTAAAAGCGGATGTGAAACGACGGCTCGGGATCAGAGACCGGCTCGCGCTCTTTGCTGGGCGGGCCGATCCATACAAAAACCTCATCTCCCTCGTCAAAGCCGCCGAAGCGGTCAATGCGAAAGGAAAGATCCATTGCGCCGTCGCCGTCGCGGGAGAGAAAGACGTCCGCTACCCGGAGGTCGAACGGCACGTCGAGCGCGCTGGTGTCCGGAAAGACGTCATCTTTACCGGCAGCCTGGGTGAGGACGAGCTCATCCCCCTCTATAACGCCGCCGACGTTCTCGTGCTGCCGTCACTCTATGAGGGGTTCGGCCTGCCGCCCCTTGAGGCGATGGCCTGCGGAACGCCTGTCATATGCTCGAACCGCGCGTCGCTACCTGAGGTGGTCGGCGAGGCAGGGATTCTCGTAAAACCCACCGATACACGCGCGATCGCCGACGCTATGGAACGCGTCCTCATCGACAGCGCCCTCCATGCCAGGATGTCCGCGGCCGGCCTTGAGCGGGCGAAGCTCTTCCCGTGGAGTAAAACCGCCGAAGAAACGCTCGCCCTGTATAAAAATCTTACAGGGCGATTTTAAATTGCAAATTTGAAATTTACAATTTGATATTTACAATTTCCAATGGGGCTGTGCGACATGAAGGTTGCTCTCATCCATGACTGGCTGAACGGCATGCGCGGCGGGGAGAAGATCCTCGAGGTGCTCTGCGAGCTCTTTCCGGACGCCGTCGTGCACACGCTGCTGTGCGACCGCTCCCGGCTCTCGCCGACGTTATCGCGGATGGAGATACGGACCTCAGCACTCCAGCGCCTCCCGTTCAGCAGGGCAAAATATCGCTACTACCTCCCCCTCTTCCCCCGGCTGATAGAACAGTTCGATCTAAGCGCTTTCGATCTCGTCATCTCGACAAGCCACTGTGTAGCCAAGGGCGCCATCCCCCCGGAAAACGCCCCCAATATATGTTACTGCCTGACCCCGATGCGCTACGTCTGGTATTTCGGTGAGGAGTATTTCGGACACTGGGGATGGAAGCGCCGGCTGCTCTCCCCGGCCTTCGCCTACCTCAAGCGATGGGACGTCGCCTCAGCGGAGAGGGTCGGGCGATGGCTGGCGATATCCCGGCATGTTGCCGTCCGGATCAAAAAGATTTACAATAAGGATGCGGATATAATTTATCCTCCCGTCGACGCGGGTTTTTTCACCCCCGGAGGAAAACAGGGAACGCATTATCTCATCGTTTCAGCGCTCGTGCCTTACAAAAGGCTCGACATCGCCATCCGCGCGTTCAACCGGCTCCGCCTCCCCCTTTTGATCATCGGTGAAGGGCCGCAGCGGAAGACGTTGGAGGAGATGGCGGGGCCGCAGGTCGAGTTCCTCGGCTGGCGCACGGATGAAGAGGTGCGGGAGCACTATCGGAACTGCCGGGCGTTCGTCTTCCCAGGCGAGGAGGATTTCGGAATCACACCGCTCGAGGCCCAGGCCTGCGGGAGACCGGTCATCGCCTACGGGAGGGGAGGCGCCCTGGAGACGGTGAATGACGGCGAGACCGGGCTCTTCTTCGCCGAGCAGAACGAAGCCGCTCTAGCCGACGCCGTGCGGCGCTCGGGCGGGATAAACTTCGATCCGGCGCGCGCGCGGGCCAACGCCCTGCGCTTCGACCGGGCGTTGTTCAAAGAGAAGCTGAAAAAATACATGGAGAATGCCGTTTCTGATAATGACAAATGACAAAACACCATGAGGTTTTGACATTTGGTCATTTGTAATTCATTTGGTATTTGTCATTTGTGCTTTGGTGAATAAATCAGATTATACTCTTTTACTCTTTGTGAAAAATTGTTCTCCGTGGTTCAATCAGGGAGTTGATCATGCAGAAACGAAGCCATACCGCTGAAATCGCCGCCGCTTTCAGGGTGGCACTGGACACCGCGATGCTTAACGCGGCGTTCTGCACCGCCTACTGGGTGCGCTTCTACTCCCCTCTCACCAACCTCGTTCCCGTCTACAAGGGGATCCCGCCCTTCACCTTCTATCTCTCGGCGTTTCCAATCGCCACCGTCATCTTCCTATATATGTTCAAGCTCTTCGGTTCTTACGCCAAACGCTGGCGCTATGATGCCATGAACGAGTTCTTCCTCGTGAGCAAGGGAATGGTGGCCGGCATGATCGCTCTCATGGCGCTCACCTTCCTGCTTCCGTCGACGCACAGCGAAGCGGGGCTCAAATACTCGCGCTTCAGCTTCGCCCTGCTCGTTCCCCTCGTGGAGATTTATCTCCTGCTCGGGAGGCTCGCCGCAAATGCCGTTGAGAAACGGCTCTACCGTAAATCCGAGGGGAAGAGGAAGATCCTCATCATCGGCACGAGAGAGACCGCGGCGCGCCTCGCCCGCCACATCAGGCGGAATCCTCACCTGGAATGCGAGATTGTGGGTTATCTCCATTGCCCGGGGGAGAAGAGCTCCTCATCCAGGATCATCCAGCCGGTCCTCGGAAGCGTCACGGATTTCGAGTCCCTGCTCGGCAACCACGGCATTGATGAGGTCATTCTCACCAACCCCAGCCTCGACCACAAGAGGGTCCTTGAAATCGTCATGGCCTGCGAGAAGGGCCTCGTGGGCTTCAGGCACGTGCCGGACATGTTCGAGATACTCACGAGACAGGTCGACGTGGTCAGTTTCGACGGCGTCCCACTCGTCGGGATCCACCGCATACCACTCCACTATCCCTGGAACCGGTTCCTCAAGCGCACGTTCGACGCGATAGGGGCGGCCATCGGCCTCATCGTCTCCTCCCCCGCCTTCGCGCTCGCAGCCGTCGCAATCAAGCTCGACTCAAAGGGGCCCGTTTTTTACCGGCAGGAGCGGTGCGGCGAGGACGGGAGACAATTCTACATCTACAAGCTCCGCACCATGGTCGAAAACGCGGAGAAGAAAACGGGGCCGATTTGGGCGCGAGCCGATGACCCGCGCTGCACGCGCATCGGATCGTTCCTACGGAGATACAACGTCGACGAGCTGCCGCAGCTCTATAACGTATTGCGCGGCGACATGAGCCTTGTCGGCCCCAGACCGGAGCGGCCGCACTTCGTCCATCGCTTTACGGAAGACATCCCGCGCTACATGACGCGCCACTTCGTAAAATCGGGCCTCACTGGATGGGCGCAGGTGAACGGCCTCCGAGGGGACACCTCCATACGGGCGCGCCTCCGCTACGACATGTATTACCTCGAAAACTGGTCGCTCCTCTTCGACCTCAAAATCATCTTCATGACGATTTTCGCCCGCAAGAACGCGTACTGAAGCATCCTCTCTTTTATTCCAGATCGTAGTTCCCCCTACATGGACGTGGCAAATCACCGGCGGGCAACCGCTTCGCACTGCTTTGACTATGGAATAGTTAAATGTTTTAATTGTTTGACTTTTAATTGATATCTGCGTACACTTGTTGTGGCCACAATGGAGGATATGGGATACCACAGTCCTCACAAAGAGTAAATCTCCCCGCCCAAGGGGCGGGGAGATTCACTCTTTGTAAAGCTATTACTCTTATTTCTCTGTGCTCTCAGAGCCCTCTCTGTGGACTCTGTGGTTTCATGCGAAATGGGAACAGTCCCCGGAGGATGCCCATGACAAGTCGCCCGGAAATGATGCAGCTCATACGGCAGGTGCATCTCAGGTTCATTAAATACTTCTCGCGGAAGTTCGCCACAAGCAGGCTCACCCATCCGCAGCACATGTTGATGATGTGCCTGCTCGAAGAGGGCGCGCAGAAGATGAATGCGCTCGCCGACTTCCTCCAAATCTCCACCCCGGCGATGACAAACCTGGTGGATAAGCTCGAACGCGGCGGCTACGCGAAACGGCTCCCCCACCCCACGGACCGGCGCGCGCACATCATCGACCTCACGCCCGCGGGGAGAAAACTCGTGGACGGTCTCCGCACCGAGAGCCTAAACCTGCTCGCGGACACCATCGGGACCATGCCGGCCCAGGACCAGAAGGCCGTGGAAAAATTTTACAGGATCCTGTACGAACGGCTGGGAAAAGCGCTGGAGGCGAGAAATCCCAAAGCCTCCGCCAAAGGCGGACAAATCCCCGGGGAAAATCCCACGCCCGCCTCGCAAGCGAGAGCGTTGCGGGCAGGCAAATCCTAAATCCCAACTAATGATCATGAAGATACGAGTTTGCTTGACGGGATCAATCGGTGGAATTCCAAGGGCCTGCGGCATGGCCGCGGCGATATGCATCTTCGCCTCCGGATACGTCATGGCTGAGCAGCTGCAGACGCCGGACGACGTGGCGGCGATACGCAAGGCATTTCTGAAGTCGGCGGCACAGGAAAAGATCTTAAAGATCGGCCTCGTGGACTGCGTCCTCTACGCGCTCAGGAAAAATTCCGACATCCGGATCGCGCGCGTCGAGCCGAAAATCAAGTCCGATGACATACGCGTCGCACAATCGGAGTTCGAGCCGACGCTCAACGCCGAGTACAACCTCCACGATACGACGACGGAGAGCACAAATTACTTTTATCCGGTGGACTCTAAAATCAGGGACATCAACTACGATGCCGACATCTCCGGTAAACTCCCCCTCGGCACTGAATACGATCTCGCCTTCCTCAACGAACGCTACCGGTCCAACGCGGACATCGCGAGTATCAACCCGTACTTCTCGGTGGAGCCGATCATGACAATCAAAAAGCCCCTCCTCAGTGAC
>CAYWRA010000102.1:0-9058 GCA_964460305.1 uncultured bacterium
GGTACGCTATATCGGGATGGGCGAAACGGCGGGGCGTCCCGTCCACCGGTTCGAACGGATGCTCCCTTCCGGTAAAGGATATCCCGCCCACAAGACCCTCGTCGACATCGACAAGGAAAACGGCTACCCGGTCTCGGTAGTCAGCTACGGATGGAACGGCGAGTTGCTCGAAAAATATCTTTACGAAGACCTCCGTACGAACGTCGGCCTCACCGATGCGGATTTCGATAGGACGAACAGGGCTTACCAGTTCGGATACGTGACGGTGCCGATCCTATGATGATATCTACCACGGAGGCGCGCCATCTGCGGGCCACTAAATAGGCAAAGTAAAACCACATCCCAACGGGACCCCTTCGGGGGATGGACACAGAGAAGACACACCCCAAAAGGGGTCCCTTCGGGAGAGAGCACAGAGAAACAAAACCAAGATTAATTTTGACCACGGATGAACACAGATAAACACGGATTCAGTAGTTTCACAAAGAGTAAAAGAGAACAGAAGAGATCGGGAACATGAAGGGAGAGTCTCCCCCCTGCCGCCTTGCGCGGCAGGAGAAAAAGTTGAACTGCAAGAAACAGAGGTAAAGCAACAAAGGGTTCATCCACGCCCCAACGGGGCCCCTTAGGGGTGTGGTTACAACATTAATATTGGGATTTGGGATTTCACAATACGGGGTTTCGCCATGCGCTTCACAAAGATCGTCGTTTATCATGTTCGACTGCCGCTGAAAATTGCCTTCGCCCATTCACGTGCGACGCGTAGCGAGGCGGACAACATCGTCGTCGAGGCGCTAACGGACGGGGGGATAAGCGGTTTCGGCGAAGGGGTCCCGCGCGAATACGTCACCGGGGAGACGCCGGAGTCGGCGATGCAATACCTTGCCCGGCTCGACTATTCCTCTCTTGCCGGTGAGTGGGGTTCGGTCGCGGCGGGGGTGGAACGCCTCCGGGAGTGGGAGACGAGAGGGGAGAGCGGGGGAACGGTCTTCGCCGGCGCGGCCCGCTGCGCGCTTAATCTCAGTTTGCTCGACGCCGCTTTAAGATCGTACGGCGTCGGAATGGGAGAGCTGGCAACGCATATCCGATGGCTCACGCCGTTGAGCCGGCAGCCGTCGAGGGTGCGTTACAGCGTGGTCTGCTCCGGCGGGTCGGCGCGCCGTGTTGCCTTTTCCTCGATAGCCTATCGCCTTTACGGCTTCCGCGCCGTCAAGCTCAAGGTGGGGTGGGGAGAGGAGCGCGACGTGGCCCTGGTGCGCGCGGCTCGGAGGATGCTCGGGCGTGGAACGGACATCAGGGCCGACGCGAACGGGGCATGGGACACGCCGACGGCCCTTAAGGTTATCCCGCGCCTGAGGGATCTAGGCATCACCTCCGTGGAGGAACCGCTCGCCCCCGCATGCAGGGCAGATCTCCCGATGCTAAGGGATAAGGTGGGCGTCCCCATCATGTTGGACGAATCCGTCTCTTCTCCCGCCCAATTGAAACATGCGATTGACACTGGTTCCTGCGACGTGGTAAATATCAGGCTCTCTAAGTGCGGTGGTTTCTTCGCTTCCCTGCAGATGGCTAGCGCGCTCCGCGATAACGGGCTCGGCTATCAACTCGGCTGCCAGGTCGGCGAGACGGGGATTCTTTCGGCTGCGGGACGTCACTTCGCGTTTCTCGTCCCCGACATACTCCACAGGGAGGGTTCCTACGATCGGCACCTCCTAGGGGCCAACCTGATCAATGGGGACCTGACGTTCGGCTATGGGGGATGGGCGCCGGCGCTGGACGGTATCGGATTGGGTGTGACGGTAAACCGCGCCAAGTTGGAGAAGTACACGGTGGGGAAGAGAGAGTTGATGAATGACAAATACCAAATGACAAATGTCAAAACATAATGGGGTTTTGTCATTTGGATTTTGTCATTTGTAGGAAGGTGGCCATGGAGAATTTGATTTTCGAGATCAAAGAGACGATAACCGGCGACGGCGTTACGCTCCGTTACCGCGAGTGGGATGCCAAAACGCCCAAAGGCGTGTTGATCGGCGTTCACGGCATCCGCAGTCATGGGGCATGGTACAACGATTCCTGCGCCTATCTCTGCAGCAAGGGATACCGTGTGCTATTTCCCGACCGGCGGGGCTCCGGTCTCAACAGGGGAGAGGCGAAACCGGCGCCCTATCGGCGGTGGATCGAGGACCTGGAGCATTTCGTCGGCATGGGTGAAAAGGGCCTTCCGGGGAAACCGGTTCACCTGCTGGGCATATCATGGGGAGGCCGCCTTGCCGCTTCTGTTGCCGCCTCCGGGCGGGTCCGGTTGAGGAGCGTTATCTTTTCGGCCCCCGGTCTTGTCTCTTTCCGCGATTACGGTTTCTGGATGAAACTCACCGTCGCCACCGCGCTGCTGTTGAAAAAGAAGAAGGAATTTGTAATCCCCCTGAGCGATCCGGCGCTATTTACCGACGACCCGGACGAACGGAACTACATAGAGGAGGACGCGTTCGGCCTGAGGAGTGCGCCCGCGGAGTTCCTTTTTGAGAGCCGCAGGTTGGAGCGTTACGCCAAGACCGCATTCGTGGGCATTCGCATCCCCCTGTTGCTCCTTCTCGCTGGTCGCGACCGGATCGTCGACAATGTCGCGGTAAAAAACCTCTTCTCTTCGTGCGCAAGCGGCGACAAGGTCATGAAGGTATATGAGCAGGCGAGACACACGTTGGAGTTCGACGCGTGCAAGAAAGCGTATTTCGATGATTTGGTGAAGTGGCTCGACGATCACAGCAGATAATTTTCACCACGGAGACACGGAGAACACGGAGAAATCCACAGAGAAATAGTTGTTTGCTGCGGATAAAGCGCCCCTGCCCGACGGAAGCCTTGGCGTAGTCGGGCCTGTCCTCCGAAGCTTCAGCGCAGGAGGGTCTGCCACTATGGACTATCTTGCCGCGGTTTCAGCTTATAGCTTACAACTTACAGTTGGGAGATTTATTATGAAAGCATTGGTGACGGGAGCGACGGGGTGCGTGGGGAGCAGTCTCTCCGAGCTCCTCGTATCGAAGGGACGCCGGGTAAGGGCATTCGTCCGACCGGGAAGCGATGCCGCATTTCTCCGTTCCCTCGGCGTTGAGCTCCGGCAGGGAGACATTTTGGATCCGCAGTCACTCGCTGGCGCCATGCGCGGCGTGGACGTCGTATTTCATTGCGCAGCGGTGGTGAGCGACTGGGCGAGCCTGGACGAGATGCGGCGCGTGAACGTGCGCGGCCTCGAGACGTTGCTCGAAGCATGCGCAACCGCCCGCGTCAAGAGATGCGTCTACACGAGCTCGATGGTGGTCCTCGGCATGGACCGGCAGGACAATCTGGACGAGTCGGCGCCGTACGTATACACCGGCGACAACTACAACACCACGAAGATAGAAGCCGAAAAACTCATCTGGGATTTCGCGGCGAGGACCGGTCTCCCCGTGACGGTCATCAGGGCCCCGTACGTCTACGGGCCGCGCGACCGCCAGATGCTCCCGCGCATCCTCACTTATTTGCGTAACGGCAAATACGCCTACGTGGCGGGGGGGACGAATCCGTTCACGCTCGTCTATGCGAAGAATTTCGCGGAGGGATTGCTCCTTGCGGCGGAGTCGCCGCGCGCAGCCGGTCAGTTATACAACATCACCGACGGCGTGTCGGTAACGCGCAAAGAGCTGGTTGAGAGGATCGCGGACGGGATGGGATTTACCCGGCCCACGAAGAGCATTCCATACCCTCTCGCTAGACCGGTGTGCGCGCTGTGCGAGCTGACCGCAAAGATATTGAGGCTAAAGACGGCGCCGCTCCTCAATCGATTCAGGCTGAAATTCATGTACACCCATCTCACCTTTAATGTCTCGAAAGCGAGGACGCAACTCGGCTACGGCCCGTCCATACCCTTCGATCGCGCGATCGGTGAGACGATAGAGTGGTTCAAGAAAAATGACAAATGACAAGCTTATATATTGGGGTTTGGGATTTGGGATTTAACTGTATGCTTTTAATCACCGGCTCAAACGGTTACGTCGGCATGCATCTCGTAGAACGGCTCTGCGGGGATGGGATGGCCGTCCGTGCCCTTGTCAGAAGGGGCTGTAGCGCCGATGAGCGGGCGCTTCTCACAAAGATGGGGGCGGAGGTGTGTGAGGCCGATCTGGAAGAGGATGCCATCATCCTCCGGGCACTGGAGGGAGTTCATACCGTCGTCCATCTCCTGGGGAGCATCGAACGCCCGGAACACGGCGGATACCGCGGGATGCACACACGAAAGACGGGTTTGCTGCTACGGGCGTTCAAGGCCGCGCTCCAAAACTCCAAAAGGCGAGCGGATTCCGGCGGTAACGCTGCGGCCGGGAGGATCGTGTATCTGAGCGCCATCGGCGCCGCGAGAGAAGCCGGCAACCGGTACTCAAAGACGAAGTGGGAGGCGGAAGAGGAGATCGGGCGCTCCGGCCTGGACTACATCATTATCAGATCATCCCTCATTTTCGGGCGGGAAACGGGGATGAGAGACAGCAAGATCGTAAAGAAGCTCCTGCGAGTATCCACTGAACGGAAGGTGGTGCCCCTTGTCCGGTCAGGACAGAATCGTTTGCAGCCTATTTACATCGGGGACCTCGTCTCCTGCATCGCCCATGCGATTGCCGTCCCAGCCGGTTGCCGCGATGTCTGGGAGGTGGGCGGGCCCGCCATATTGACGCTCCGGGAGATCACCGAGCGCCTGATCGAGATGCGCGGCCTCCGGCGCCGCATCGTGGGTATCCCCTTCCCCGTCGCCCTTCTCGCCGGTCTCGGCGCCCGCTTGCTCCGGCGCGAGGGCACGCTCAATTTGGAGCAGATCAGAATGTCGCGTTGTGATACCATCTGTACCCACAACAAAGCCGAGTCACTCCTGGGGGAGCGCTTGACCCGCTTTGAGGACGGAATGGCGAAAACCATCGCGCGATTCGGCCTCGCCGGAATGCCGGAAGGGAAAAATCAATGAGTTGGCCTTTCATTGCCATAGCGGCGCTGCTCGTGGCCTATGCAGTCATGCTCACGGTCAAGTACGTGCGGCTGATCGAGAACGTGTTCCTCAACTCGACCCTCTCAGCGATGCCCCAAACCAAATGGGAGATCGCGGGGGAGATCGTCAAGTTCGTAAGCCTTGACGGTGTGGAGTTAAATGGGATCTTCGTCCCCTGCTCCTCTACGGAGAGGGCGGGTACGATCATCTTTGCCCACGAGGTCGGCGCGGGCCTCAATTCCTACGAGCGGTATTGCGCGTTCCTCCTTGAAGACGGCTACAACATCTTCTCGTTTGACTTCCGTGGACAGCATGCGGAGAAAGACGGGAATTACAACCCCACGCAGTGGGCGAGCGAGAATGAGTATTTCGATCTCCTGGGGGCCATCGCGTACGTCGAGGGGCGCGCCGACGTCGATCCGGAGAGGATCGGCCTTTTCGGGGTTTCCCGGGGCGCGACGACGTGCCTCTGCGTGTTGGGGAGGAGCCCAGGGATCAAGGCGGTGGTGTGCGACGGCGCCTTTTCAACGATGGGGACGCTCGTGAGTTACATCCGCAAATGGGCGCCGATTTATTTCCCGCGCTGGATCGCCAACAGGCTCCCCTGGTTTTTGATCACATACCTGAGCTTCCTGGGGCTTAAGGCATCGCAGAGGAGGTTGGGACAGAAACTCCTCACGCTGGAGTGGGGGCTGAGAGAGAACCGTACGACGCCGGTGTTTATCATACACGGCAAGAGGGACAGCTACATCGACGCGCGCCACGCGCGTTGGCTGTACGATCACATCCGGGCGTCGAAACAGATGTGGATCGTCGACGGGGCGCGGCACAACGAGGCGGTGATCCTTGAGCCGGATGAGTACCGGAAGCGCGTGACGACGTTTTTGAAGGAGTACGTGTAAAGACAGTAACTATATTGAGTTAGAATACAGAATTCTGGATTCTGGCTCCTGGTTTCTGATTGCAATCAACCGAGGACAAAACGATGAGATTATGTGTATATTTGTTGGCGGGCGCGCTGGCTGTCTGGTCGCACGATGCCGCTTTCGGAGCACAAGCCAAAACAGTAACTCGCCAATCGGATCCCGTGGTTGTCAAAGGCCTGCAACTGACCGGCATGAAAGGGATCCCGATTACCCACTGCGCGCTCTATAGCATGCGCGGGGGCGCCATACGTCCGGTCCCATTCCAGATAGACGAGAAGAACAAGGATGGGATGATGGCCCTCACGGGGCCCGACGGCAAGCCTGTAAATTCCGACGACGGGTTATGGGACGCCAATGACGAGCTTGTGTTCATGGCGAGGGACTTCGGGGACAGGGCGGCGAGAGCGGACATGCCCGCGGGATGCACACGGGCCGTTGAGATCGCGTGCGCCGATCCGGCCAACGGCGGCGAGGGGTGGGTATACTGCGTCGCGTTCGACGGCCCCCCGAAAGGGGATCCGGGACGATACGTGAGCTATGACTTCTCGCGGGATTACGTGAATGCCGACTGTTATGAGCTCGGCTACACGCCCGGCGAGATGAAATCCTACTTTTCCACGCTGATCCTCAAAGACAATGGAAACACGCGCTCGGCGAATCTGCTGGACCGTTATAAGTTCCGCGTCACCCTCCATCTTTTCTTCTCCCTTTTCTCGCTCAGCAGAAACGAGGATGACATGCGCTCGGTCCTCGTGGGATACAAGGACGGCCCGATACGGTCGGTCAGGCAGTGCAGCAACTCGATCTACCTCAAGTTCGGCATCCGTTCTCCAACCAGCATCGTCGACAACTACTACTATCGCGACTCCATCGAATGGCCCACGCTCATCAAGTTGCCGTTTAACGTGTCGACCATAGCGAGCGAGGGGTTCCTCATCAGCGGTTGCGATTGGGCGCCGACCTCCACGGGCATGCGCTACTACAACTCATGCAATCCCTCGCCGGTCCTGGTGGACGGCGTGATGTCGGAAGAGGAAAAAAAGTTGGATAAAAGCCCCTACATCTGGTCGGGGATATCCGGCCCGCAGGGGAACATGCTCAGCCGGCTCTGGCTGTCGCCGAGCCTCGTGATGAGCAAGGAGCTTCTCTACATAGACGATAAGACCGTCACCGATCCACCCGAGGGTTGCATGGGGCACTGGGGCTATAACGGCTGGAGCTTCAACATCACCACCGTCCCCAGCGGCACGCACAAGTTCGTGGCGTATTTCTACTTCCCCGAGAATTACAAGCCCGGCGACGAGAAGCCGTTCCTCGAAATCATCGACCATCCCCTCAACGTGACCGCCCGCGCGCTGTAGGCTGGCTGCTTCGAGGCCTGGGGTTCTTCATGAATCAGTGCTCGACTCATACGCTTTGATACTTCTAGGGGTTCATACCTATGCCGAAAGAAGAAAACAGCAAAAATGGCAACCGCGTAGAGGGATGTATCATATATCTTATCCTTGCGTTTGTTTTATCGTGTGGGATCCTCTTAATAAATACCTTTCATGGGGACCCCATAATATACCTGATTTACGCGCGAAATATGGTCGAGGGTGAACTTTTAGCTTTCAACCCTGGACAATTCTCCTCCGGAGCAACGTCTCCCCTTTGGGGCTCTATCCTTTCCGTTGGCTTCCTGACAAGTCACGGTGTTCTTTTGGCAAAATTGATCAGCCTTATAGCCACCATGATCGCTGTATATGTTTGTTATCGGACTTTATTGGCGATCAGCAAATCCCGATTGGGGAGTGTTTCGGGTGCTGCATTGACTGCGTATCTTTTGGCGTTGCCGGGATTATTGATGTATGAATCCTCGCTCATAGTCATTTTGATATACCTGCTGATATTGAAAAGTTATCGGATATTCTCCGAACAAAAGGCCTCCAGGAGCCTTGCTGCCACATGTGTTATATGGGCGCTGATTCCAATAACCAGGCCGGATGCCATTATGATAGTTATTATCCATTTTCTTGTTTTGACATATTATTTTTACAAACAACGCCGGATGGACATAATTCGACGCCTCCCGCTTCTATTGCTCGTTTCATCGGTGCCTGCTTTAATCTATTATGGATATTCATTCTCGCATTCGGGCATTTTTTCAACATCCGCCATCTGCCGTGCATTTTCCATACGAGAGAATGCCGCTTCGCTCGGAGGCTTTTCATATTCGCTTGAGGCGCTTCGATTTTTCCTGGGATCGTCCATGATCATATTCCTGTGCCTGTCACTATGGGGATTGGTCGACTTGACCTCTCGGCGAGAAACAAAACCCTTTTACGGTTTCTCTATCTTGTGTGTCGCATCATACTTCATATCGCTGAGTCTGATCTCCCCGGTTACGAGTGGAATCACCCGGTATATCCTGCCGGTGATTCCTTTCGTCGCCCTCCCGGCATCGATTGCCGTTCGAGAAATCTACGCCTCGATAACCGGTAAAAAACGCCGCTTGTTTCTGGCATTCTTTTTTGTGATCTTAATTTTGCAGCCTATGTTCTCCATCGTCAAATCTTCCTTAAAATGGTCGAAGCTGGGATTGTCATTTGAGGTGGTTACGGAGAGGGACATAATCGAATACATGAATCGCATCGTCGAAAAGGATGCAACGGTTCTGATTTACGAAGTCCAGGACCGGTATTACCTGCGTCGTGATATCTCATTGCTGAGTTTGGATGGTATAACCGACGGCAAAGTCGCACCCTATCTTTACGATAAAGACATGTACGGGTTTTTACTTAAGTACAGGCCAGATTATTGGTTGGCGAATGACGCCGTGCATTACCGTCCCTACCTGTCGGGAAGCATGCTGAGGAAAGTCTTTGATGAGACAGAGTCTGGAAACAACATTACAGTACAGATTGGAAAGATAACATTCACAAGAATCAAAGCGCGAAATACGCCGCCCGTGCCCGGTTTTTCGGAGTATCGTCAACTTTATAAAATTGACTATGCTCGGTAAAGCCTCGAGCCAGGCGTTGTACTTCACTTGGCCGCTAAGCACAGAAATCAGCAAATGAAAATTACCACCTCCGTTTGAGCCCGCAATCACCGGTCATACCATACTCAATTGTCG
>CAYWRA010000103.1:0-8696 GCA_964460305.1 uncultured bacterium
GAGGCAGTCGTCAACGGTGACGACAAAAGCATTCTCGTCCCGCGCCGGAAGCGAAAGGAGGGAGTCGAGCGGCGTCGCTGCACAACCGTGGCCACGCAGCCAGGCGATCTGCGCGCCGATCGCGGCGATCGGCAACGCATAGATCGGGTCACGGACGGCGTCAACGTCGGACTCGCTCACCCCATGGTAGAGGAAAATGGGGACCCTGGTCTTCTTCATCGCGGAAAGGATGGGGGGGCTTTTTTACCTCACACCTCGATCACGCAACCGGCGTTTCCGCTCCCCGCCATCTTATCGATCTCCTTCCGTAACTCATCATATCCGCTGCGCCCCATCATGGCGTAGGTCAGCTTTTTTCCCTGCTCGACGCCGGGCTGGTCGAAGGCGTCGATCCCCAGGAGCTCGGCGGTGAAAGCGGTCTGCATCTCGAACATGTAGAGGAGCATCCCCACCGTGCGCGGAGTGACGCGGCCAAGCTCTATCGACATGTTCGGTCTTCCGTTATGCGCCAGCGCCAGGGCGGTCGCTTTCCCCTCCGCTTTGATCAAATCGTTCATCGTCCGGCCCGAGAGATAATCGAACGAATCATCGCTTACGGGGGGCGGCGGGATCGTAACGTCGCGCCGGTATTCCCTGACGCCCATGAACGTCACCATCTTGTCGCACGGCCCTGCCATGTAAAGCTGGATCTGCGAATGCTGGTCCGTGGCGCCGAGCGCCTTGACCGGCGTCTGCCCCGCATTCACCACCGCGCCGGCGCGATCCAACCGCTTACCCAAACTCTCCGCCCAAAGCTGCCTGAACCAGTCGGCGATCCCTAGCAGGGCGTTGCAGTAAGGCATCATGACGGCGATCGCCTTCCCTTTCCTCTCAGAGGCGAGGCAGTGCAGAAGCGCCAGTGCGAGCGCCGGATTGGACGATACGTCGGACTTGGCGGAGACTGTGTGCATCGCCCGCGCCCCGGCGAGGAGCTCCCCGACGTCAATGCCCGAAACGGCCGCAGACAGAAGCCCAACGGCGCTCAGCACCGAGAAGCGGCCGCCCACATCCTCCGGGACGGGAAGCAAACGGTAGCCTTGCCTGAGCGCAAGTTCCCTAAGCGCCCCTTTCCGGGGATCGGTCGTGGCGATCACCCGCTCGCGCATCTTTGCTTTCCCGATCCTTTTCTCCATCGCATCGATGAAAAGGAGGCACTGCGCCATGGTCTCCGCCGTGCTCCCCGACTTGGTGATCACGTTGACCGCCGTTTTTTCCAAATCGAGCAGATCCATTGCGCCGGCGACAAACTCGGGATCGACATTATCGAGCACGAAGATGCGCGGCCTGTCACCACGCCGCTCGCGGGGGATAAGATTATGGTACGGATGATTGAGAGCCACGTGGAGCGCGCTGTTTCCAAGCGCCGAGCCGCCTATCCCCAGGACGACGAAGTTATCGACGGACCCGGCGACGGCGTCCGCCAGGCTTGTGATTTCCTTTACGAGCGACTGATCGAACGGGAGCTTGCAAAAGCCCATGCGCCCAGCCTCGACGGCGGCGCGCACGGCGTCCGCTGCGACGCATGCCTCCCCTATCGAATCCCGGAATTCCCGAGCGGAGATGCCGTTCTCCTCCCCTATGGAGTCAGCCATCATGTGGCTGTAATCGATTACCAGACTGTTCGCTCCCATAATTTCACCTCTTCCTATCGATTCGCTTCACACTGAGCGTCGTCCCTCGCCGCGCTCCGAGCTTCCTGGATGCATCCCCGCCGTTGACGGAAATTTCGAGATAGCCGCTGCTGCCGCAAATGGCCAGCAACTCCCCCTTTCGCACCGCGTCGTATGAACGGCTTATTCCCTTTATCTCTCTGCCGCGGATGCGGATCACAATCCCTTCTCTAAAGACGGGAGCATCCTCGCCGATATTGGTAATCAAATTGCCGAAACGGTCTACGTATATCACTTCGGCGCGCAACAAATTCCCCTCGACGCATTCGGGAAGCGGCAATTCGTATCTGATGGGGTCTTTACAGCGAGGGCCCATGCGCGCCGGCGGCACCCCTTTAGAGAGATGCGCCGCGACCGGAGCGAAGACGTCCCTTCCGTGGAACGTGGCGCTCACACGGCGACGCCAGAACAGGGGTTGTTCGACCGAACGGACGTTCCGCAGCGCATCACACCCCAGCGCGCCGGGGAGTATGCCGTTATCAGGGGCAAGGAAAAGATGCCGTTCCCATTCGGCGAGGAGAATTTTCCTGCCCCCCCCCACTCCGGGATCGACCACCACGACGTGCACCGTTCCCGCCGGGAAATGGCCGTAGCTGCTTCTAAGGGAGATCGCCGCACAGGTTACGTCGCCGGGGTCGACACCATGGGTTATATCTATGATTGAAGCCTTGGGATTGATGTCGAGGATCACCCCCTTCATTACGCCCGCATACCAGTCGCGCAATCCGAAGTCGGTGATCAATGTAATGATGCCCGATGGTTTCATTGGGGGAACCCCCAGTAGAAATCCCAAACTCCAAATCCCAAATCCCAAAGTAAGCTATAAGCTTACAGCTTGTTGGCATACTCCGCGACAGCCTCTATCTCGACCGCCGCCCCCTTGGGTAGACCCGAGACTTCAACGCAGGCACGCGCAGGGGGTCTGGACCCAAAATATTCGCCGTAGATCCTGTTGACGATCTCAAAATCTCCGAGACTTCGTAGATAAATCGTCGCCTTCACCAGGTTATCGAACAAGAGCCCCTCGGAGCGCAATATCGCGCCGATGTTTTCCATTACCCGCTCCGCCTGCCGCTCAACGTCGTCTCCCACGATTTTTCCGTCTCTGGGATCGATCGGGATCTGTCCGGAAATAAAAAGCAGATTCCCAGCCCGAACCGCCTGTGAGTACGGCCCGACGGGCTGCGGGGCACCTTCCGCATTAATGATGGTTTTGGACATCTGGCATTCTCCGGGTATCTTAGGCCAACTCGCGCCGGGCGTACTCAACCCCCCGCGCAACCGTCGCGGCATCGCTGGAAGGAGAAAGCTCGATGACTAGCGGATGGCGATGCCGCCAATATTTTTTCAAACGGCTGAAATCCACCGTGCCGTACGACGGAGGCAGGTGGTCCTGGCACTGCAGCACGTCGTGGATGTGTAACCCGCACAACCTTTCGCCGGCCGTCTCCAGATAATCCTCGTGCCGGCAGAAACCAAGGTCCTCCATGACCTGGGCGTGTCCGATATCGTGCCAGTACGAAACCGGGCCGTCCTTGAATCGCTCCATGATTTCACGGCATTCGTCCAGGGACGGGATTTCCCTGTGATAGAAGCGGTTTTCGACCGCGAGGGATATGCCAGCGCGTTCGGCAGCGGGGCAGAGGGCGTCGAGGCTCAAAAGCGCCTTCTCGAAATACAGTCCTGCGCTCGCCGCCCTGTCTTTCACCATGCGGTTGCACATGTCCTGATAGGTTTTCGAACCCTCCCGGCCGCAGCGGTAGAGTTCTATGAGCTCCCGAGTGAGCGATGGTATTTCCACGCGGCCGAGATGCAGGATGAGGGTGCTCGCGCCACACGCAGCCGCCGTGTCTATCGATCGCCGCGTCGCCTCGATCGCCGCCTGGCGTTCGGATTCGTCCAGAGAGGACAAAAGGAGTATTTCGGAAAGGGAGCGTCCACGATCCGGGAAGGCTGGGAGTGGACAGAAGTTATGCGTGCTCACAACCCCCATCCTCAGCGAACGACAGCAGGCGGAGATTGCGGCGACATCCTTTTCCGTATGCTGATAGCTCAATTCGATCGCGTCGATACCGAGCGCGCCGATGGTCGTGAGTAGGGCCGTTGGCGTCAATCTGCCATCGGCATTCCACGAGGTAGAAAATGCCAGCATGCTTTCCTAGGGAACGAAGGAAGACTATCTCCTCTGAGCTTCCTGTGCCTTCCTGCGACGCTTTTGACTAGGCTTCTCGTAGTGTCGGTGTTTCTTCACCTGTTTCATAATGCCCTCTTTGTCTATCTTCTTCTTCAAGCGCTTCAGGGCTCTCTCCACCGACTCGTTAGGCCTCAGAATTACCTTTGGCAAAAAATTCACCCCCTCTTTTTACTCGATATAGCGCGGCTCAACCGACTCCGCGAAACTAGAAAGTGAATATCCCCGCCAAGGGGCGGGGCTTACAAGAGTCATATTTTAGAAAACACCCGCCGTTAAAACAAGCTCAATCGTTCCGGAATTGCATAAAACAAGAGCCGCTTACCACGGATTTTCACAGATGACTACACGGATTGGCGCAGATAAAGATTCCTGGATACCTGTGAATATCCGTCATGATCTGTGTTTATCCCCCAACGGGGCCTCTTTGGGGCGCGTCAATCCGTGCCTGCACGCCGGAGTGCGTTTCGGCACGCAGGCGTGAAATCTCCCGAAGGGATCTCGTTGGGACGTGGATACCAGCGGTTCTCTTGGTCTCTCTTTTACTCTTTGTAAAACAACTTTTCCCTCGTGTCTCCGTGGTGAAAAAATTACTCCATGCGGAATCCTACATGAACCCGTGCTCCTTAAGGAACGACTCGGTGATTTCCCCTCCGCGGTTTTGACGCGCGTGTTTTCCTAAAACATCCAATTCGAGATTCACCTTGCCGCCGACCGGCGCGCTCCCCAGCGTCGTGTTCCGTATAGTGAACGGAACGAGGTGCACATAGAATGCGCCGGCATCCATCCCGGCGACGGTGAGGCTCACCCCGTCCACTGCGATCGACCCCCTAAGGACGATTCCCTCCATGAGCGCTTCGCCCGCTGAAATCCCCACGACCAGATCGTCACCCTCCATCCGGTGAGATACGATGGTCCCCTGGCCGTCTACGTGGCCCAGGACAAAATGCCCACCCAAGCGGTCTCCTAATCGCAACGCCCTCTCGATATTGACTCCATCTCCGGGTTTCAGCGCATGCAGGTTCGTGAGCTCCCACGTCTTCTGGAGTATGTCAGCCGTCAGCTTACCCTTTTGAGACGCCTGGATCGCCGGCGAGCATCCGGTCATCGTCAGGCACACGCCGTTCACCGCCACGCTCGCTCCCGACATGGTCCCCGCCGCAACGGTCCCGGAGCGGATCGTGATGCATCTACCGGAGGGCGTTGCGGTAATGCCGTCTACTATGCCTATTTCCTCAACGATTCCAGTAAAAATGTCGCACCTGCCGTTTTTATTTCAGTTGCCGGCTATACTCAGGTCGTCCCTCTACCAAAATGTCTTCCCCGCATCGCGTCACAATCACGTTCCTGACCGGCAGCGCATCGACGACCCTCGTAATCCCCTTGCCACCCACCGGGGTCGGGGCAGCGCTCCCCCCGATAATCTTGGGGGCGACGAATACCATGATCTTATCCACAATACCCACCTCAAGCGCCGAGGCGATTGTTTCACCTCCACCCTCGATCAATACCGACATGATCCCCATTCGCCCAAGCCGACGCCACAAGCTCTTCAGCGACACCCTGCCTTCCTTCGACGCACATCGAACCACCCTCGCGCCGAGCGCTTCAAACTTGGCGATCTTGCCCCGTGGCGCCCGGCCGGTAACCGCTATGATCGTCCTCGATGCATCAGGCGGATCGAGCAGCTTCACGTCGAGGGGGAGTTCGGCCCTCGAATCCAAAATAATACGCCATTGGACTTTTGCGACACGCCCATCGCGCCTGGCTGTCAAACCAGGATCGTCCCGCACAACCGTCCTCCTCCCGACGAGGATCGCGTCCGAGTAAAGTCTGCCGAGATGCGCCCTCCGTCGCGATTCGGCCCCGCTTATCCAACGCGAGTCCCCCACCGCCGTCGCAATCTTCCCATCAAGGCTCATGGCGACCTTCACCGTCGTAAATGGCAGGCCGGTGGTGATGAATTTAGAAAAGTCCTCGTTCAGCGCCGACGCCTCTCTTCCCAGGAGGCCGACTTTAACCGCCAACCCGCGACGCCTAATGAGCGCAACGCCGCGACCCTGGTGGCGGGGGTTGGGATCCAGCGCGGCAACGATTACCTTCTTTATCCCAGCGCGCACGATCGCATCGGTGCAGGGCGGCGTACGCCCATACGTGCAACATGGCTCCAGCGTCACGTATATCGTGGCACCACGCGCCGCCATTCCCGCCTGCTCGATGGCGCGCACTTCCGCATGAGCTTCTCCCGACCTCCTGTGCCACCCCCGGCCGACGACCCTCCCCCTCCTGACCACCACGGCGCCAACCGCTGGGTTCGGGCTGGTGCGCCCCTTGCCGCGCATCGCCAGCCGGAGGGCAAGCTGCATAAACCTGGTTTCTTCAGCCGAGAACCACGCCGACGCGGCGCGAGGAGAGACCGATCCATCACGTTGCATCTTTTATCTCATCCTTGCGGATTCGATCCAGGATTCCATTGACAAACGCTCCCGACTCGGGCGTTGAATACTTTTTCACGATGTCGACCGCCTCGTTGATTGCCACAATGGGGGGGGCTTGCTTCGAGAAGAGCATCTCATACACCGCGACGCGCAGGACGTTCCTGTCCACGGCTGCCATCCGGCTGAGAACCCAATTGTGGGCATACTTGCCGAGGAGGGGATCTATCTCATCCAGTTTCCCAAGCGCCCCACGGATCAGTTCGCTCGCGTACTTTTTAACTTCGGCATCGACCGGATGTTCCGCCCAGAAAGAGGGAAGCGCCCCTTCCAGATCTTCGCGCGTTACTTCTATCTGGTAGAGAAACTGGAGTGCGAACTCTCGTGCTTTGCGGCGGCTGCCCATTTTCTCAAATCCCAAATCCAAAATCCCGATAAAGCGGTACATCGTACTTCGTATATCGTACTTCGTCTACCAATCGATATGCGATGTACGAGAAACGAACAACGAGATACGACAGCTAGATTTTCTCGAACAAATTCACCATCTCTATGGCGGCGGCGGCGGCTTCCGAGCCTTTATTGCCAGCCTTTGAACCCGCGCGCTCGATGGCCTGCTCGAGCGTGTCGGGTGTGATCACGCCATAGATCACCGGGACCCCGGTCGAGATGGAAACCTGCGCGATCCCTTTAGTCACCTCGCTGCTTATGTACTCGAAGTGCGGCGTCGCCCCCCGTATGACCGCCCCTAGGCAGATGACCGCATCGTGCTTATTTCCCTTCGCAATCCTGCCGGCTGCATAGGGAATCTCGAATGCGCCCGGGACCCACACCACGGTGATCTCTTCTTCTTTCACACCGTGGCGGCACAGCGCATCAATCGCCCCGCCGAGGAGCTTCGAGGTGATGAACTCATTGAAGCGGCTGACGACAATCGCGTACCGCTTCCCGCGGCTTATCATCTCGCCCTGGAATGTCTTAACCATATGAACCTCCTTTCGAAATCCCAAATCCCAAACTCCAAATCCCAATAAAGGGAATATGAACCATTCGCATCCACTTCTATCATCTTTGGAATTTGGGATTTATAAGAGGTGCCCCATCTTGTCCCTTTTTGTTTCAAGATACCCCCGATTATGCTCGGTAGCCCCCACGCTGATCGGCACCCTCTCCGAAACCTTCAGGCCATAGCCCTCGAGACCCACGATCTTCCGCGGGTTATTTGTGAGAAGACGTATCGTATGAAGCCCCAGGTCGGCCAGGATCTGCGCCCCGATTCCGTAATCCCGTGGATCGGGGGGAAATCCCAGGTGCTCGTTGGCCTCCACCGTATCAAGCCCCTCATCCTGGAGGGCGTATGCCCTGAGCTTGTTCACAAGGCCTATTCCCCTGCCCTCCTGCCGCATGTAGAGCAATACGCCGCACCCCTCTTCCGCAATCTGCCGGAGCGCCAATTTCAACTGCGCCCCGCAATCGCAGCGAAGCGAGTAGAAGACGTCCCCGGTCATGCACTCCGAATGGACCCGTACGAGAACGTTCTCCTTACCCCAAACCTCTCCCCTGATCAATGCGATGTGGTGATGGTTGTCCAGGATGCACTCGTAGAGTCGAAGCTCGAAGGCGCCATACGGAGTGGGAATTGTCGTCCGTACGGTACACCCGACCTGTTTCTCTTTTGTCATCCTGTAGCGGATAAGATCGTCGACCGTCACGATACGGAGATTGAACCGCTCGGCTATGCGATGCAGTGCGGGAAGCTTCGCCATTCTGCCGTCCTCATCCATGATCTCGCAGAGCACCCCCGCCGGATAAAGCCCCGCGAGACGCGCCAAGTCAATGCCAGCTTCGGTATGCCCCGCGCGTCTCAAGACGCCGCCATCCCTGGCCTTGAGCGGGAAGACGTGCCCCGGTCTGGCAAAATCTTTAGGACCGAATTTCGTATCGGCAATGGCGCGCACCGTTGCCGACCGATCGTACGCGGAGATGCCGGTAGTGGTACCGTGGATAAAATCGACCGATTCGGTGAAGGGAGTGCCGTAGAGGGAGGTGTTCGTCTGGACCATCGGCTTCAAGTCCAGTGCCTCGATGCGCTCCGCCGGCGCCGAGACGCAGATGAGCCCCTTGCCGTGCGTCGCCATGAAATTAATGGCCTCCGGCGTGGCCTTCTCCGCGGCCATGACAAAGTCGCCCTCGTTCTCTCTGTCTGCATCATCGATTACGATGACGATCTTGCCCGCGGCGATATCCTTGATTGCGTCCTGTATGGTACTTATCATAAATCCCAAATCCCAATATTAATGTGCAACCACACATCGGGTAGGAGGCGGGATTACTCCCGCCGTCCTCCCACACCACCGGGCG
>CAYWRA010000104.1:0-3742 GCA_964460305.1 uncultured bacterium
CGGAATCCGCTCCCATGTTGAGGAGGCGGCTCGTGAGGAATCCGGCCGATGGAAAAGCGCGAGACAAGAGCGAAGAGAGCGCCGAGGGGGCAGAGGAATCGGCACCAGAACCGGTTAGTGACGAGGTTCGCGAGAAGCAGGGCGAGGAATATGATGCCGGTCGTCAGGGCCGCGCCGTAGAAAAATCCCTGGCCGATCCATTCCCGCGGCGAGAGATAACGGTAGATCCAGTCGGAGGCCGTACTCAGGAGAGGAACCCCGGAATCCGCTCCCATGTTGAGGAGGCGGCTCGTGAGGAATCCGGCCGATGGAAATACCGAGAGAATGCACGAGCGGGAAAGGAGGCAGAGCGGGTCGAGCACCGCAGGCTGGAGAAGGCTGAAGGCCCCGGCCAGCAGGAGAAAAGCGAGCAGATAATATTTTAAGGTGTGCCACCGGAGATAACTGACCCCTCTCTCCGGGATCCCGCGAGGCATCCTCTTCCGCGAACGGAGTCGGCCGACGATATGGTGGAGTGTGCCGAATGGGCAGATCCAGCCGCAGAAAAATCTCCCGAGCAGTATGGTGGCGGCGAGTGTTATTAGGGCGCACGTGATGCCCTCGTATATGGAGTGGGTGGAGATCAGGAATGAGAGGCTAATGAGGGAATCGAATTTGAAAAAGGAATTGACAGGGGCGGTCGTCGTGACGTCAAGCGCCGCGAGGTTGAGGGTGCGGCTGGAATAGGACATCCAGATCAGAAGGATAAAAAACAAACAGAGGAAGAGCGCTTGCGAAAGCCGGCGCAGCCAGCGGAGTCTGATGATGGTCGGTGAGTTCATCTTTACTACAGCCTAAGGTTTAAGGCCGAAGGCGGATCGCCGCAGATTGTAAAAACGGCCCAAGGTTTAAGGCCGAAAGCCCAAAGATGTAGCTGCTCTTTTAACTTTCTGCTTTCGACTTTTCGCTGTTTTAAACCTCTTTCACCCTCAGCTTTTTATAATCCATCTCGCCGAGGCCGCTTTTGTGCGCGAGACTGATGTGGCCCACGCTCTCCGGGCGCACGCCGAGAAGCGTTGCTGCGAACGCGTCCAAAGCCACCTGGTCGGTGCCGGCTGCCACCACGTGCGGATGTATTAGATCGCTCCGGCTTCCGCCGCTCGGTCCGTTCTTCACCATGACGCTGAACGCATCGATGACGACCAGTGTCGGCCTGGCAAAGCTTGCGAGAGCGACGATGCTCTCGTCGATCTTTGGGTGGAGCGTGCTGCGTTTCCCCCCGATTATGCCGTATAGGTTTTTCATCCCGGCGGTGAGCGTGCTCAAGCTGTGTTGTTTTACGACAGGTATGTTTATGAGCTTGTCGGCTTCGAGTAGGGCTGCTAGCACGGGCCATTTTCCGACGGCCCCGCCGATCTCAACGTCGCGGAATGCGCGGGCGTCCTGGTGCTGGATCGAACCTCCCGCCTTCACGACGGCGGGGCCGATCCCGCTCCTCGCGAAGCACCGGTCCGGTTCCCCGATGGTGTGATCTATTGCGATCACCTGTCGCGCCCCGGCCTTGAGCGAGAGTTCAGTCAGGGCCGCCACGATTTCCGGATTGGTATCGGCAGCCTGCTCGGGGCTCCTGTCCCATGAGGCGTTGGGTTTCAGCACTACGCGGTCGCCCTTGGAGATGAAACGCCCCATCCCACCGATGGCCTCGATCGCGCGGCGGACCATTTCGCGGGGTGAATCTCCCTTTGTGATGGCCATCTGGGGCAGCGTGGAGGAGGGGGGTATGGAGAAATCGAGCGGTTTCCCGATGCTGGGAGACGAAGGAACGGATGGAGCCTCCCCGTGCAACCATTTGGCCGAGCTCGCGAAAATACAACCGAGCGCGGCCTGGGAACTCCGTTTGATGAATTGGCGACGATCCATTGTAAGGTAGTCGATAATCCATGGTCGATGGTTGTTAAAGACTATGGACTATTATTTGCGCTCTTGTGCTGGTTCTCGATCTCCGCGCAGATTTTGTCTTTGAGCGCCCGGCACTCCGCCGAGGTCTTGGTGACGTTCGGGTCGTTCCACATCGCCTCGAATTCCGCCTGAAAATCGGTGATGAGAGTATGGTCCTCGGGGCCGCTGACGATCATGAGGTTTTCAAGGTTCTTCGTCTCCGCGTACGTGGACCAGTTGTAGCTCCCCGTCACGAGCGTATCCCCGTTGACGACAGCGGATTTGTGGTGGAGGAGGGCGGCCTTTGGGTGGAAATGATCGTAGTCCGCCTTGCCGCCCTTCTCATCCCAGGAAAATGCGGGGAACCACTTGTATTTGATCTCGATGTTGGGAATCGGCTTCTGTCTGAATTCGCTGACGATCTGTTTGAACTCGCTATCCACGGCAAGTTTCTTCTCCTCAGGGTTTTTGAGGAAATATTTCCGTCTCGCAGCCACCCGCCGGTACGCATCGAGCTTGCCCGAGGCGATGTCCTCCATGTCGGGCATGACCGAGGTCGGCTCCCTGAAGAGTTGACTCAGGTTTCCCAGGATGCGGATTTTCACCGTGGGGAAATCCCGCGCGATCCGGAGTAGGCTATCGGCCAGGGTGGGGGAGGTGAAGCTGAAGATCATGATATCGATCGTTCCCTCCCGGCCCTCCTTCGCCCTGGAGACCGCGGCTGAGAACGCTTCTTTGACGTATTTCTCAAGGCGCTCCGTGCTGTTGAAGTGGGTCTCGATCTTCCCCGATGCGACCGGCGGCGCAAGGAGCCAGAGCCCGGCGATGGATAATGCCAGGGAACCGTTGATTATCTTATTTCTCAGAGCGCTCATCCTTTTTCCGTTCCTCGTCCGGATTATAAACCCATTGCCCCATGCCATCCCATAGGCGGTCGAACTCCTCCTGGAATGCCTTCGCCGCCCCGGGGTTGTCCAGGAAGAAAAAGCGGTCCTCGGTGTATTTCACGTTTGCGCCGGGCTCGATGTTTGCGCTCCCGGTGAACACGTGTTTCCCGTCAATGATGCCGAACTTCTCGTGCATGGTCTGAAACGGGAGGCCTGTTAGCTTCTCCGCCCGCGCCGGGTCTATTATCTTCACCGCGATCGGTAGTTTGTCTTTCCGGATGCGGTCGATCGCCTCGTTGATGACGGGGACGTCGTTCTTGTCCTTGATGGATGGATCGAGGAAGAGGCTGACCTTGACCCCGCGCTCGCAGGCGTTGGCGATTTCGGTATGTTCGGGCGTGTAGATGCCGTAGAGGTAGCACGCGATATCTATGGTCTTCCGGGAGCGGCGGATTAGGTCGATGAACGGAAAACTCAGGTCGCCTGGGCGGGTCGAGACGTCCTTCCCGTCGGGGTCCAGGACCTGGACTTTCTTATTGTAGTTGACCGGTGAGTAACCACCTAACGGCGACATAAAGACCGTGTTGCGCGGGGTGGATGCGCCGGATGTCATGGGCGAAGTAGGAGTGTGCGATGCGGCGGCGACCACCGCGGATAGGGTGAATATCAATAGGGAAAGATGCATTATGGTAAAAGAGTACCATAATCGCTAAAGGTGGAAAATACAAAATGCACATACAAGATGCGCGCTACCCGCCTTGTCGCTACTAATATCTCCTGCTAACAGTATGCTATAATAAGCACTCTTTTTCAGCCGCGCCCGTAGCTCAGGCGGATAGAGCAACGGATTTCTAATCCGTTGGCCGCAGGTTCGAGTCCTGCCGGGCGCGCCAGCACTACGGCAACTACGGTTACGAGTTGCGGGTTTTGGGTGGAGA
>CAYWRA010000104.1:3842-8593 GCA_964460305.1 uncultured bacterium
GTCCTGACGAAGTTCCCGAGCGAAGCCGAGGGACCTGGGCGCGCCAGCACTACGGCAACTACGGTTACGAGTTGCGGGTTTTGGGTGGAGAAGCAGCGAAGATAAGGACGAGAACCTGCGGAGCAGGTGAGCTTGTCCCGAGTGAGCCCTGAGCCCAGTCGAAGGGCGAGCCGAGGGAAGTCCTGACGAAGTTCCCGAGCGAAGCCGAGGGACCTGGGCGCGCCAGCACTACGGGAACTACAGTTACCGGTCTTTAGCAAAAACAGAATTATCTATGTCGGGCTTGTCTCTGGACCGGCTAGCCGGAAGGGCAAATATATTTTACAGCACTTGTTTGAAGATCGAATCGCCATTGATGCCGAGGAAGACATTGAGAGCATTCATGGCGGTGGATGTGCATAAGTGTATCAAACGAGAAAAATTATCTTGTCTCAAAAATAGGATGGAGGATGCATATTGACCGTTTAGCCTAAACCATTGCAAAAGGATGATGCCGAAATGCTCGTTTTTGTAGATGAATCAGGTGATCCGGGACTTAAGATTGATAAAGGATCATCGCCGCTATTTATTGTGGCGCTTGTTCTCTTTGAGGACAATGAAGATGCAAAAGCTTGTGACACCAGAATCGATCTTTTGCGCAGGGCAGTCGAAATAACAATTTAATCCAACTGGCCGATATGGTGGCGGGAGCTATAGCGAGATCGTATCGAGAGGAGAAAGATGACGCGACACTGTATCGTAATATTATTCAGCACCGCGAGTTGTATGTTCAATTCTGGCCGAAATAAATAAGCCCATCTCCTAGCCCTTACGGGCACGCACACCATACGGTGACAGTTCGGATCTGGGCCATTTCCACAGCTAATATCTCAACTTGCCGTTCTAATGTCAAGAAAGTATTGACGGAAAAATATTGCATGGTCTTTTCTGGCAAATCCTATTTGGTGGACTGGTCGGGATGGCTTGAACGAAAAGCAGCCTCGGTGCCATTAGCGAAACGGCTTTCTGGCAATAGATGAGGTGTGACCCTGGCGCTCCTCAGACGTTGAAATTGATGGAGATGATGTCGCCGTCTTCGACGATATATTCTTTGCCCTTGAGATATACCTTCCCCTGATCCTTGAGGACGCTTTCGGAACCGGCGGCCATTAAATCGGCGTACTTCATCACCTCGGCGCGGATGAAGCCGCGGGCAAGATCGGAGTGGATGGTCCCGGCCGCATCAAGCGCCATTGAGCCCTTTTTAAGCGGCCATGCCCTTACCTCGTCTTCTCCCACGGTAAAGAAAGACATCAGGTTGAGGGATTCGAATACGAGCCGGGTCATCCGGTCGATGGCGGCCTCCGTGATCCCAAGCTCCTTCATGAAAGAGGCGCGCTCCCCTTCGGCGAGTCCCAATATCTCTTTCTCAAGCCCGATGCAGATCTGGATACAGGGCCGATGAAATTGTTCGCGCACTCGTGCGGCGTGCGTCTCGTCGGCAATGAGCTTATCGTCGATATTGAGCACGATGACGAGCGGGGTCCCGGTGACGAACTGATATGCGCGAATCTCCTTGTGCTGTTCTTCAGTGAACGGGAAAGACGCAAGCGGCTGTTCTTTCTCCAAATGCGCCTTGCACGCCTCCATCAGGCGCATTTCTTTCTCGAGAGCATCGGTCGCTTTCGTTTTTATAGCCTTCGCGATGTTCTCGATCCTCTTTTCCACAAGCAACAAGTCCGTGATGATGAGCTCTGCGATAAACGTTCCCACCTCCGCATCCGCCTCCTCCGCTCGAGCGACCCAGCAGATGGCATCGGCGTTCTTCAGTTCGTTTATGATCGTGGACTGTGCGGGGCCGGCGGGGGCGAAGTCGGGGAGCAGGAGGAATTCGATCTTCGCCGGGACGATCCGCTCGGGGCGATAAAGGGGGGCTAGCGTCCGGAGACGTTGATCGCGCACCTCGGAGACGCCGGGATGCGCCTTGAGGGGGCGTTGCATGACCTTTTCATTATCGATTCCCGTGAGCAGGCAGAACAACTCAATCTGGCCGGCCTGCGGTTGGCCGAGGATAGCTACTTTCATGGAAGTTACCTCTATGTCTAATGACCGTACAAAAGAGACAGATTATAGCATGAAAGTGGAATTTATTGTCGCCCGGCGCATAGTTGCGAAATGCGGATGAGCCCCCCTCGCCCTGGCCCTTTCCACCGTTCATCTGGATGGGGAAGGGGCTTTGCAGTATTGCACCCGCTGGGCGAGTGTTTTGATTTACTACCCATCATTGCGGGAATCAATACTGGGCGGCGGGTCATAAGTGGGAGGGGGCATCCACGACGCTCCGCCATCTGGAAAAACAAACCGGGGACTATCGGCCATTGTGGCGATAATCCCCGGTTCGATATTTTTGGATTGGTGTATACGCGACCGGAAGCCAGCGACTAGTAATTGCGATAAGGGCGTCCACCACCGCCACCGCCGCCGCCGCCCCGATGGCCTCCGCCTCGGTGCCCGCCGCCTTGTCTTCCACCTTCTCTCCCGCCGCCGCGGGGACCTTCGGTACGGGGGCGAGCCTCGCTGATGTTGAGCGTCCGGCCGTTCAACTCCTTGCGGTTCAAACCGGCAAGCGCGGCTTCAGCTTCAGCCTTGGAGGGCATCTCCACGAATGCAAATCCCCTCGATTCTCCGGTGAATTTGTCCTTGATAATGCTCACCGATCCAACTTGACCAAAGGCTTCAAAAGCCTTTCGCAGCTCTTCCTCGGTGGTCTGGAAGGAAAGGCTGCCTACGTAAATGTTCATACTTCCTCCTTGTTTAACCTGATCTATTCAGCAACCACAGCAGAAACGACAAATACCACTTGCTTAATCCTTGCACTTTAATCCTGGTTAACTCTTCGCGCTGGGTTGCACCCCCTCCGCATATTCTATTTTCGCGGAACTACGCAGTTTTTGCAGGTAATCGTTGACGGCACCCTGTTTCTTCTGGCGATTCAGGAACTCCGCCAATTTGTCTCGAACCTTCTCCAGGGGTGTTACGCTCGCTTCCTCACGTCCGGTCAATTTTATCAAGTGATAGCCGAACTCCGTCTCCACGACGTCGCTGACCTGGCCGACCTTCATTCCAAACGCAGCATCCTCGAACGGCTTTACCATGCTTCCCCTTGCGAAGTAGCCGAGATCGCCGCCCTGCGACTTGGAGGGGCATTCGGAGTTCTCGCTCGCAAGCTTGGCGAAGTCCTCCCCCTTCTCGATCCTTCCGCGCAGTTCCTTTACCTTCAGCCTTTTTTTCTCCCGTTCCTGCGCGCTATCTCCAGATTCGACCTTAATCAGGATATGGCTGGCCCTCACGCGCTCGGGCACTTTGAACTCCTCCGGATTATCCTGATAGAATGCTTTGATCTCCTTATCGCTCGCCTTCTGTTCTTGGGGCACCTTTTTGTCCAGGAGGGCCTCGATCTTAACATCCTGGCCGATGTCCTGGCGAAGTTGGGATTCGGTGATCCCCATGGACGCGAGCAGCTTCTTGAATGATTCGGCATCGGGCAGACGCCCGGAAATCTCTTTCATCTGGGCATCTATCTTTTTCTTGTCGGCTTGAATCCCCTCGCGATCCGCTTCCTGGGCGAGCAACTGCTGATTGATCAGTGATTCCAGCGCCTGCTTCCGTAAGATCTGCTTCATGTTGGCCATCTGTTCCGGAGGCACCTGCCCGCCGAATCGGTCCGCCAATGCCTTAACCGCGCGCTCCAGCTGGGCGCGGGTGATCACGGTCCCGTTGACCTTCGCCGCCGCTGAACCTGCATCGCCTCCACTAGTCTGAAGAGAAGCGGCCGGCTCATCATTCCTGGCATTGCAACCAGCGGCTATCAATCCACATGCCAACACAATCATGCACATGCTCGGTTTCATCATCTCAACTCCTTCCTTACGTTTGCGGTAAAAAAGGCCACCGGAACATAATCCTCAGGACCGGTGACCTTAAAAGGTTACGTTATCGTAGCACCTGGTAACTGAAATAGTTGCAATCACGGTTTGTATGTATCCGCACCATCATAACACCAACGGGGCCAAAGTCAAATATTTTCCTTTGACATATTTTCCTTTAAAAGAGCGCCTGATTTGTCTGCTTGCTCTGAATCCCTTGGATATCAGAGCAAGTCATGGGAATCAGGTACATAAACTCTGAAGAACATTGTATACTATACTGTGTTGCAACGGGGGGCGTTATGAACAAGCAAACGCTCGGGTATGCCGAGGGGTGGTCTTCCATCATCATCAATACCGCCCTTTTCGCGCTCAAGTTTTGGGTGGGGACTGTCGCGGGGTCGGTCGCTATGATCTCCGATTCGTGGCACACCCTCTCCGACACGTTCACTTCCATAGTCGTGATATTCGGCTTCTGGGTCGCCGCACGCCCACCTGACAAAGAGCATCCTTTCGGACACGGGCGCGCGGAACCGCTCGCATCGATCATTATCGGAACGCTCCTCGGTGTCGTCGGAATCGAATTCCTGAGACAATCCATCACGCGTCTCATGCACTACCAGACAGCGACTTTCGAAGTATTCGCGATCGTCGTCTTCCTCGTCTCCGTGGTGCTGAAAGAGGCGCTCGCCAGATTCTCGATCTGGGCCGGGAGGAAAACGAATTCCTCATCCCTCATTGCCGACGGATGGCACCACCGGAGCGACGCGGTCGCCTCGGCGTTGATCGTGGTCGGCGGACTGGCGGGCGGGTATTTCTGGTGGATGGACGGCGCGCTCGGGATAG
>CAYWRA010000105.1:0-8530 GCA_964460305.1 uncultured bacterium
GGTTTTCCGGAAAGTGCTTCTTGAAGAGCGCGAGCATCTCTTGGCTCATATCCGCCCCCGTTTTAATGATGATTTCCTTCCCCCCCTCCACATTCTGAATCATCGGCTCAGACAAACCGATTTCTTTCAATGATGCGCGGATCTCGTCCAGCTTCACCGGCCTCTCAAAACCGAACTGCTGGAGGGCTCCGCCACTGAAATCCACCCCGAAATTATTTTTGTACCCTTTGTGGAAGAAAAAGAAGAAACCGACGGCAATGATGGTCGCAGAGAGGAAGATCGCGTACCTCATTTTACCGATGAAGTCTATGTGCGTCTTCGGTATGGTCCTCAGCATCGTGATCTCGGTGAAGGATGCTTTCTGGCACATAGAGTCGAAGATGGTGCGCGTCACAAAGAGCGCCGTCCACATGCTGGTAATAATACCGATGCACAACGTCACGGCGAATCCCTTCACGGGCCCCGTCCCGATGATATAGAGGATGATTCCGGCGATGAGCGTGGTGAGGTTGGAATCCAGGATAGTCAAAAATGCCTTGTCATAGCCGTTGGTGATTACGGCGCGCACTTTCCGTCCCAAGGCGATTTCCTCTCTCATCCGCTCGGCGATGAGGACGTTCGCATCCACTGCCATACCCAGGGTGAGGATGATGCCCGCGATACCGGGGAGAGTGAGGGTGGCACGGAACATGGCGAGAGCGGCAAGCATGATGAGCAGGTTAAGCATCAGGGCGAAATCAGCAATCACACCCCCTCTGAGGTAGTATATCGCCATAAAGACCGCGACGGCGATGAGTCCGATGAGGGATGCCTTTACGCCGGCCATTATGGAGTCTCGTCCAAGGCTCGGGCCCACTACCCTGTTTTCGGCAACCTTCACCGGAGCTGGAAGCGCGCCCGCCCTCAAAACGATCGCGAGGTCGTTCGCCTCCTCGACGCTGAAGCTCCCCTCGATATAGGGACTTGAGTCGAGTTTGACCATCATCAGCGGGGCCGAGTAGACAACGTCATCGAGCACGATGGCGAGCCGGCTGACCATGGGATTCTTGGAGTCCTTATAACGCCTCTCCGCCTCTCCCGACACGATCCTAAGCTTTTTCATCCCCTCCCGATCGAAGTCCATGTTCACGACGGGCTGCTGGAACATTCCCGCGCGGCCAAGCACGGCATTCCGGAGGGAAATCCCCTTGATCACCGCATCCTTCTTTAGTAGGTAAAGCCCCTTCCCAACCTCCTTCGTCCGGCGGTCGGGGAGAGTGCGTCCGCAAAGGAACTCGTAGCCCTTGGGAATAAGCTCCTGGACCTCCGGCGAGGCGAGGATCGCCTCCGCGATTTTTATTTTCTTCTCGGGGATAATCCAGTAGCTGTACGATACCCCATCCTGCGTGCGCCCCTCTTCTTCCTCGATCTGCGTGAGGATAGGCTTTTTCTCGTTGATTCTGGCAAGTGTCGCCTTTGTGATAGCATCGTCGGCAACGAGCTTGAATTCGAGGAGGGCGGTTCTTCCGATGAGCCTGAGCGCGCGCTCAGGATCAAGGATCCCCGGCAACTGCACCACAATCCGGTCGCTCCCCTCCGGGAATATCACTGGTTCGGCTATCCCGAACTCATCAACCCGGTTCCGAAGTATTTCAACTGCGCGCGCTACGGCATCCTTTCTCGCCTCTTCGGGGATGGCCTGGGTATCGATCTGGAGTACCAAGTGCATGCCACCCTTGAGATCAAGGCCGAGGTTGATAACCCGGTGCGGGTCGCCCCGGAACCATTTCTCCAATGAATAAAAAAACCGCTCCGTAAATCCCTCGTCGGCCATACTGGCGTCGCGGCTTTCCCATTCCTTCTCGAGATCTTTTTTCGCCGCCGGCCGGAGGCCCGCCCATCGCGCCGTCGGATAGACGTAATAAAAACAGATTGCTAGGACACAGAAGATAGAAAATATTCTCCAGCGAAGATTCCGGTTCATTAATTCCCCTCCACGATAAATTCAAATGACAAATAACAAATGGCAAAACTTCCGATCTTTGACATTTGTCATTTGGTATTTTGTATTTGGTCAGCGACCTCGGTCGCCTCTCCACCCTTTTTGGTCACCGTGGCAATCGAGCCCTTGGAGACCTCTATCTTGACGTTATCCGCAACCTTCACCAATACAACGTCATCCTTCAAACCGGCCACCACGCCGTGGATTCCACCGGCGGTGATGACCGCGTCTCCCTTCTTGAGCGACGCGATCATGTCCTTCTGCTCCTTCTGCTTCTTTTGCTGCGGGCGAAACACGAGCAGATAAAAAATCGCCACGAGCATCACTATCATCGGGAGAAACTGCATCACTCCCGACTGTTGCCCTCCGGCTCCTCCTGGCGGAGGCGCCATTCCGAGAAGGGCGACCGCATGTCCCATGCCACCCATCAATGAATTCATACGCGCTATCCCCCCTTGTTTCACAAAGAGTAAAAGAGTTGCACCTGATTTACCTGATTGGTCTGAATCCCCTGAATATCACAGGGAAACAAGTTTCACAAAGAGTAAAAGAGGGGAAGAGGCAACTACAGTCAAAAGTTTAAGGTGTAAAGCTCAAAAAGCGACGCAACGCACATTCTGTTTTTGCTTCCGGCTTTAAACTTTGCACTTTCAACCGTAGTAAGGCATCCTCCCCCTCCGAAGGGGGAGGGGCGGGTGTGTGTGATTACCACCCCATAACTTCCCCTTACCTCTTATTCTCTTTTACTCTTCGTGAGAACACTTACTTTTGGTCTCCGTGTCCTCCCCGTTCGTAATTCTCTATGTATTCCCGCCTGAACCGATCGAACGTCCCTTCGGCGATCGCTCGTCTGATTTCAGCCATGAGCCCGTGATAGTAATAAAGATTGTGATAGGTCACCAGCCTCAGCCCAAGCACTTCGCCTGCATTGAAGAGGTGCCTGATATACGCCCGCGAATAGTTACGGCAGGTCGTGCATCCACACCCCTCCTCCAACGGGCCCATGTCTTCCCGGTAGGCGCCGTTCTTGACGGGGACCTTGCCGGATCGCGTGAAGGCGGTGCCGTTCCGGCCATTCCTCGTGGGCATGACGCAATCGAACATGTCCACGCCGCGGGCTACCGCTTCCAGGATCTCGACGGGCGTGCCGCAACCCATGAGATACCGGGGTTGGTCCTCCGGCAACAACGACGCGCAGAGCTCCACGTTCTCCAGCATGAGCGTCCGCGGCTCGCCGACGCTTAAGCCCCCGATGGCATAGCCGTCGAAACCGATCCGCATAAGCTCTTCGGCGGAGCGGATTCGCAACTGGGAATACGTACCTCCCTGAACGATGCCGAAAAGCGCGCTACCATCCCGCCGTCGCGTACTTTTGCAGCGGAACGCCCATTGTAGGCTGCGCACCATAGAATTGCAAGCATAATCATATTCGCATGGATAGGGAGTGCATTCGTCGAGCACCATCATGATATCGGAGCCGAGCACCTCTTGGATCTGGACCGCCCGTTCCGGGCCGAGAAAATGCGACTGGCCGTCTATGTGGGAACGGAAGGAAACACCGTCGTCGCTGATTTCGCGGAGGCTCGCAAGGCTGAAGACCTGGTAGCCGCCGCTATCGGTGAGGATCGCGCCGCCCCAGTGCATGAAACGGTGCAGCCCTCCAGCCTTCCCGACGATCTCCACGCCTGGACGCATGGCAAGGTGGTATGTGTTCCCAAGGATGATTCCGAGCCCGATCTCCCGTAGCTCTTCCGGACTCATCGTCTTCACCGTCCCCTGCGTCCCCACAGGCATGAAGACGGGGGTGTCCACGGGGCCATGGGGAGTGGTAAATCGGCCAACCCGGGCCTTCGTCTGCGTATCCTTATGAATGATTTGGAGTTGCATCAACAACCTCTATCGGAATGACAAATACCAAATGACAAAACCTCTGATTTCTATCATTTGTGCTTTGTCTTTTAGGATTTATTTGTCATTTGGTATTTGTCATTTAGTATGAGCATCGCATCCCCATAACTATAGAACCGATACCCTTCCCGCCGTGCAAGCTCATAGAGCTCCAGGATCTTTTCTCTTCCCACGAGGGCCGCGATCAGCATCAGCAACGTCGAACGGGGAAGGTGAAAATTCGTGAGCATGTTTGTTACGATTTTGAATTCATAGGGCGGATAAATGAACATCTCCGTCCATCCACTCCGGGCCTGCACCTCGCCATGCTCATCCGCCGCCGTTTCCAACGCCCTGGCCGCGGTCGTCCCCACCACGACGATCTGTCTCCTTTCCCGGCGAGCCCGGTTGATCGTCTCCGCTGCAACAGGCCCGATCTCATAATATTCCCCGTGGAGCCGGTGGTCGGAAACGCATTCTTCCGTCACGGGGCGGAAACTGCCCAATCCCACATGGAGGGTGAGCATCGCGATTTCTACGCCACTCCGCTCCAGGGATTGCAGGAGCGCTTTTGAAAAGTGGAGACCGGCGGTCGGCGCCGCAACCGCCCCCGCTCTCCTCGCATACACCGTCTGATACCTCTCTTTGTCCTTATAACTTAAATCCACAATATTATTATTGGGATTTGGGATTTGGGATTTGGGATTTTCCCATGGGATTTGGGATTTGGCCTGCTTGCCGACAGGCAGGGATTTGGGATTTGACCTCTTAATGTACGGCGGCAACGGCATACAGCCTATCTTCTCCACCTCCTCCGGAGCGCTCGCGACGCCATCAAAGTTCACCGACCAGATACCCGATGTCTTCCTCCCGGCGACCCTGGCAGTCATTGGGCTCTCTTCGAAAACGATCACCTCCCCATCCCTCACCCGCCCAGACGGCTTGAGGAGGCATTCCCATTCATTGCGCCCCGACTCTCTCACAAGGAGCAGCTCAACCCCGCCCCCCGTGCGCTCTTTCCTGCCATAGAGCCGCGCCGGGATCACCTTTGTGTCGTTGAGGACGAGTAGCGACCGCTCGCATAAATAATCCCCCAGCTTGCCGAAAACAGTGTGTTCAACGCCCCCCGTCGCCCGCCGGTATACCAACAGCCGGGACTCTTCCCTCTTCGGCGCCGGTTCCTGGGCAATGAGTGACCGGGGCAGATCATAGTCAAAGTCGGAGGTTTTAAGACGGGTCATAATCACGCGTACCGATGGGTTACCTGCGCCTGATGAGCCAGAGAATGATCGAAAGAATCATGCTCAGCACGATGCAGGTGCCGAGGGGGAAATAGAAGCGGAGGTTCTTCCGTTCTACGTGTATGTCTCCGGGGAAATGGCCGATCCATGAGATTTTATCACTCAGGAGAAACAGGCCTCCCAGGATTGAAAGCAGGACGCCCGTCGCAACGAGATACCTGCCGATCAATTTCAGATCTTCCACCACAGAATCCCTTTCGACATTGCAAATTAGAAATTGTAAATTGAGGATGCGGCGAGTTCCAAGCTGCCCCGACTTTTGAAATTTGCAATTTGATATTTACAATTCGGCGCAGCCGCTTAATCGTCAAAACATCTCGCCCTGGGCCGGTTGGCTCTTCACACCGAATTTCGCATACGCCTTGTCCGTCGCCACGCGTCCCTGCGACGTCCGTTTGAGATACCCCTGCTGGATCAGGTAGGGCTCGTACACCTCCTCGATCGTACCCGCTTCTTCTCCCACGGCCACCGCGAGGCTCCCTATCCCCACGGGTCCTCCGCCAAAATGGTCGATGATCGTCTTGATAAGCCGTTTGTCCATCTCGTCCAGCCCATGTTCGTCCACGTCGAGCATCGCGAGCGCAGCATCGGCCACTTCCGGCGTGATCTTGTTCCCGGCCTTCACTTGGGCGTAGTCCCGGACGCGCCGCAAGAGATTGTTCCCGATGCGCGGTGTCCCTCGCGAACGGCGCGCGATCTCCGCGGCCCCCTCCTGCGTAATATCGACGTTCAGGATCCGGGCGCTCCTGAGGATTATGTCTTCCAGCGCGTCCGCCGGATAATAGTCGAGTCGAATAGCCATGCCAAAACGCGAGCGGAGGGGGGCGCTGATCAAGCCGCTCCGCGTCGTAGCGCCGATGAGCGTGAAACGGGCTAGGTTGATACGGACGCTCCTCGCATTCGGCCCCTGGTCGATGATGATGTCCAGCGTATAATCCTCCATCGCCGGGTAGAGGTATTCCTCAATCACCTTATTCAGGCGGTGTATCTCGTCGATGAAGAGGATGTCGCCCTGTTCGAGGTTGGTGAGCAACCCCGCAAGATCACCCGCCTTTTCGATCACCGGCCCCGAGGTCGCCCTTATGGTCGCACCCATGGCCTTCGCAACGATGTATGCGAGCGTCGTCTTCCCCAACCCCGGCGGGCCCGAAAATATCGTATGTTCGAGAGCCTCGCCCCTCTAACGCGCCGCACGAATGAATATCTCAAGCCGCTCCTTTATCTTCTCCTGGCCGATGAAATCGTCGAATCCGGATGGGCGCAGGGTGAGATCGAGCTGAACGTCTTTTTCGTGCAATGCTTTTTGAATGAACCGCTCAGTCATCGTTTCCACTATCTCCTGGGGCACGGGAACCATCCCCGTCTCCACGGCCGTCATCCTGGGCGATTCCGTCGACGAGTTCTAACGCCTGATCCGACAGCTCGTTGGGGACGATGACGTCGTAGCGGGAAAGGGGCGTAGGTTGGTACGTTCCCAGGTGCGGTCCCGATACAAACGCCCCGAACGGGTCGCGCGCGCGCACAACCGCCGCCACCCCTTCAGCCAACAATATGTTCCTCACCATCTCCGCCATGGAGAGATATTTGTGCGTATAAACTACGACCGGTTCCATAAATAAGAAAATCCTAAAGCTCGAAACGGAGAGACGGAGAAGGGGTGACATAATGAAAATCGCCGGCTCTCCCCCGTCCCGTCCCGAAGGGATCCCGTTGGGAAAGGGGCCCATTAGGGGCGATTCTCCCACTCGCCGTTTCGAACTATGCAGTATCGACTTGCCCTCACGCCGACTTCAATGCTTCACGAATCAGCCTCTCGACGTCCTCCGGCGCCCCGATCCGCTGGAGCGCCGCCTGTATGGCCTTCTGCGCCTCCAAGTGCGTGTAACCGAGGGCAAGGAGGGCGCGCGCGGCGTCGTCAACCACACGGTCGCGCTGCGACTCCTCGGGCCTTCCCGCAACAAACTCCAGCTTGTCGATCTTGTCCTTCAACTCAACGATGAGACGCTCCGCTTTCTTCTTGCCGATGCCAGGCACCACCGCGAGCACGTGCGCGCTCCCCTGGCTCACCGCCGCGCGGAAGTTCTGGGGAGAAATGCCGCTCAGGATGCTTATCGCGATCTTCGGGCCGATCCCCGTCACCCCCAGCAGGAGCCGGAAGAGGCTTCGCTCCTCCTCCGACATGAAGCCGTAGAGCACCATGCCGTCCTCTCTGACGTGGAGGTGCGTGAGTATCGTGACGCGCCCGCCCCTCTTCGGCAGGCGCTCGAAGCTGCTCAGCGGTATTGTAAGCTCGTATCCGACGCCGTTCACGCCGACCACGATGCCGGTCGGATGCGCCTCGACGAGCTCGCCGTGTAAGAAAGTTATCATAGTCGCTTCGCTCCATTGCAATTCACGCGATACGTATTAAGCACCGCGTGTCGAAAACGCGTGGCAGACGGCGATGGCGAGGGCGTCGGCGGCATCGGCGGGCTGCGGTTCCTCCCGCATGCCGAGGATCTGCTTTATCATGAATTGCACCTGTTTCTTCTGGGCGCCCCCCCCGCCTAGCACCGCCTGTTTGACCCGGCGGGGGGCGTATTCGAATACTTCAATGCCCCTCTCCGCGGCAACCAGCATTACGATCCCCCTCGCCTCTCCAAGCTTGAGCGCGCTCTTCACGTTCTTGCAGAAAAAAAGCCCCTCAACCGCCATCTGGTCGGGCGCATGCAACTCGAATGCCTTTTTAATCTCGCGGTAAATCTTTAAAAACCTTTCGGGAAGGGGCGTCCCACCGCGGTTTAGAATGCACCCCCCGCACACGTAGGAAAGCCGGGACCCGTTCTTATCGATGATCCCGTAACCCGTCGCGAGCGTTCCGGGGTCTATGCCGATGATACGCATATGAGAAGTTCCTCCGCAGAAGGCGGATCCGCCTATGGCGCGGACGCCTATGGTGGACAAATCCCAATATTAATGTACAACCACAGAGTGCACTGAGAGATACACAGAGGACACTGAGATTTACTACAAGTAATGAGAAACGATCAACTTGAATACTGTAGTTCACATCCGTGTCCATCCGGGAAATCTATGGATGGAACCACTACCTCTTCAAATCCCTCGAAGGGGCCCCTTCGGGACACGGCTAAAATTAAACTTGGGTTTATCCCTCAGTGCTCTCAGTGCCTTCTCTGTGTCCTCTGTGGTTTCATTTATCTCAAATCCGCTTTATACGCATTTAAAAATCTGCTATTTCCACCGGAGAGACCCCCTGGGGGCGTGTCTCCGTGGTGAAGCTCAAGCGAGACCGTTTCACTGCTTCTCCGCCTCTTCAAGTATCTCGTCGGGAATGTCGAAATTAGATGCGACGTTCTGCACG
>CAYWRA010000106.1:0-8243 GCA_964460305.1 uncultured bacterium
ACGTTTGGAATGCCTACGCATAGAGGCGCCGAGGGCGGGGCTGAGTGTGAGGCAGCGTTCCAGTCATTATGCAAAGCAATCCAGGCTGAATTCAAGGCGCATGACCCACTTGTTCAAGCATTGGCCTTACACTACCACTTTGCAGCGATGCATCCATTCCAAGACGGTAATGGCCGGACGGCACGGGCATTGGAAGCACTGATGTTGCAAAGAGAAGGCCTCCGGGACACTCTCTTCATTGCGATGTCCAACTATTATTATGAGGAAAAAAATAACTATTTGAAAACGTTGGCTGAGGTTTGTGCAGCCGGCCATGATTTAACGCCGTTTCTGGTTTTCGGTTTGAAAGGGATAGAGATCCAGTGCAATCGACTTTTTGCCGAGATCAGGAAAAATGTAGCCAGGATATTGTTCCGAGACGTGATGTACGATCTATTTAAGCACCTGCGGACCAAGCGCAAGCGAGTTATCGCAGAACGGCATATCGAAATCTTAAAACAACTGTTAAGCGCAGATATGCTGACACTGGAAGCCCTTGTGGAACGGACATCCTCTATCTATAAACCATTGAAGAATCCATATAAAGCCTTGATCCGGGATGTCAATTATTTGCTTTGGCTGAAAGCCGTTGGACTAAAGAAACTGCCTGACAATAAATATGAGTTATTCGCTCGTTTGGAGTGGCCAACGGAAATTACCGAGGCCGAGTTTTTTAAACGCGTCAGGGGAATGCCCAAAGCCAAGACGCATGGATTTTTGTAATGCAAACCACAGAGGGGATGCCTCCCCGCTTCCCCATCTAAATCCGCCGCATCCCCCCGAGGGGGCCCCTTTGGGGCGCGGCAAAAATCAACTGCTTAAAAACGAGATTGCTTCGCTCAGCTCGCAATGACAAGGTTGTGGTTACCCCTTTCTCTCTTTTACTCTTTGTGAGAACCGTATTCATCTGCCTTTTCTCAGTGACCTCCCCCAAGGGGACCCCTTCTCTACATTGGGATTTGGGGTTTGGGATTTTATCCTCGTACCTGCCTCTGTGGTAGATTGTGCGTGTAAGTTTTGTTACGCTGATGCCGATAATTCCAACCATAGGAAGGGAGTATCGCGCGTGATTCAGACGGTTGTCATGCTTCTTGCGCTCGCGCTTTGCGGCGGGACGGAACCCCCCTCTCCCGGCCATCTGGAGAGAGGTAAAGCCCTTCTCTCCGTGAAGAGATACAAAGAAGCGGCAGCGGAATTCGAGGAGGTTCTGAAGACCGACCCGTTGAATGCTACCGCGCTCTTCAGGCTGGGCGACATCTACGCGAATTATCTCAGGGACGCCAAGCTCAGGGACAGGTATTGGAACCGGTATAAAGCGGCTTCGCTTATCTCCCTGGGCGATGTCGCATCGGATGGGGGAGAATTGCAGGAGGCGGCCGCGCGCTATAGCGATGCGATGAAGCTCATGCCAGGTTACGGGAAGCTGTACGAGCGGCTTGGCGCAACCTATCTCCTGATGGGAAAGAAGGCGGAGGCGCTTGAGGCATACATGTCGGCGGCGGACCTGGAGCGGGATGACGCCCAATTGCAGCTCGACGTCGCCCGCCATCTCGCCGAATATGGAGACAAGACAAGGGCGGCGGTGTATGCCGACCGGGCGGTTGCCGCGAGACCCGGCGATGTCGCGCTCGAACGGAAGGCGCGGGCCATTCTAACTGAGAGCGGCGAAAAGGAAATGGCGCCCGTCCGCCAGGCCGCTTCTCCGACGCCGGCGGCGGCATCGGCGGAAGAGCATTGCGCGCGGGGTGAGCGCGCCCTCGATGAAGGGAGGTTGGGGGAGGCGGCGCGGGAAATCCGAAGCGGCATCTCCGGCCCGACGCGCGAGCGGTGCGCTCGGTCGGCCCGGCGGCTTGCGGAGGCGTTCGCCCGGAAGGGTTCGACGGACGAGGCAATTGCGGTGTACAAGGCGCTCCTCTCCTCCGGCATAAGGGATACGGATGTTTATAATTCACTTGCGGTCCTCCAGCAGGAGACGGGAAAGCTCGGTGACGCGGTCGTCACCATGCGCGAGAGCGTCTATTTGTACCCCGGCGTTGCCGAGCTCCATAACAATCTCGGGACGCTCTATGCCTTGAAGGGCGAGTATGACCGCGCCCTTTCCGAATACGGCAAGGCGGTCGATATAAAACCCGACCTCGCCGAGGCGTATCTTGACATCGGCATTATTTATAAAGACTATCTCAAAAACAAGGCAAAGGCGATCGAGGCGTTCCGGAAATATACCGCCCTCAGGCCGGAGGGAAAGAACGTGCCGGAGGTTGCGGATCTGCTGGGTGGAGAAACGCGGGCGGCGGGGGGCGTTCCAGGGAAGGAAGCTTCCCCTCCCGATCTCATCGGTTCGGACGAGCGCACTCCGAAGCCCAGGAGAGTTTTGAAAGGCGCTCGATCCCACATTGAGAGGTGAGCATGAAAGCCGGTGTAACCTGCCCGGCGTGCGGTAAGGAGTTTGTGACCCGTCAATGCCCCATCCCGACCGTGGATATCCTCATCGGTCGGCGTAAGGGAGGGAAGGATGCGGTCATCCTCGTACGGAGGAAAAACCCTCCTCACGGCTGGGCCATACCAGGGGGCTTTGTCGAGTACGGGGAGAGGACCGAGGACTGCGCCGTCCGGGAAGCGCTGGAGGAAACGGGTCTGGAAGTGACGCTAAAGGAAATCCTGGGAGTTTATTCCGACCCGGCTCGCGATCCGCGCTTCCACACCATCTCCGTTGTGTATCTGGCCGATGCTGGTGCCGTAGGTGTGTTCGCCGAGGATGAGTTGCCCGCGGAGATTGCATTCGACCACGGGAAAATCCTCGCGGATTATTTTGCGCGCCTGCGGACGGACTGAGCTCCTGATTTTTTCACCACGAAGACATTTCCTACAGCAACAACAGTTACTCGTTACTTGCTACGAGTAACCAGCAACCAGGAACTGTAGCCAACCTCTGTGTCCTCAGTGATTATTTCTCTGTGCATTCCCCCAACGGGGCCCCTTTCCCGAAGGGATCCCTTTGGGACGGGGTGTGGTTACACATTAATATTGGGATTTGGGGTTTGGGATTTGGGATTTTCTCCTGGCGTTTGGTGGGTTAAGCCCGCCAGGAACCTTTCGACCTGCCAGCCGGATCCCTCGGCGTTTTTCAGTAGCCCCGTGACCAATCCGTAGCGATACTCCATCGCCTGCACTATCTCTTTCTTGCCGTGGGCCCCTGGCAGCGCCTCAGCGACGGAAGTCGTGAAGAGCCAGTAGAGTAGATGCTCCATCCGTTCCTTATTGAACCATAGGACGTTGTCGTACCGGTTGACGTTGAGGTAGAGCTGCACCTCCTCTTCATGGAACATCCCGGCGATCGATTTGAGACTCGAGGCCTCCGACGGCGGGTCGCACCATGCGTGATGCCCCACGAGTATCCTGACGAGCGTAGTCATCTGCGCCGCGCTCCACGCATCCGTGCCGCATTCCTGGAGTGTTTGAGAGATTGCTTTTCCCAGGAGGAGCTCGTCCATCAAGGCGCTGCCAGCCGATTCGGTTTTCGCATTGCCACGTACCTTGCCGATGTTATGCGTGATGAGCCAGGCGAGGGCGATGCCCCAGAAGCCGCGCATATCGGTCAAGCCTGAAGCGAGGTATTCGGCCTCAGGCCCGCCGTAGTGTGCGATCTCTACCAGTTTCAAGAGCGCGTCGAGCCCCTCCATGATTTCATCGCCGATCCGCCGTACATCGCATTTGGCATTGAGGGATGCCTCCAGCCTGGAAAGAAGCTCATCGACCCGCGACCTGAACGCGCGCTTCGCGGTGGCGGGATTCGTCATCAGGGCGTTGCGCATCTCCGCATCGATGAGCTGCCGGAACGGCGCGTGGATCGGAGCGAATACCAGTTCTTTCAACGCCTCGTCCATGCTTGGGACGCCGCTGTCTCCCAGTGCGCTGGCGAGTTTGCCGTAGTTGCCCGACCGGCTGTCCCTGACCTCCCTGAAATCCATGAAGATGCAGTACTGGAATGCACGGAGCGGAACGAACAGCCCCTTATGAGCAAGTTCGGCGCCCGAGCGGATGTATTCCAAACCGCTTTTGTGATCTTTGAAGACGTAATAGTAATCGCTCCCCGACTGTATGCCGAGTGCGTCCGCGAGCGTGGTCTGGGCGACCCGCTTTTTCTCCGGCGTCTCGTAATCGACCGCCATACCGCACGAGGTCCTGATCCAGCCGGAGGTCTCCGCGTACTTGTTGTGGTAGACGATCAGGGCCCGCTCGTCGCCGGAGCGGTTCGAGTAGGCGAAGACGTTCTCGTTCACCCCGCCATCCGGCGTGTGGAAATCGTACAGGACGAAATGCTCCACCTCGCTGAAGAGATGGCGCTTCCTCATGAGTGGGAATATCTCCGCCTCGTGCCTTATCACGAGGTTCCAGTCGGGCGTCTCGTTCCAGTACGCCCGCCGGTATTCCATGCCATACTTCTCATGGAACCCCTCGATCTGTCCGTGCCCGAACATCGGGAGGCCGGGCATCGTCACCATCATGAGGCAGACGCCGAAATACTTGTCGCCCGCGCCGAACTGGGCCGCCGCGGTCTGCTCGTCCGGGTTGTTCATGAAGTTGACGAAGCGCTTGAGTATCCTGGGATCGAACTCGATGACGTTTTTGACCACGCTCCGGTACTTGCCGTTCTCCTCCATCTTGAGCATGTTCATGAAGGCGCTGTTGTAGACGCGGTGCATGCCGAGGGTCCTGACGAAGTAGCCCTCCATGAGCCAGAATGCCTCGGCGAGCAGGAGAGTATCGGGCATCTCCTTGTTGATCCGGTCCACCACCTCCCGCCAAAATTCGTGCGTCATGAGTTTATCGAAATCGTCTTTAAGCATCCCGCGCTCGGCGCGAGAAGGGATCCCGCCGCCGGTGCCGGGGTGGGGGAACCAGAGGCGCTGGAAATGCCTTTTAGCGAGCGTCATGGCGGCGTCGAACCGTATGATCTGGAAATGCCGCGCGACGCCGAGGATTAGCTGTATCACGGCTTCACGCACGTCCTCGCGCATGAAGTCGAGCTGCGCCGTGTCGTTCCACGGCATGCTGGTGCCGTCGTTCCCGTGGTAGATGTATTTAGTGTCCCCCGTCAACCTGTCCAGCCGCTTGAAGACGACTGCGGCGTCCCGCCTGCTCCAATAGCCGTCCTCGATCTGGATGGAGACGCGCGGGTCGTCGGACAATTCCGGCCCCGTGAACCGGTAGCTTGGGAACGGCGGATGGTCGAGCTGCATGAACCGTTCGGGATGCTCGACGACCCATTTGGAGCATATCCCCATGTGGTTGGGGACGATGTCTGTTGCGAGCCGGATCCCGCGCGCCCAGGCCCGGCCCTTAAGGTTGCGGAACGCAACCTCGCCGCCGAGGTCGTTGCTGATCTCGTAGTCGTAGATGGAGTAGGCCGATGCGATGGCTTCGGGGTTTCCGCAGATGTTTTTGATCTTTCGGGAGGCCGGACTCCGCTCCCATACGCCGATGAGCCAGAGCCCCGTGAATCCCCAGCGGGCCAGGATGTCGAGCTCCTCGTCGGGGATCTGGTCGAGACGGGTGATGGATCTCCCGTATTTTTTTGAGAGCTGGTCGAGCCAGACATAGGTGCTTTTGGCGATGATGACGACCTTGGCCATCCAGTCCTTGTCCTCGGTGAAACGCTCGTATTCCGGGGCATAGGCGAGCCGCGCCCACTCGGGCAGGTCGGTGCCGTCCAGGTTTTTGAATCTCAGGACGAGATTCGGCCCCTGTCCCATGAGCCCTATCTTCTCCTCCTCTTTAAGGATGTCGATGGCGGTGAGGAGCCGGTAGAAGAGTCGCTCGGAGAGGAGCGCTCGCCAGTGATCCTTGATGTAGGTGAGCTGCCCATCGAGGGAATTCCCAGCCGCGAGGACCGGCTCGCGCATGAAATCGACGAGGGATTTTTCCGCCGGCCCGATGCCGGGTTGCCCTTTGAAGAATTGATCGAGGGCAGTGAAGAAAACGGGATAGGCGCTCCTCGCCGCGAGGTCGGCGTCGCTGAAGAGGTCGAGCATCGGTGCGAACGCGGGATTGGCGTTGCAGAGCGAGAGGAGCAGGAGCTCCGCCGCGACGATCTGCCGGTTGGGGATCCCTTTGGTCCTGCTCCGGAGATAGTGACGGAGCGACTCTTTGCCTCGTAGGATTCCCTGTGGCGGGAAGAGATCCACGAATTCCGCGATGGTTTCGTCCGACCGGCCGGCGCGGAGCTCCTCCTTTATCGTGAGAAGGCCTTTGCGGAAGGCCGGAGGATTCTTGGCCTCGCAGTAGCGGGCGATAATGCAGCGGTATATCTCGTTGATGAGCCCCACCGCGTTGAGGTGGCCGGCCCGGAGCGGCGGTTGTGAGAACGCGGCAAGGTCTCTCTTCTCGGATATCCGCTTGATGAGTTCGTGCAGGAGGCGGAAATCGGGTATCGGCGCCGTCCCCTTCGCGGGGAGAAAGCCTTTATCGAGGCCGTAGAATTCCCACCGCGCCCTGGAGATGGGAAATTCGAGAGGGAAGTAGGTTGCGCGCCGCCCCTGTCGCTCCGTCTTTTTCGCCATAGACAGTCATTATAGCGTCATGGGCGGGGAGGGGGGAATAATTTTTCAACGCAGTTTTAACCACATCCCGTCCCACAGGGATCCCTTCGGGAAAGGGACCCCTGTGGGGGAGTTCACTGAGAATACACTGAGAGCACGGAGAAAAAGGTTTTTTGCCGCGGATCGACGCGCCCCAACGGGGCCTCTTCAAGGGATAAACTTCACAAAGAGTAAAAGAGAGGGAAGAGCTATTACGAAAGTTGAAAATGGGTGGGACATTGTGTAACGCTTTTACTCTTTGTAAGAATCTAATCTCTCCGCGCCTTGATCGTGGTTAGAATCTGTGTTTATCTGTGCTAATCCGTGGTGAAAAATTATCCTTCTGCTCTGCGTAACCTTTGCTCCGTACCTCCGCGGTGCAATCGGTTGTTATGCGGCTTGACTTTGCGTTGATGAGATCATTTTTGCGAGGTCTTTTCTGGTTTTGCCCAATGCCAATATGGAGCGGATGAGAAGGTCGATGGAGACGCTTGGATCTCCGGACTCCATTTTCGCAATCCTTGACTGGCTTGAGCGCAGCCGTTGGGCCAATCCGGTTTGGGTTAGATGTTGCAAGGCTCGGAGCTTCTTCAAGTTCTCGCCAAGCGATAGCTTGAGCTCGATATAAGCTGTTTCTTCCTTGTTGAGTCCAAGAAAATCCGTTGCCGACCCGACCTTCCATCCCTTGGCTTCCAGTTTTTTTATCTTCTCGGCCTTCATCGGTTCAAACCTCCTTCATTTTGAATCTGAATCATATTGTTGCAACCGTCTCCTGCAAATTCTAACGACATTATCCGGTGTGCGTGCCGTCTTTTTTGCAAACACTTCGAGTATGACTATGGCATCTACGTCGATGCGATATATTATGCGCCAGGTCACATCCTTGTCATTAATTCTAAGCTCGTGACAGCGCGCCCCGACCGATGGCATGGGGCGGGAATGCGGCAAGGATGGTTTTTCGCCCCGCTGTAAAAGCCGCAGTAGGTAACCCGCCTCAATTTTCTTGCCACTTGCGAGAATGGCGGTGTTTTAACCTCTCTATGCAGCCAGACTAATGGTTTATCATTTTGTCTCACGCCTGCGATATATGTCAATCCTGACATATAGTCAATAAGAATTTTGTGGAACGGGTTTCAGAGTAATCGGGTGTTAGCGATTTTTGCGAAGCTTATGAAGCGAATTGGAGTGAGATCGCTTCGTCGTCCCGAACAACGGAACTCCCCGCGATGACAGGTTAAATTCTTCTCTTTTACTCTTTGTGAGAATCTGCTCCCTTCGCGCCTTGCTTCGCGGCCTTGTCCGAAGGGACCCCATTGGGGTGTGGTAAAAATCCGCGTCTATCTGCGGCAAACAAAGCTGTACCCCTTGGGTTGGGATTTGGGGTTTGGGTTTTCTCCGCGTATTCTCTTTTACTCTTTGTAAGAACCTGGATCGGGGACGGAGTCGCCCCTGACCCGGTGCTCGATGCTTCTCATGCGCGAGCGGGCTTCGGCAAGCGATTCCGCCCGGAGTTCCGCGGCGATTGTCTCTTCGCCTGCCCCCGCTTCCGCGAGAACCGTCCCCCAGGGGTCCACGATGAGGCTGTGGCCGTATCTGGGGGTATCGATCCCGCACGCCCCAGCCCTC
>CAYWRA010000107.1:0-8102 GCA_964460305.1 uncultured bacterium
CCCTGGGCGGCGCGGCTTTACCATCGCCGAGGTGCTGGTGGCGATACTCATCACGGGCATCCTCGCAGGCGTCATCTATGGTTCCTATATGGGAGGTTTGAAGATCATCTACGCTTCGCAAAAAGACATGGACCGAACTCACATGGCCAACGTCATCCTCGACCGTATCTCGTCGGATCTCGCATGCGCCTTCCTCCGGGCCGACAAAGAGTATCTTGTTTTTGTGGGGGGGGGAGGCGGCGATGGGGACTACCCGTCCGACAGCGTGACGTTCATAAGCTCCTACCACGAGCGCACGGCGAGGGACGCACGTGAGAGCACCCTCAGCGAGGTGAGTTACTTCCTCGACCCCAGCGGGGGGGACGATCTGTACATTCTCAGGCGCGAGGATACATCCCTCGACGATGACCCGTTCTCCGGCGGTGAGACGAGGATCATCGGAGAGGGGGTCGCCGGATTGAAGTTTGAATATTACGGAGAGGAAGGCTGGACCTCCACGTGGGATTCCCGCGAGAATTCCTCCCTGCCCACCGCCGTTCGGGTCAGCCTCGTTTTCCGCACCGAAGAGGCGGGCGGAGGCGAAGAAGGGGAGGAGGCCGTGAGGTATACCACCTTCGTCATGGAAACGGCCGTTCCAGCGGGTGGGAACTGGGAAGAGAAAGAGGAAGAAGAGGAGGGGACAGGGACGGAGCAACAGACGAAATGACAACATGGTAAATCCCAAGTTCCCCGCCCGCCTCGCAAGCGAGAGCGTTACGGGCAGGCAAATCCCAAAATTAACGGTAAGCTTTATGCTATAAGATCGAACGGGTTACAGCTTGCTGCTTGCTTTGGGATTTGGGGTTTGGGATTTTGGATTTAATGACGGCCTATGGAAAAAAACAGACAGTCACGCGCCGGCGAAGAAGGTATAATCCTCCTCCTGACCCTCTTTGTCATCTCGATTTTTACGATCCTGGTGCTTGAATTCAGCTACACCACGCGGGTTGAGTATCATATCGCACACAGTATCCGCGACGACCTCCTCGCCTCCGCAATCGCACGAGGGGGTATTTACGAGACGATAGCCAGCCTGCGCGGGCACAGGCTCCAAGAGATTGACGAGAAGGAAGCCGAAGACAAGGCGAAGGGACGCCCCGAGGAGACCCAGGAGGAGGCCCTCAAGAAAAAAAAGAAGAAAGAGCCAGGGCAGCTCGAAGAGATAAATTTTCCCGATTACTATGGCGAGGACTGGGCACAGCCACGGTGTATGGAGGCCTACGGCGAGGGATACCTGAACCTCAAAGTCATCGATGAGAGCGGCAAGATCAACGTCAATACCCTCGTGAAGGAGATGAAAGAGGTCACGGCCGCTCCCACCGCAACGCCTGTCTCCGGAGAGGGCGCCGGGGAGCAGGCAACGACGCAGGAAAAGGCGAAGAAGACACCGCGGCGATGGGGACAGGTAGACGAGGACAAGACAGGCGAAGAAGCCACGGAGGGAAAGAAAGGGGAGGGGCAGGAGACGACCGAGGAACCGCCGGCGCGCTATCTTGTTGACAAAAAGGTGGAGAAAGATATCATGAGGCTCATAGAAACGCTGAATGCCCGGAGCGTCGATGCCGAAGACGTGACGGCGGCGATCGTCGACTGGATGGACAGCGACGATGATGGGGATTGGGAAGAGGATGCCTATGCCAGAAGCGAGGGTTCCACCCCCCACAATGCGCCGCTCGACGTGCTATCCGAACTCCTCATGGTCGAGGGAGTGACCGCGGACCTCTACTTCGGCCAGGGCCAGCCGGAGACCATCGACCTAGAGAAGGAGCTGCTCCAAAAGGGTGGGCGGACGCGGGGCAAGGTGGGATTGAGAGACTGCCTTACGGTCTGCTCCCAGACCAAGGTGAACGTGAACACCGCCCCTCCCGAGGTGCTTACGGCGCTCCTCGAAGAGGAAAACGAATCCCTGGTAAAGGAGATCACGAGCTACACGAGGAAGCATTATTACAAAGACATGGCCGAGTTCAGCGAAGAGATCGGCGAGCATGTCCCCGCGAGTCTCAAGGCGAGGATCGGAGTAGGGAGCGATAGTTTCCAGATCATCGCCGAGGGGGTCGTCAACGAGACGAGGAAACAGATTCAGGCATTCTTGTATATGGACGAGAAGGCAAACGTGAAGATTCTTTACTGGAGGGTGGAGCGATGACCATGGGAGGGGGGGCGTGGGTCGGTGGCGGTAGCGCCCATAAACCGCTCGGCATCGACATCGGCGCGAGCGCGATCAAGGCCGTCCAGGTAAGGCGGACCGGTCATGCCGCCAAGATCGCCAAAACATTCTTCATGGAGATCCCCCGCGATAAGGCGGAGAAACCGGCTCCGGAGGCCGTTGCCGAAACGCTGAAAAAATTCCTCCGCGAACAGAAAATCTCCACCGACCGCTTTGTGAACTCGTTTCCCCTCTCTTCCGCGATTGTGAGGAACGCAGTCGTTCCGTTCCAGGGACACCACAAGATCCGCCAGGTGATCAAATTCCAGGCCGAGCCGCACATTCCGTTCCCGATAGAAGAGGTCGTCATCGACTTCCTCGAGACCGCGGCGGCGGAGGAAAACAAGACGCCGGTGATCATAATAGGCGCGAAGAAAGAACTCATCGCCAAGCAGATCGAGCTCATGAACGCTGGCGGCCTCGATCCCGAGATCATAGGCGTCGATGCCTTCGCCCTGGCAAACAACTATCTGCTAAGGGCGGGCGGGGCGATCCCCGACGAGACGGTGATGCTGCTGGACATCGGCGCGACCAAGACGCTCCTCGTCATCATGAAGGGAAGGTCCGCGGTCCTTGCCAGGAGCATCGCGGTGGGGGGCGACGATATCACCGAGGCGCTCCAGAAGGAATTTGCAATCGATTTCCAGGCGGCCGAAAAACTGAAAAAGGAAAAGGCCGTCGCCGTAACGGGAGACCAGCCTTCGGAAGAGGAGACACGGATACATAACGTCATAGGCCCCATACTCACGCGTCTCATCAGGGAGGTGGACCGCAGCCTGCGCTCGACCTCGGCTACACTAAAAGGGGCTGGGCTCGCCCGGCTTTATCTTTCCGGCGGCGGCGCGCTGCTCTCGCGCATAGGGGAGCTCTTCTCCAGGGAATTCGGCTGTGAGGCGAGCCTCCTCTGCTCCTATGCCCCGTTCGACGGCTCTGGGAACGATGAGGCCATGTGCGCGGCTGGCGTCGCGACTGGCTTGGCCATCCAGGGGCTCGGCCTCGATGGCGCGGCGGTCGATCTCCGAAGGGATGAGCTCGCATACAAGGGGGGACGCCGCAAGGTAAAACGGCAGGTGATGATCGCTATGGCCCTCGCCGTATGCATCATTGGCGTTCTCCTGTTTGATTTCACGACCTCGTTTATCAAGAAGCGACAGGCGCACGCTGTTCTCGCGACGGAACTCGAGGAGATCTACCGCGAGACCTTCCCGGGCGATAAGGTCGTGGACGCAATCTCCATAGCGGGCGCAATGGAGCAGAAGTATAAGGAGTATCAGCGCTCCTACGAACGATTCTCGGCGCTCTCGGCCAGGGCGATCTCCTCGCTCGAAATACTGAGGGAAATCAGCGCGCTCTTCCCGCCGGAGATCAAGGTGCAGGTGACCAATTTGTCCATCAGCCAGGAGAAAGTGGAGATGGACGGCCTGGTCGACAGCCCCGCCGATGCGGATAAGATCAAGCAGTCGCTCCAGAAATCGAAATATTTCAAATCCGTTGACGTCCCCTCCACTTCGGCGCACGGAGGGAACAAGCACAAGTTCAAACTCACCGCGTCTGTTGGGAAGTGAAGCCTTCTATGAAGAAGATCTCACATAGAGAAAAGCGCCTGATCTCGGTCGCCCTTGCGGCGATCGCGGCGTTCCTGGTCTATCAGCTCGCCATCAGCCCGTTCCTGCAATACGCCGATCGCATGCAAGCGGAGGTTCCGCAGATGAGGGGGGACCTGCTTACCGCGCGGCGCATACGAACGCGCTACGGCGCGCTCGACAAGGAGATCAAGGAGATCCGGCAGCGCCTCGATCAGCGCACCGCCGAATTCAACCCCCACGACTTCCTGAGCAAGCTCGCGCAGAAAACGGAGATACTCCCCAATCTCGAGGACATAAAGCTCGATGCTACGAAGATCAACGAAATCTACCAGGAGGACATCGCCACCGTCAGGCTCAAGAACGTTCAGTTGGAGAAGCTGGTGAGCTATCTCTTCGAAATCGAAAATTCGGACCAGCTCCTCACCGTCAAGGAGCTGTCGATCAAGCCGGACAACAACAATTCGCTACTGCTCGACGTGGCATTCGACGTATCGACGTTCACCAAGACGAAGCAGTCGGATGAGGGGACGAAGGGCAAATCACCCGTGAAGCCGCAGCGCCAGCGGCGGCGTAAGAACGGCGGAGCGCCTTGAACCGCTGGGCCCGCCGGGGGCGGCCGGGGCCAGGATTAAGTGGTAAGGATTAAGCAATCGGAATTAAGTAGTGAGAATTAAGGATTAAGAAATAAACTGCCTCAAGCTTACTCCTTAATCCTTACTACTTCGAGGAAAGCCATGAAAATATTTTGTAGGGCCGCACTACTCCTTCTGCTCGCCCTCGCGCTGCTCGCTGGATGTCACAACACCGGACGCCAGATCAGGAAGACCGTTGACGGCATCCACGATCTGATTCTCGAGGGGAGCTACTGAGCCGGGAAATCCCGGCGGGATCCCGAACTGGGTTTCGGTGAGACGAATGCGACATCCTCGCGGCGCCTCTTGGCTTTCCCTCTCCGTGATTGCAATCGCGTCGGCCAGCCTCCTCAGTGACATCGCTCACGAAATGGCCACGGCGGTCCTGCCGATGTTCATCGGTACGGTGGGGCTGGGGGCGGCGGCGTTGGGCGCGATCGAGGGCGTGGCAGACTTCCTCAACAGCATGGCAAAGCTGTGCGGTGGATACCTCGGTCAGCGCCTCTCCCGCAAAAAAACGATCACTGCATTCGGATACCTGATCACTGCCATCGCTACTGCGGCGCTGGCGTGGGGGCGCGGATTCTGGGCCTTTCTGACGCTCCGATCCACGGCGTGGATCGGGAGGGGCTACCGTGCTCCGCTGAGGGATTTCCTGGTGGCAGATGCAGTCCCGCTGCCGTACTACGGGAGGGCGTTCGGCCTGGAGCGCGCGGGAGATATGATCGGGGCCGTAGTGGGCCCCCTGTTCGCCGCACTCCTCATCGGCCTCGGTCTAGGCTATCGCCAGATCTTCGCGTGGGCGCTCATCCCCGGCATTCTGGCTGCGTCGAGCGTCTATTTCTTTGTCAGGGAAAAGCCGCAGCAGCCTGGGACGCCGGCCACGCTCCGCGGCATACATGCGCGTCTCCCGACGGGATTCGGGCTGTTGCTCGCCGCTATTCTCACGTTCGGGATGGGGGATTTTTCGCGGACGTTTCTGATCCTGGTGGCAGTGCGACGGCTCGGGGTTGATGCGTCAATCAAAACCTGCGGCTTGCTCCTTAGCCTCCCCATTGTTCTCTATGTCCTCCACAACGCGGTGAGCGCCCTCGCCACCATTCCCGCGGGGAACGCGGGAGACCGATGGAGCAAAAAATACGTGCTCACGCTGGGGTATGGCCTGGGTGCGGTGTGCAATCTGCTTCTCTGCGTCAGATTCGTTTCGCTCGCGCCGCTCGCATTGGTCTTCGCACTCTCGGGGATCTATATCGCCGTAGAGGATACCATCGAGAAGGCTTATGTCTCTGAGCTCCTGCCCCGTTCTATCCGCAGCTACGGTCTCGGGCTCCTTGCGACAGCCAATGCCGCCGGCGACATGTTTTCAAGCCTCTACGTTGGGATACTTTGGGAATGGAAGGGGCCATCGGCGGCCTTCGGTGCGGCGGCGGGCTTCTCCATCCTGGGAACGGCGCTTCTTTTCCTGCTCCCTATTCCTTCTCAGCGCGCGGATCCAGCGGGTGATGTGTCCTAATATCGGTCGGGGCTAACGCCGATCGAGCAACGTCTGCCAGATGTCCTTTAAATACTTGTCCCACTTGTCCCAATACTCGCTGTCCACTTCATCGAGTTTTTTCTCTATCTTCTCGAGCTTGTTGAGGATGAGCACTTGCCGTTCCCAGACTTCGAGGCGGAACTGCGCTTCCTTCATCTGCTCGAGGTTCTTGCAAGTGACCGCCGTGAGCTTGTCGCTTATGCCGGTTATGTTCTTGAGCTGCTTCGCCACGACATCTCTATTCCAGTTGGGCCACTTCTCGGCGATGAGGTTTAGGCGATAGACCGCTTCACCGTATAGGCAGTATGCGTTGGCATCGTCGCCCTTCGCTTTCGCCGCATTGCCCGCCTTGACGAGGTCCAGCGCCTTCTGATATTCAGCGGGCGCCTCTTTGTTCTCATCGGCGATCTTCCGGGCCGCGGCGCTGAGTAACTTTGACCCTCCCGTCTCGCCGGCCGCCTGAGCGCAGGCGCCGCTCACGACGGTCGCGAAGGCGGCTGCAAACACGATTACGCACCATAATAGCTTCTTCATCCAAGCCCCCTTTCGTTGAGCGCCCCTCTAACCAGTAGTGTATCGCAGCTTTTTATTTACCGCTACCCATTTCGTCAATGAGCCTCGCCATGACGAAATCGTTCTCCGTAAGTCCTCCAGCAGCGTGCGTGGTGAGCGTCACTCTCACCTTGTCGTAGATGAGCGCCAGTACGGGGTGGTGGCCCTGCTCCTCGGCGACCATCGCGAGGGTGTCGACGAAATACACGGCTTCCGCGAAGTCTTTAAGCACGAATTCCTTCTGGAGCTTTTTTCCATCGATCAGCGCCCATCCGTTGATTTCATCTGCCGCCCTCTCCGCCGCCTCCCTCGACAATGCGACGATTCCCCCCTCGCAGGGGACGCAGTGCTCGGGGCCGCCCGCGCGTCCCGTCAATGCGGGTTTTGCCACCACTTCATGGAGGCTTTCCATCGCTCGTTCATAGTCGGGAGGCGTGGTCAGCTCTTCGACGATCTGAACGTACCGGATGACGTTATTCCCATCGAGGATGCACACGGCCCGAGCCAGGAGCTTGAGCTCCTTTATGAGCAGGCCGTAGTTCAAGCCGAATGAGAAGTAGCGATAATCCGACACCACCGTCACACCCTTGATGCCGTTATCCTCACAGAACCGTTTCTGGGCGAATGGGAGATCGTTGCTTATCCCCAGGATTACTACTTCACCCGAGAGCGACGTGGCCCGCTTATTGAACTCCTTCACCTGCATGTCACAGACCGGGGTGTCGAGTGATGGGAATGAGGTGAGGATTTTTACCTTGTCCCCGAGATGCGACAGCCTGACCTCTTTCAAATCTCCCGAGAGCGCCCTGAAATCCGGGGCCGCGTCTCCTGTCTTCACGCGCCTACCCACAAGCGTCAGCGGGTTCCCCTTGAAAGTGATGGTTCCGTTCATGGCAATCCTCCTTGTGAAATGACAAATGTCAAAATTCAAATGACAAAACCTCCTCGTGTTTTGTCATTTGGTATTTGTCATTTGCCGCCCCCATCCTTGAGATATTTCTTCAGCTCGCATTTCTCCACGTACTCGTCCGCGCAGCCTAAAACCTGAGCGGCGAGATAGCCGGCGAGAGCGAGGGTTTCCCGCTCGAACAGTTCAAGGTCGAATCGGGCGCCCATGACGGATGCTAGCATCGGCACCGGCTCCAGGCTGTGGTACCCGTAATCCTCGCGGTATTCCATGCCGTGATCGGCGGTGAGCACGATCATGTCGCCGGGGGCGAGGAGGCCCATGATTTTCGGGAGCATGCGGTCGAATTCCTCGATGGAGCTGAGCGTCCCTTCGACGTCCATCGTATGTCCGAAGAGGCTGTCGGCATCGACGCAGTTCGCAAAAACGAAGGTCCCTTTAGGCCGCGGAACGTTCCTCGCCGCGGCGAGCGCGTTGATCGTTCCCTGGATCGAATAGGGGTTGGTGTCGCGCCGCTTCCCGTCGACGAACCTGAAGTCGATCGCGGGGTCGAGGAGGCCCGGGTCGGTGAGTTTAATGACGTCATCGAACTCGGCGCCCACCAGTTCCGCCGCTTTCCCTACGCTCACGGTGCGCACGCCCTTCT
>CAYWRA010000108.1:0-8073 GCA_964460305.1 uncultured bacterium
GGTCTTTGAAAACAATATTTATATGTCATCGTATTTATGACAGAGTGTACTTAGTCAATAGTCGAGGTCTGACCCTAATTTGTGCTGAATGTCAGAAAAAATCAGAGTAATCAGGTGCGCCAGTCAGCCTCCCCCCACCGGCTGGAAGAATGAAACCGCGCTCCCTTCATGCAATTCCCGGTCTAACGTCGCCCGTTTACCGTCCACAAGCACCCAGAGCGACGGCGTAACGGGGATGCCCAGTTTCTCCACCACGCCCAACGCGGTCCCCTCCTCGGGGAGCTCCATTGCAAACTCGCTCTCCCTTGCGTATTTCCTGTACTCGCCGAAGAGAGAAACGGTAACGGTCATATCATAAATCCCAAATCCAAAATCCCAATGTCAAAGTAATCAGGTGCGGTAACATTCGCCAGCTCCGCGTCTATCCGCGTTCATCCGCGGCTAAAATCACTCCACCCGCTTATGTGTCCCGGTGCCGCCGGATTTGAGCTTCACGATCTCCGCCATCACACTCAAGGCGATCTGGCCGGGCGAGCTGTCGCCTAGGTCTAGGCCGATCGGGCTGTATACCCGTCCGCCGGCGCGGACCCCCGCTTTCTCGAGCTGCTCCCGGAACAACCGCGCCTTATTTTTGCTCGCGATAACTCCTACGTAGGCCGCGCATGTCCCCAATGCCTTCCGCAAACAGAACAGGTCATGCGCGTGGCCATGGGTGCAGATCACCATATAGGTCTCTTTGTCTATCGGCAATGCATCGAATGCCTTCTCATAGGGCCCCGCATAAAGCGCGGCGGCCGAAGGGAAACGCTCGCGGCTTGCATACTCCTTCCGATCGTCAACGATGATATACGGGATCCCGATGCCCTCCGCGAGACGGGCGATTTTTTCGCCGACGTGCCCGCCGCCGAAAACGATCAGGGGCGCCTGAGTGAGAACCACGTCGATAAAGACCTCGATCTCGCCGCCGCAGCACATGGTGATGTTATCAGGATTTTGGGGATCGAGGCTGTACGCCAATTTGGTAGGTTCGCCTTTTGAAATCGCCTTTTTCGCCTCTCCGATCACGAGCGCCTCAAGCACGCCCCCCCCGACGGTACCGGCACTCGATCCGTCGGCATAGACAAGCATCCTGGCGCCCGCCTTGCGGGGAGAAGACTTATGCGTGGCGACGACGGTCGCGAGCGCTACACTCTGGCCCCGCTTCTTCGCCTCTACAAGCTTCTCGAACACATCCAGTTCATCGTCCATGATATCTCTCCCTCACGCCCCTCGGATATTCCAAAACGTCCGGCGGCTTGAACGATTGTAACAACTTAAACGATTTTAACGAATTTTTTGTAATCTTCCGGGCTGTCGATATCGGCGACGATGCCAGGATCGTCAAACCCGACCCATCTCACTCGCCGCGCATCCCTCCTTAAAACGGCGCGCGCACCAACCTCCGGGGAAGCCTCCATGAGCTCGCCAAACAGCGAGCGAGGGAATATAACAGGGTGCCCACCCCGCTCCCCGAACCGTGCGACGGCGATCTTCTCCGGGAAACGCTCCCACTCATCCATCAACGCCCGGTACGTGGATGCTGCTATAAGCGGATGATCCACGAGCGTGACAATCGACCCGGTGGAACGCGGATCGACTTCCCTGATCCCGCGCTGGAGAGACGAAAGCTGGCCCAGGCTGTATTCGGTATTGATTACAACCTTCACTCCGGGGAGATGCACGGCTCGCCTCACCTTATCGGCATGGGCGCCCAGAACCACAATAATCTCATCCAGGCGAGCTTCGCGGAGGCGTGAGCAGATGGTCTCGATGAAGCTGACCGTCCCGAGATTCAAAATCGCCTTGGGGAAGCCCATTCGCCTCGACTCCCCCGCCGCAAGAACAATAGCAGAGAGCATAATGTATGTCACCACGGAGACACACCCCGAGGGGGTCCCTTCGGGAGAGAACCCAGAGAGAGTAACGGCCTTACAAAGAGTAAAAGAGGGGAAGATAGAATAGCAAACATGCGGCGACAATTGTGGAGTGGCAATCACCCCCCCCTATCAACAAACATAAGCATCTCTTATTCTCTTCTACTCTCTGTGAAAAATTATTCCTCCGTGACCTCCGTGTCTACGTGGTAAGATTTAATCACTCCGTCCCGAATATCCGGTCGCCCGCGTCGCCGATGCCTGGCACGATATAGGCATTTTTGTTGAGGTGCGAATCGATGGACGCCGTATATACCATGACATCGGGATAACGCCGCTCCACGCGCCTCACGCCTTCCGGCGCAGCGACGAGGGTAACGGCACGGATGTCTCTCGCCCCTTTCTTTTCAAGCAGGGCGATCGCCGCGAGCAAAGAGCCGCCGGTGGCGAGCATAGGGTCGAGAATAATGGTTGTCTTCCCTGAGAGATCATCCGGCAGGGAATGGTAATATTCGCGAGGGCGGAACGTCTTCTCGTCCCTCCGGAGCCCGACCAGCCCGATGCTGGCGTCCGGGAACAAGTCGAGAAATGCCCCTAGCATCCCGAGACCGGCCCTCAGAACAGGCGCCGCCACAACGCGACGGTCCTGAAACATCCCTCCCTTCGCCCGGCCTAGCGGAGTCCTTATCCTCACCTGCTTCAACGGAATGTCCCTGACCGCTTCAAAGATAAGCACCGTCGCCGCCCGCTTGAGATACAGGCGGAATTCCGCGGGTCCGGTGCCGCGATCCCTCAGATGGGCAAGACAATCGCTGATGAGAGGATGGTCAGTTACAATAATCGGCATACGTCACCCTGCGTACCCCTTTCGCCCTTTCGCATACACAACCGAGGAAAAGCGGGTTATTGTAACACCCCGTACAGGCAAAGACCAGCGCAAAACGCTGGCCTGAAGGGAAACCCCAAACTCCCCGCCCGCCTCGCAAGCGAGAGCGTTGCGGGCAGGCAAATGACAAATACCAAAGCTCGATCGCTCGATGCTCGTTCGCCGCCCACAATTTTATTGCCGCCGATGCCCCGGCATTGTATACTGGTCAGCCGTGAAAAGGAGACTTCCATTTTGACAGACAAGATACGAATCGCAATCGCCGGCGTCGGCAACTGTGCCAGCTCTCTAATCCAGGGAATCGAGTATTATCGGCGGAACATCGAGAAGGTAAAAGACACGGCGCTTGGGCTCATGCACTGGGAGATCCAGGGCTACACCCCAAGGGACATAGAGGTGGTGGCGGCCATCGACATCGATAAACGCAAGGTGGGGCAACCGCTCCACAAGGCGATTTTCGCAAAGCCGAACTGCACCCAAACGATCATTCCCGACATGCCCCCGAGCAAGGTGACCGTCCACGCCGGTCCGCTCCTTGACGGGATCTCCCCTCACATGAGGGCATACGATGCCGACAAGATATTTCTTCCCTGCGAGACCAAACCCTGCGACGTCGAAAAACTCCTGAAGGATAGCGGCGCGGAGATTCTGCTCAACTATCTCCCCGTAGGCTCACAGAAGGCCACCGAATTCTACGCCCGCTGCTGCCTCAATACCGGGGTGAGCTTCGTCAACTGCATGCCGGTTTTCATTGCCTCCGATCCCGCATGGGCCAAGGAGTTCCAGACACGCGGCATCCCGATCGCCGGCGACGACATCAAGGCGCAGGTAGGCGCAACCATCGTCCACAGGACTCTCACGAAACTATTCGAGGATCGCGGAGTAAAACTCGACCGGACCTATCAGCTCAACACCGGCGGCAACACGGATTTCCTCAACATGCTCAATCACGACCGGTTAAAATCAAAGCGCATTTCCAAAACGGACGCCGTCCAGTCGCAACTGCGGACGCCGCTGGAGCCGGACAACATCCACATCGGTCCGTCGGATTACGTGCCCTGGCAAAAAGACAACAAGGTCTGCTTCCTCCGGATGGAGGGCAGGGGATTCGCCGGCATCCCCATGCACATCGAGCTCCGCCTCTCGGTGGAAGACTCCCCAAACAGCGGCGGGGTGGCTATCGACGTCATCCGTTGCTGCAAGGTCGCGCGCAAGAGGAAGATCGCTGGCCCCCTCCACGGCGTTTGCGCATACGCCATGAAACACCCCCCGAAACAGATGTCGGACAACGAGGCGCGCGAGCGGATGGAGGAGTTTATCAGGGGCGGAAGCAGCAGGACGTAGCATTGAACCAACCAAGAATTAAGGATTAAGTGCTAACCTGAATTATTCATCTCGCTTCTCAAGCGAGATGAATAATTCACCCTACGGGCCGAACCAGGCCCGCCCGGAGGGCGGGACGGTTCGGGGTTAGCCCCGCACCGACTAGTCTGGTGCGGAATGTGGCAGTTTTGCGTAACTATTTGCGCTACGGTAAGATATTCATCAACCGAGCAAAGTTGATGAATAGATCAGGCTAAGAATTAAGCAGGGGGCAGCTTATTGCTTAATCCTTAATCCTTATACCATGCACACCTACACTGGATTCTGCCGCCGCGCGGTCAATGCCTTCAAACATTGGATTACCCGCCTGCTCCTGCGCGCCGGCGTCCATCCCGACGCGATAACCTTCACCGGTTTTATCTTCTCCTGTCTGGCCGCCGCGGCGTTCGCCACCGGGCGTTTCCCGTGGGGGGGGCTCATGATCTTCTTCGCGGGGGCGTGTGACATTTTTGATGGCGCGGTCGCAAAGGAGTCGGGCCGCGTCAGCGCCTTCGGCGCCTTCTTCGATTCCTGCCTGGACCGCTACTCGGATATACTCCTGCTGGGCGGGGCCGGGATATACTATGCCGCTCACGGGCCGCTACGCAACGTCATCCTGGCGGTGCTTGCAACCGGGGGGTCGATACTCGTGAGCTACACCAGGGCGCGCGCCGAAAACGTCGGCGTCTCGTGCAAGGTTGGATTCTGGGAAAGGTCCGAGCGCACCTTCATGATCATGCTCGGCGGGTTCTTCTGGCGAATGCCGAGCATCCTCTGGGAGCTCGCGATCCTCGCGAACGTCACCGCGGCGCACCGGATCTTTTATACATGGAAGCAGTTGAACAAACCCTCGTGGGAATTCCCCCGCATCCCGATCCTAAGCGCAATTCTCTTCTGGGAATACCCGCGCTACACGTGGCAATACGACATCTATGTCGGATTTGGGATCGTACTGCCGTTGATTATTAAGATACAGTAGCGCGTCGTTCGTATTTCATACTTCGTGAGTTTGCACCACAGTGCCCCCCTCTCCCTCAGAAGGGAGAGGGCTGGGGTGAGGGTGTATTACGAGATGCGAAATACGCATCACGAACAACGAGGTATGTTCTTACGCGTTCTCGACCATGTGGACAGCACCACGGGCATGGCGTTGAGAAACCCGCGGGGGTTATAGAGAGCCTCGATTTCGCCGCGGCAGTTATACCAACAGGAACGGCAGGTATTCGCCCGCCAAGCGGCGTTGAGACGAGATAGAACCTCCAACGGCGGATCGCTCACGATGTTCCCCAACGGATGCTCAAGGTCCTCCACGCATTTCGCGACCCTGCCGAGGTTATCGATGTTGAAAAAGCCCTTCCCCGCCCTGCAACCGGGGACCCCGCCGTCATTCGCCAGGTCGAAGCGCTCAAGGAAATATTTATTAGAGATGAAGTTTTCGTATTTCCCGCGCAGATCGAGGAGACGCTTGGCGACCCTGACGTCCGAACCTAACTCCTGCCTCCCACCTTTCAGTCCGCAATAGGGTTGCACCATGAAGAAGGCGCCGTAACGGGCCGCAATCTGGATGAGCGGCTCGATCTCGTCGATATTGTCCCTCATTAGGACGGCCATGACGTTGACCCTCTGGAACTTGCCGCAGCGCTCTTCCGAAAAATATTCAAGCGCCTTCAACGCCCGGAGGTAAGCGCCCTTTACGCCGCGGGATCGGTCATGCCTCTCTTCAGTCGCGTAGTCGAGCGATACGCTCGCCCCCCAGAGACCGGCTTGGTAAGCGCTACGGGCGACCTCCCTTGTCACACACCAGCCGTTGGTCGTGATGAGCGGCATGTGGTAGCGCGCCAACGCCTCGATGACCCGGGGCAAATCGGGGCGCAGGAACGGTTCCCCGCCGCCGATGGAGATCATCAACGAGCTGATTTTAGCGAGGTTCCTGCTCCCCCGCTCTATGTCCGCGACACTCAGCTCGTCGGATGGGCTTAACTTGCACTTCCAGTAGTCGCAGAAGGAGCACTTGAAGTTGCAGCGGTAGGTCACCTGCCATGTGCACCAGACAGGCCTCCCCATGAAGAAGCGGGAGAATATCTTGAATTTCTTATAGATCGCGGGATGGACGGTGTGCATTGTTGCGGAGACGCTTTAAATCACATTCTTTCACTTTTTACTTTTAACTTTTAACCGTTTTTAAGTATCCGTTGGCCTTCTTCCACTCCTCGATGGGGGTCGAATGGGCCCGCTCTACGCGCGTCCGGTAAACCGGCCCGGAATTGTACGAACAGAAGGAGTAAAGCTTGCCGTCGGGCGATGAGAAATGGATCACGCAGCGCTTGATCCGCGAAAGGTCGTAGTTATACGCATCCATGAAATGCATCCCGCCGACCATCATGGTGCGGAACGTCTTAACGTCCTTGCCGCGCCCCACTTTTTTGTCGAGCATCCCGTTGAGCGTCTGGAGGTACATGGAGAAACTGAGGCCTTTGGGGGCCTTATCCTCATGGTAAAACTTCCTGAGCATGTTCCATGCCTTGATCTTCGCAAACATCTTGAATCTCGACCGCTCCGTTTTCCCGGCGAGGCGATACATCTCCGTCACGAGGTTTTCAACGTCCATGAACCGCGACATCGGGATCGCTTTCCCCTCATCGTCGATCACCAGGTAGGTGCAGAGGGTACAGTGTGGGTGGCAGGTGAAGTTGGTGATCTGCTCCCCCCGTAGCGCTCCGATGAATTTGGAGAAGGGGCTCACGAAGGAGAGCGGATAAAAATCGTAACGGCTGACGAGACCCGTCTGTTGCTCCAGGCCGATCATCACCTCGGGGAGCGTGATCCGCTTGCTCATCCGCTCCTCGTGGGAGATCCTGCCCGTAAAGCAGACCGGCTGGAAACTGATGCCGGCGATCACGTCGGCGTTCGCGATGGCGAATTTTAGAATGTCGCCGACCGCCCCGTCGTTGACCCCACGTACGATCGTACAAACGAGGGCGATCTTCATGTCGGCCTTTCGAATGTTGTCGATCGCACGGACCTTTATGTCAACGAGGGATTTCCCTCTCGTCACCCGGTAGATCCGGTCGTCGAGGCCGTCGAACTGGAGATAGATCGTGTGTAGCCCAGCCTCCTTCGCGCGCATCGCGAAATCGAGGTCCGCAAACGTGATGCCGTTACTCGCGATCTGGATGTGCGAGAAGCCCATCTTGCCGGTTGTTTTCAAAATGTCCAGGAATTGCGGATGAAGCGTCGGCTCACCGCCTGAATACTGGATGATACGCCCCGCGACGGGACGCTCGTTCCGGTAGGTCTGGAGCATGGAGACCACCTGATCGAGCGATGGCTCGTAGACGTAGCCGGTCACGTTGGCGTTGGCGAAGCAGATCGGGCAGGTGAGGTTGCAGCGATTGGTGAGGTCGATGTTCCCAAGGACCGTGTGGTTCAGGTGCATGCCGCAGAGGCCGCAGCTTGACGGGCAGCTAACGTCTCCCGTGACGTTGGGATTGCTGATGCCGTAGCCGGTGTCGAAGGTCCAGCGCTCGTTCCTCAAATAAAGCTCGACGTCGCCCCAATAGATATCCCTGCATTCCCCGTGTTCGGGGCAACTCTTCCGCATCATGACCTTGCCGTCTTCGGCATAGAGATCAGCTGGAATGACCTTGAGGCACTGGGGGCAAAGCGACTGGATGGTCTTCGGCAACCCCCGTTTCAGGGGCTCCCGGGGGTACCCCGCAAGCGTCTGGTCCCTCTCCTGGGTATCAATAGAATATTCCAAAGATGGCGTCCTCACACCAATCCTCCCTTTCTCGACTCGTTACGAAGTGCAATAGTAACTCACTATATCCTCGAAAGTCAAGTGCGCGAGTTGCCTCATAGTAATCCCTCAGTTATGGGGTGTCAGGAGGAGTCCGGATTGAAAAAGGCGGT